>NZ_JBHWHV010000050.1:0-74850 GCF_042732375.1 Streptomyces sp. NPDC059785
CTTCCGGCCCCTGCTGGCCCGGCTGCTCCTCGCGAGCTGAGCGCTCACGAGCCGCCCGCCGTACGCCCACGACCCCGCTCGGCCCGAACGGAGCGACGCATGACAGGCCCCTCCACCACCCTTCGCCCCCCGGTCCGCGGCCGTGCCCGGCGCGCGGCCGTCGCCGCGTTCGTCGTGCTGGCCGCCACCGTGCCCGTCGCGGCCGGCGCGGCCCGCGCGCAGGTGGTCGACGCAGCCCTGCCGTACGTGTGCACGCTCCCGTCCGGAGAGCAGCAGGCGACGGTACGCGTCTCGGCGACCCTGCCGGAGCGGGCGGCCGCCGGTGAGCCGGTCGGGCCCACGGACGTGTCCACGACCGTCGAGCTGCCGGAGCAGGCGGTGCAGGACCTCACCGCGAAGGGTGCGGCAGGTGTCCGGGCGGCCACCAGGCTCGGGGTCGAGGTCGCGCAGGGCGAGGCCGGCGCCGGGGCGACCTGGCGGGGCAGCGCCGAACCCGTTACCCTGCCGCCGTCCGGGCCGCTGACCCTGACCACGACCGGGGACGTCCCCTCGGTGACCGGACAGGGCACGCACGACCTGACGTTCACCGCCGGGGACCTCGCCGTCGACCTGACACTGTCGGCCGAGGACGGCGGCACCGCCGACCCCGAGTCACTGACCGTCGACTGCCGCCTCGCCGACGGGGCACCGGACGGGGGCCTGCTGGCGACCGTCTCCCTCGGCGCGGACCAGGGCGGCGGTACGGAGTCCCCGGGCGGATCGCCCTCCGCCTCCGGGACACCGGGGCAGTCGGAGGAGGACCCGGCGGGCGGGCAGGGCGAGCGTGCCCCGAAGGTGGCCGATCCCCAGGCGGGCGGCACGGCCGCCGACAGCACCGTGCCGCCCTGCAAGTACGACGAGAAGTACCCGGCCGGACCGATGTCGCTGGACGCCTACATCACCGGCTACTCCAACGTGAAGAAGCTCGACGGGGCCGCGCTGATCCCGCCGTTCTGCACGCTCATCACCCAGGGCGAGCCGCAGTTCGAGTTCTTCCCCGACTTCAGCGGCGCCAGCATCACCCAGCACTCGACCGCCGACCTCTGGTACCAGCAGCGCAAGGAGACCCAGCCGTTCAAGGCGACGTTCCTGACCTTCGACTTCACACCGACGACGGCCACCATGGTGCTGGAGCAGGCCGGCCCGATGACCATCGACTCCTACGGCACCACCGACTTCGTCTTCACCAGCACGGACACCTACGTCCGGGCGCCGATCGTGCTGCGGGTGACGTCCCTGGAGGTCAACGGCACCGAGCTGGACGTCGGCGCGAACTGCCGGACCAAGTCGTCCCTGGCCTCCAAGGACCCGGAGCCGGAGAAGTTCCCCGGTGACCATCTGATCCTGCACGGCAGGGGCGAACAGACCACCGGCGAGGTCGCCACCGGCTATCTGCTGCTCTCCGGCGGCCCGCTGACCGGCACGTTCAGCATCCCCGCCTTCACCGGCTGCGGCACGGCCGACGGCGAGAACCTCGACCGCCTGCTCACCGCCTCCGTCTCGGGCCCCGACAACTACACCAAGCAGATCCAGGGCCAGACCTGCTTCGTCTCGGCCGATGTGCTCAACCCGGACGAGTGCACCGAAGACGGCCGGCCCAAGAAGATCCCCGTACCCGAACGCTGACCCACCCCGCCCCGATCCACCTTCCCGGAAGGCCACATGATGCGGTTCTCCCTCGGCACCAGACTCGCCACCACCGCCACCGCGCTCGGCACCGCGCTCGGTGCCGTCGCCTCCATGGGCACCGCGACGGCCGCCGCCGCGCAGCCGAACGGGGAGTGGGCGCCCTTCACCCGCTGTCCCGTGGACGCGGCGGCGATGCTGGCCGCGGACGGCCTGGCCCGTACCCCGCAGTGCGTCGTCTCCTCCTCCGCGAGCGGGTCCATCAAGCTGGGCAACACCACCGTGACCACGGGCAGGACCAACCTCCAGATGGGCGTCATCCAGAACTCCGACGGCACCAGCTCCGTCGTGGCACCGGCCGGCGGCGCCCTCGTCGCCGACTCCGCCACCGTCCCCGGCGGTCTGCTGGGGCTGATGTGCCCGAGCAACGTGCCCGCGATCACTGCCATCTGCGAGCAGCTCAGCAACAGCTCCCTCAACAAGATCACGGCGACGGTGGAATCGGTCGGCGCGCCCTACGACTTCGACCAGACCGCCGGCATCGTCACCGGCCGGCCGATCGTCGCCATCCCGGTCCGCATCCACCTGGAGAACCCGTTCCTCGGCAGCAAGTGCTACATCGGCACCCAGGCGAACCCCGTCGTCCTGCACCCGAGCAACGTGCAGTACCCCGAGTTCGGTATGTCCTTCTTCAAGGGTGACGGCACGGTCGCCGACGACGGCGAGATGAGCCGCATCAACCTCACCGGGGCGTCCCAGAACGACAGCACCTTCGCCGTGCCGGGCGCCAGCGGCTGTGGCCTGAGCCTGGGCCTGATCGACGCCGCGGTCAACGCCAAGACCGGGCTGCCCTCCGCCGCCGGGAAGAACAGCCTGACGCTCAACGACACCCAGACCTCCCTCGCCGGTCTGAACGCCCCCGGCACCGTCGCCCCCGACGCGGGCAAGCGCCTCTCGGAGAACTGGCACTCGGCCGTCGACTAACGGCCACGCGACGGCGATTCCCGGCCATCTCGGCAGCCCGGTCCCGTCCCCGCCCCTCCGAATGTGTACAGCCTGTGTACGTCCCACCCAACATGATTTAGCTTCAACAGCCCAGACACGCATCACCTCAAGTCCGGTCGTGCGCCTCCCTCTCACGGGCCCCGGGAGGCACACGGCCGGCGCACCGTGGGCACCGGAGAGCAAGGGACGGCACTCATGCCTTCAATGACGCGGCCGCCGGAGATCGGGGAACCGCTCGAACCCCTTCCCAAGGAGTTCGCCGCCTTCATGCGACCGCAGTTACCCGGCCTCATGCAGGAGATCCGCATCGAGGTCACCCGGGCCTATCCGGTCTACGGCCGTCTGCTCAACGGCCCCAACGCCGACGCCATCCGGCAAGGGGTGGAACAGGCCCTCAACGCCTTCGTGGACCGCGTCGCCGACCCGGGCAAGAACGCCGCGGTCCGCGACGAACTCCTGCGCAGATTCGGCCGCGTGGAAGCCTACGAGGGCCGCGAACTGGACACCCTGCAAGGGGCGTACCGGCTCGGCGCACGCATCGCACTCCGCCGCGCCAAGGCCGTCGGCCAGCAGTACCGGCTCTCCCCCACCCTGATCCTCGCCTTCGCCGACGCCCTCTTCGCCTACGTCGAGGAGCTGGGGCGGATCACCCGCGAGGGCTACGTCGAGGCGCAGTCGCGGGCGTTCTCCGACGTGTCGGCGCAGCGAAGACGGCTGCTGCACCTCATTCTCGCCGCTCCGCCCCTGCCCCAGGCGCTGACCGGGCTCTGCGAGGCCGCCGCCTGGCAACTGCCCACCGACATCACCATGATCGCTTTGCGCTCGCCGGTGCCGGAGCACCTGGAAGCCGGGCTGGCCGACGACGTCCTGGCGGACCTGGACAACCCGCAGCCGCACCTGCTGATCCCCGGAGCGCTCACCCCGGAGCGCCGGGCGATGCTCGACGCGGCCCTGCCGGGCTCACGCGCCGTGGTGGGGCTGACCGTGCCGCTGGCCCAGGCGGCGGACTCCGTCCGCTGGGCCCGGCGGGTGCTCCAGCTGATCGACGACGGAGTGGTGGAGGACGCTCCCGTCGTCCGCTGCGAGGACCACCTCGTGACACTGTGGCTGCTGTCGGATCCGGCCCTCGTCTCCCACATCGCGGCCCGCGAGCTGGCCCCGATCGACCAGCTTCCCTCCAGCCGCCGCGACCGGCTCGTGGAGACCCTGCGCGTGCACGTCTCCACCCGGGCACCCGCCGAGCAGGTCGGCGAGATGCTGGGCGTACACGCCCAGACCGTCCGCTACCGGCTGCGCAATCTGGACACCTTCCTGGGCGACCGTCTCGCCGACCCCGACCACCGTTTCGCCCTGGAGGCGTCCCTGCGCGCCCTGCACCTGCTCGACCGCACCGCCGAGGAGTAGCCGCCGTCCCGGAAGCAGTGCTCCACCGCGGCTTCCGATTCCCGCTCCACGACGGCGACCGACCGGGAATCGGCCTGGCCGGACCGCCGCCGCGGACTTACCTTGCGCCTATGGATGAGCTGCTGGATGAGCTGCGCAAACGCAAGTACGAGCGGTGGTTCCGCGCCGCCGACGTGGACAGCGACGGTGCGATCACGCGGCAGGACGTCGTCATGATGGGCGAGCGCTACCTCCGGGCCAGGGGCATCCCGCCCGGCGCCCTGCAAGCACAGCAGATGCTCGACACAATGCACGGGTTCTGGGAGACCGTGATCGCCCCCGCCGACGCCGACAAGGACGACAGGGTGACGTCGGCGGAGATGACGCAGGCCTTCGCCGGCGCCTTCACCGACCGCGCCCGCTACCCCGAGGAGCTCGCCCCGGTCGCCGACCGCTTCTTCGACCTGGCCGACGACGACGGCGACGACGCGATCAGCCTCACCGAGTTCACGCACATCTTCGGCAGCACGGGCCGGGCCGCCGACGACGAGTGCGCCGAGGTCTTCCACGCCCTCGACCTCGACGCCTCCGGCGCCCTGTCACGGACCGAATACCACAGGGCGGCGTCCGAGTTCTTCTACGGCGACGACCCCGACGCACCGGCCAACCACGTCTTCGGCCGCCTCGCATGAGAGGTTTTCGCACAAGGGACTTTCGCACAAGGACTTTCGCATGAGGGGCTTTCGCATGAGGGGCTGAGGGCTCAACGCCCGGTGCGGGTGCGGGTGCGGACGGCGTGTCCCGCCTTTCCGGCCATGTGTCACAGCCGCGGGTGCCGCCCGGTCAGTCGTACGAGACCGACACGCACCCGCGGGGACACCGTCGCCGGAGCCGCCGTCAGGCACCTCACCGACGCGTTCCCGGCGGCGGACCCCGCCCTGTGAAGGAGCCCTCCGTGCCCGAAGAGCCGACACTCGTCCTGGACCCCGAAGCGACCGACCACCACGCCGAGCACCGGGCCCTGCGCGGCCAGGGCCCGGCCGCCCGGGTGGACGTCCTCGGCCTGACCGTCTGGTCGGTCACCGACCCTGCCCTCCTCAAGCAGCTGCTCACCAGCGCACAGGTCTCCAAGGACGGCCGCGCCCACTGGCCGGCCTTCGCCGAGACGGTGTCCACCTGGCCGCTGGCCCTGTGGATCGCCGTGGAGAGCATGTTCACCGCCTACGGCGGCGACCACCGCAGACTGCGCCGCATGGTCGCACCGGCCCTCAGCGCCCGCCGTATCCAGGACATGCGACCGGTCGTGGAATCCATCGTCACCGGCCTCCTCGACGACCTCGGCTCCCGGCCCGCCGGGGACAGCGTGGACCTGCGCGAGCACTTCGCCTACCCCCTGCCGATCGCGGTCATCGGTCGGCTCATGGGCGTCCCCGACAGCCGGCTCCAGGGCTTCCGCTCCGTGGTCGACGGCGTCTTCGACACCACCCTCACCGCCGAGGAGGCCGCCGCGAACACCGCCTCCCTGTACAAGGCCCTGGACGAGCTCATCGCGGACAAGCGCGCCGAACCCGCCGACGACATGACCTCGCTCCTGATCGCCGCCCGCGACCACGAGGGCGACGGCAGCGGCTTCACCGACGGCGAACTGCGCGACACCCTCCTGTTGATGATCAGCGCGGGCTACGAGACCACCGTCAACGTCATCGACCAGGCGGTCACCGCCCTGCTGACCGACCCCGGACAGCTCGGCCATCTCCGCGCCGGCCGGGCCGACTGGAGCGACGTCGTCGAGGAGACGCTGCGGCACGAACCCGCGATCAAGCATCTGCCGCTGCGCTTCGCCCTCACCGACATCCCCCTTCCCGACGGGCGGACGATCGCGCGGGGCGAGGCGATCCTCGCCTCCTACGCCGCCGCCAACCGCCACCCCGACTGGCACGGCCCGACCGCCGACCGCTTCGACGTCACCCGCCCCACGAAGGACCACCTCGCCTTCGGCCACGGCGTCCACTTCTGCCTGGGCGCTCCCCTGGCGCGCCTAGAGGTCGCCACCGCCCTGCGGCTGCTCTTCGACCGCTTCCCCGACCTCGAACTCGCCGTTCCCGCTGCCGAGTTGCGGCCCCTGCCCACCTTGATCAGCAATGGACACCTGTCACTGCCCGTACGTCTGCGCCCGAACGCCCGCGACCACTGACCACCCACCGCCGGGCACCCCTACGGCATCGGCCGATGGGCCTCATCCACCCTCTGCCACCCGGGCCTCGATCCGCGCCACGCTCGCCCGGATGCCGGGCGCGGCCCTGCGGATGAACCGCCCCACGACGCTGTCCGCCCCGTACCGCCCGACGATCTCGTCCATCCGCGCCCGATCCGTGGTGACCTGTCCGTCGGGCGTCGTCGTCATGTCGCAGTAGACCAGCGCGTCCACGAGCAACTCGTCGTCGAGGAGCGGAAATTCGGCCTCCAGCTCAGCACGCAGACCGCGCTCCTCGGCTTCGAGGAGCGCGAAGGAGTGGTTGGCCACGAGACGCACGATCCGGTCGTCGGCCCCGGTGCGGTCGCGCAGGTAGCGGGCGCCGTCGAGGGGGTGGAAGCCGGTTCCGGCCAGCGGCGGGGCGTAGCCGATGTCGTGCAGCACGGCGGCCGACTCCAGCAGTGCCGCGTGCTCGCCCAGCACCGGAGCGAGCCCGGCGGCACGGCCGCCGACGCCCCGGCAGTGCGCCCACCGGCGCGGCAGCACCTCGCTCAGCAGCGCCTCCGCCAGTTCGTACGCCCAGGCCGGGGAGGAGAACGGCCGGGTGTTCACAGGGTGTCCAGCTCCGTGGTGCTGCGGCCGAGGTAGGTGACCGGTCCGGGGTCGGGGACGTCGATCTCGTGGAAGCCGAGCCGGTCGTAGAAGGCTCTGGCCGGGGTGTTGGCGGTCACCATGCAGAGGTGGACGGCGGGGATGCCCCGCTCCCCCAGGGCCCCGAGGAACGCTCGCATCAGGGCCCGTCCGTAACCCCGCCCCTGCCAGTCCGGCAGCAGGTCGATGTGCAAGTGGGCGGGGTACGCGGCGACTTCGGGGACGATCATCCGCTCCGGGTGGTGCAGCAGCGGGATCATGGTGTCGTCCGGGGTGAGCGGCGGCCCGCTCGGTTCCGGGTAGCGCCCGGCGACCAGGGGCAGCCACCGGGCCCGGTACTCCTCGACGAACCGGGGCGTGTCGGCGGTGCCGAGCACGTAGCCGACCGCACGCCCCTGCCCGTCGTCCAGGACGAAGGCCAGCTCCGGTTCCAGGTACACGTAGGGAGCTTCGAAGGTCATCGGGAAGATGCCGGGGTCCGCGTACACGGGCCGGCTGTCCTGCCCGTTGTGCGCGGTCCTGATGCAGATGTCGTCGAGGGCTTCCTGGTCCTCGGGGCGGCAGAGCCGTACGGCTGGAGACGGGATCACTGCGACATCGTGCAACCTTGGAAGCGCTCCCACAAGCCCCGTCAGGCCTTGAAGTTGAACCAGTGGAGGTTGACGAAGTCGGCCGGCTGTCCGCTGGCGAAGGTCAGGTAGACGGTGTGGGTGCCGGTGACCTTGCTGATGTTGGCCGGTACGGTCTGCCAGTTCTGCCAGCCGCCGGTGCTGCCGAGCGCGAAGCTGCCGACGGGTGTGGCGGCGGGGCTGTCGAGGGCGACCTGGACCAGGCCGCTGACACCGGTCGCGGCGCCGGAGGCGACCCGGGCGACGAACTGGGTGGCGCCGCCGCTGCCGAAGTCGACGTTCGCGTAGGCCAGCCAGTCGCCGTTGGCGATGTACCCGACGTCCTGGCCGCCGCCGGTGTCGGTGGTGGTCTCGGTCTGGGTGCCGTTCTGGCTGCTGTAGGAGGCCGCCTGGATGGTGGAGAAGGCGCTGGTGGAACCGCCGTTGGACGGAGGCGTCGTGCCGCTGCCGTGGACGGCGCCGAGGGTGACGGTCAGCAGGCTGGGGTTGCTGTCTCGGACGGCGCCCGACTGGTCGGTGCCGCCGCTCGGCACGACGTCGTCGTACGGGAAGGCGTAGCCGCGGCCGTCGAGGGAGGTGGCGTGCACCAAGCGGGCGTAGTGGTTGGTGGGCGAGGCCGTGTAGTAGGCGGCCGGGTTCTCGCCGTCGGGCTGGTTGGCGTTGGCCAGCAGGGTGCTGCGGTTGAGGGCGGCGGTGAGGCGGGCGGTGATGGCGCCCATCTCGTCGTTGCCGACGGCGAACGGCCCCGAGTTGCAGCTGAAGATGTCGGCGGCGGAGGGCTTGGCGAAGGTGCCGACGCCCGGGAAGGTCAGCAGGCCCCCCGAGACCGTGCCGGTGACGGCGCCCCAGGCGGCCTGCGTGTCGACGGTCAGCGGGGTGGAGGCGTACTTCGACCACACCTGGTCGACGTAGGACGCGTAATAGCCGGAGAAGAGGGAGGAGTTGCGGACGATGCCGTTGGTGGGGCTCAGGGCGCGCAGGTTCTGGCCGCCCGAGGTCACGATGAGCTGGTCCCAGCCCTGGCCGTCGGCGGCGTGCTGTGCGGTGAGCCCGGCGCAGATGGTGTCCAGGGCGCCGTTCGGCAGTCCCTGCACGGTCTGCGTGCCGCCCGAGGTGTTGGTCAGCTTGAGGCCGACGGGGATGGAGACGAAGTCGACGGCGGTGACGTTGGCGTACAACTCCGAGGCGTTGAAGGTGAATTCGCTGAACGCCCACTGGATGTCGATGTTCGGGTCGGAGGAATTGGTCACCGACGGCTCGACCAGGGCCGGGCCCGGGTTGAGCAGGAAGGTCAGCTTCTGGTCGATGGAGAACCACAGCCGGCCGCCCGCGAGCCGGGGGATCGTGATGCGTCTCGCGGCCGCGCCGGAGGCGTTCAGCGGGATCGCGCAGTCCACCGGCAGGGGCGTGCCGGTGGCGGACGGGGAGGTCGGGTAGTACGGGGTCCGACCGTCGGAACGGACCAGACACCAGGCGTTGTTGTTGTCCAGGGCCAGGCCGCTGACGTACGCGTAGACGGTGTTGGACCCGGTGTTGTTCACCAGGTCGATGGAGAGGGTCGACGCGGTGGCCGAGGCGGGTCCGGCCGTCGCCAGGACGGCCGGGGCGGCGAGGGTGGCGGCGGATACCTTGAGGAGGGCACGACGAGACAGCATGGTGGCGTTCTCCGGAGGGGAGTGAGTGGAGGGCGATGCGGAGTGAGCGGAGGCAGGGTGGGGGTGAGCGGGAGGTGGGGCCGAGATGGGGCCGAGGTGGGGAAGCGGGGATTCCGGCCCGAACAGTAGTACCGCCCGCATCACTGGTCTAGACCTAGAACCTGTGGATCGGCCGACCGTGGCCCGGCCGGGTGCCCCGTCCGGCCGACAGGGCGTGAAAGTGCCGTGGCATCAGGACACGCGTGTGATTGGTTACGCCCTATGGACGAGTTCAGTGCGGTCTCCCGTCGTGGACTTCTCAAGGCCGGAACCCTCGGCGCCGGCGCCATCGCCCTCTCACCCGCCGCGGCACACGCCGCGGTCTCCGGGACCCGGCCGGAAACCGACGCGGACGCCGGACCGGCGCGGACGCTGACCTACACGCGCGGCACCAACGCCTCCGTCGCCGTCTCCCCCTCCGGCGAACGGATCGTCATCGAGGTCCAGGGCGTGCTGTGGTCGCTCCCCCGTGCCGGCGGGACGGCGACCGCGCTGACCGGGCCCGAACTCGAACCGGCCCGGGTGGCCTGGTCGCCCGACGGCTCGCGGCTGGCCGTGTGCGCCTACCGGGGCGGCGGCTTCCACGTGTGGACGATGGACGCCGACGGCTCCGGGCTGCGGCAGGTGACGTCAGGTCCCTGGGACGACCGCGCCGTGGCGTGGTCGCCGGACGGTTCACGTATCGCCTTCGCGTCCGAACGGGGCGGTGATCCGGCCAAGGGGAGCTCCTACTCGATCTGGACGGTGGACGTGCGCTCCGGCGAGCTGACCCGGCTCACCGCCGACAGCGGCGTGGAGGACTCCGACCCCGCCTGGTACCCGGACGGGGAGCGGGTCCTCTTCGTCAGGGCCGGCGCGGACGGCGCCCGCGTCCTGGCCTCCGTACCGGCCGGCGGCGGCGCCGTGGCGGTGGAGCGCACCGTGGACACCGGCACCCTGGTCGGCCCCGCCGTCAGCAGGACCGGGCAGGTGGCGTACGTCCATGTCGCGGCCCCCGCCCAGCAGGCCAACGCGGCGACCTCCGTCCTGGCGGTGGACGGCGAGCCGGTGACCGACGGGGAGGACGTGTCGCCCCAGCCGCCGTCGTGGAGCGACGACGGGAAGCTGTTCTACGTCGCGGACGGGGAGGTACGGGTCCGGCGTCCCGGAGGATCGACTGCGGACGGCGGATCCGAGGGGTCCGAGGGGTCCGAAGCAACCACAAGCGCCGAGCGGGTTCCGTTCGCTGCGACCATCGAGGTCCCCCGCCCCGCCTACCGCCGAAAGATCCGCGACTTCGACTCCACGGACGCCCGCCCGGTCCGTGGCGTCCACCTCCCCGCGCTCTCCCCCGACGGGGCGTCCGTCGCGTTCGCCGCGCTGGACGGCCTGTACGTCATGCCGATCGGCCGCCGTCCGCGCAGGATCGTCCGGGGCGACGCGTCCGCCTACGTCCAGATGCCGTCGTGGGCACCGGACGGACGCAGCGTCCTCTACTCCTACGAGGGCGGTCCCGACGGCAACGGCCTGATCGGCGTGCACCGCCACTGGCCGGCCGACGGCCGCGACGAGGTGCTCGCGACCGGCGGCCGGCTGAACCCGGTCCTCTCCCCCGACGGCACCCGGCTGGCCTGCCAGGACAGTACGGGCAACCTGATCGTCAGGGACCTGGCGACGGGCGCCGAGAGGCAGCTCGTCACGCCCTTGGGGGCCAACGGGCTGCCCAGCGCGCCGAGTTGGTCGCCCGACGGCCGCTACCTCGCCTTCTGCGACCGCAATCGGCTCAACCAGCGGTTCCGCGAGGGGTACAACCTCATCCGCGTCGTCGACACCGGCACCGGGCAGTGGAGCGTCCACCAGCCCGCGCCGCACGCGTCGCTGGCCGACCGGGGCAACGCCGGCCCGGTCTGGGCGCCGGACGGCTCGGCCATGGCCTTCGTCATGGAGTCCGCCCTGTGGGTCCTGCCCGTGCACGAGGACGGCAGCCCGGCCGGCCGGCCGCGGCGGATCACGGACGAGGCCGCCGACCACCCCTCCTGGTCCGGCGACTCGGCCACCCTGCTCTACGAGGCGAGCGGCCGGCTCAGACTCGTCGACCGGGGCCGCTTCCGGTCCCGCACGGTGCACGTGCCGCTGGAGTACCGGCACCACGTGCCCGCCCGTTCGGACGTGGTACGGGTGCACGCGGGCCGCCTGTGGGACGGCACCGGCGAGACGGTCCGCGACGACGTCGACCTCCTCGTGCGCGGCAACCGCATCGTCGCCGTGGAACCGCACCGGGGCCGGGGCCAGGCCGCGGCGCGGCGGATCGACGCCTCCTCCTCGACCGTGCTGCCCGGCCTGTGGGACGCCCACACCCACCCCTGGCAGGGCACCTACGGGGGACGGCAGGGCAGCCTCATGCTCGCCTACGGCGTCACCACCAACGTCTCGCTCGGCGGCCAGGCCCACGAGGCCGTGCGGATCCGCGAGTCCGTGGCCGCGGGCCGGATGACGGCGCCCCGGCTGTTCGGCACCGGCGAGCTGATCGACGGCAGCCGGGTCGCGTACAGCATGGGCCGGGCCCACCGGACCCGCGACGGGGTGCGGCGCTCGCTGCGACGGGCCGTCGACCTCGACTACGACTTCGTGAAGACCTATGTCCGGGCGCCCGCGTGGACGATGCGGGAGGCGGCCCGGACGGCGCACGAACGGCTCGGTGTGCCGGCCGGAAGCCATCTGCTGTCCCCCGGGGCCAACGTCGGGCAGGACCTCACCACGCATCTGCACGCCACCCAGCGGTCGGAGTACGGCCGTGCGCGGACGCCCACCGGCCACTCCTGCCAGGACGTGGTGGAGACCTACCGGGGCGGCGACTTCAAGCTGATCATCACCCCGTTCTCCGCCCTCTCCCTGCTGGGGCTGACGCCCGGCCTGGCCGACGATCCCCGGGTCACCGTCCTCATGCCGCCCTGGGACACCGCGGCCGTCCGCACCTACGCCGCGACCCCGCCGTCCCCGGAGGCCCTGCTCGCCCTGGACGACGAGATGGCCACGTACCTGCGCGTCATGGCGGCGGGCGGCACCGTCGCCCTGGGCACGGACGCGCCCCTGACCCCCATCGGCCTCCACCTCCACCTGAGCCTGCGCGCCCTGCACGCCGCCGGTCTCTCCCCCGCGCGGGCGCTGCGCACCGCGACGGCCGTCCCCGCCCGGCTGTTCGGCGTGGACGACGACCTGGGCACCCTCGAACCCGGCAGGCTGGCCGACCTCGTGGCCGTCGACGGCGACCCCTTCACCGACTTCGACACCCTGGTCAACACCTCCTGGGTCATGCGCGACGGCACCGTCCACCGGCGCCAGGACCTGATCGACGCCTACGACACCGCCGGAGACGGCGAGCACGCGCCGAACGACACGACAACGTGGCTGGACGTGGCCCGGCAGCTGCACCGGGAACCGTGCTGCTCGGAACACACGGTGAGCCTCTGACCCCTTGCCATGGTGCGCCGATGCGGACGATCGGGACCTGGACCCGCCTTCGACGCCCGACGCGGCCGGACCTGGTGTCCGGACCGTGTCCCGGCCGGTGCGGTGACCGGCCGGGACACGGTCCGTGAGCAGCCAGGGGCTACTTCACGTCCACGTAGTCACCCGAGGAGTTGCTCGCCCCGGTCGTGGTGTTGCCGCTGTAGCGCCAGCGCCAGGTGCCGTCCTTGGACGCGGTCACCGTGGTCTTGAGCTGACCGGTGCTGCTGGCGGTCACCGACTTGACCGTGGTGTACGTGCTGGAACCGGCGGGCTTGAACTGCAACTTCACCGACCGGCCGCCATAGTTGTCGTAGCGGTGCGCACCCCAGTTGGCGCGCTGCACGACACCGGTGACGGTGATCGGCTTGCCCTTGGTGACGGGCTCCGGAGAGGCGTTCATCTTCTGGATCCGCGAGGCCCGCTGGAGGCGGACCGTCGCGGACAGCAGGTCGGTGTCCCAACTGCCGTCCTTCTTGATGGCCGTACCGAGGCTTTTCCACGCGGTGGCGTCACTGTTGACGAGACGGTTGCCATTGCCGACCGGCATGTCGTCGGGGTCGATGTACATCGTCTCGTCGCAGTCGCGGTAGGTGTAACCGCCCGCGGACGACTTGGCGCAGCTCCACCGGATCACGGAGGCCGCGAGCGTGTACTCGTTCTTCCCGTAGGTGCCCCGGTACGCCTCGACCCACCAGTCGTCGAGCGTCACCTTGCTCTTCACCGTGTACGTCAACGGGGCCTCGACCGCGGCGCTGATGCCGACGACGACGGGCTTGCCGTTGTTGAGTACGACGTTGGAGAACGAGATGTCGCTCTCGGCCGCGTGTGCGGCCGGTGTGGTGAGCCCCCAGCCCACCAGTGTCATGCCCCCGGCCACCGCCGCGGCGGCCATGCGCCGCGCCGCCGGGGGTCTGTGCCGCCGCGAAGCGGCAGCCGATTTCGAAGTGATCAATCCCCACCCCTGATTCGAATGTAAACGCCGCAGGTCATCTGCCTGCCGCGCAGGGGAACTCTAGATCATCATTCCGGCTGCTGCGGCGGGTTGAGCTTGCGCCAGTACGTCCAGCTCGTCTCGTTCGGCTCGCTCCACTCCCGCGGCGCCCGGGCGAACTCCGGGTGGTGGTCGGCGATGTAGGCACGGGTGCGCTCGGGGACCTCGGCGTACGAGCCGAGTTTGCGGCCCCGGCAGTGGAACGTGAGCCCCCCGGGGCGCTGGCCGCGCGCCATCCACGGCAGCCACGGCGACATCCGCGACCACGACATGGTCGCCGGGACGCTCGGCGCCGTACCGTCCAGGTCGGCCCGGTCGGCGAAGAACTGGAAGAGCTCCAGGGCCTTGTACGTGTCCCCCGCCGAGGCAAGCGGGTACTGGGCCACCGGCAGCGGCGAGGGGTAGGCGAGCGGGATCTCCAGGCTGAAGCAGACCTGCTCGCCCAGCTCGGTCGTGGGGATCGGGAAGGGGCGCCACTTCTGGTTCGCCGGGTCGTTCCACACGTGCACCACCGGCAGGTCCTGCCAGGTCTCCAGGATCTCGCGGCTGGCGGGATCCAGATAGAACGCGGCCTCACGGGTGAGCAGTTGATAGGCGTCCGGGCCGGCCTCGGCGTCCTGGACCAGGCGGGCGACGTTCAGCCCCTCGAACCCGAAGACCCGCTGGTAGGGCTCGTCGGGCGCCCAGGAGTACACGTCTCCCGACCACCAGTACGTGACCTCCTCGCCGTCGAGCGAGGCACGGGTACGGGCGAAGGAACGGAGCAGTTCTGCGTACGTCGTCATACGCCTAAGTCTGCGCCGCCGCCCCTGCCGCCACACGAGCGGGGCGTGGCATCAGCACACGAGATCAACAGAGATACCTGGCACGCGCTCTGCCTCGCGTTCGCCGGGCATTGGCCCGTGCTTGCTTACATCGAGTCATGGAGCAGATCACGTTCCTCGTCGTCATCGTCATCGTCACGAAGCTGGCCTTCGACTTCACCAACGGCTTCCACGACACGGCGAACGCGATGGCCACGTCCATCGCCACCGGCGCGCTCGCACCGCGTACGGCCGTGGGCGAGGGAAGGGGCGAGGACACGACGCCGGCGGCGGGCGATACGGTCACGGAGTTCCGTCCTGACGTTGTCATGAGCGAGGCAGCCTGACAGTCCCCGTCCAGACCCGGCAGGACTCCTCCACCGAGGAGGACGGCCCGCGAACGGCAGGTAGAAAAGCGCGAGTCGTGGATCACCCGGATGACGCACGGCTCACAGGCCTTAACGTTGGCCCATGTCCATGCCCAAGTTGCCGTCACGGGTCGAACTGCACCCGCTCGCACTCGCCGACCAGGACGAGTTCTGCGCTCTGGTGCGGGCCAGCGCCGAGTTGCATCATCCATGGATGCAACTACCCGCCTCCGCCGAGGAGTTCCGGGCCTGGATGCACCGCTTCGACGACGGCACCAACCTGGGTTTCCTGGTCCGGGTCCGAGAGACCGGCCAGGCCGCCGGTCTGGTCAACATCAACTCGATCATCCGGGGCCGCTACCAGGGCGCCTCCCTCGGCTACGCGGCCTTCGCCCCCTCGGCGGGACGTGGTTACATGACCGAAGGACTCGCCGCCGCCCTGGAACACGCCTTCACCGACCTGCGGCTGCACCGGCTGGAGGCCGGCATCCAGCCCGCGAACAAGGCGTCCTCGGCCTTGGTCCGACGACTGGGCTTCCGCTACGAAGGCATGTCGCCCGCCTACCTCTACATCGACGGCGCCTGGCGCGACCACGAACGCTGGTCCCTCACCGCACCGGCCCCCTGGACACCGGATCCGTCCCTTCCGGAGGTCTGAGCCGCGCGGATGGGGGAGGCGGTCTCCAGGGAGCGGCCGGCCGGGGGCCAGGGGGAGGCCGGGACGACGAGGAGTGTCCGCCGCGGGAGGCGAGCGGGTGCCCCGCCCGGAGGATCGCGACCTGGCCTTCGGTGTGGAGATCCTCGGTGTCGCAACCGGCCAGGTCGTCGTACGGGCGGTACATGAGTGCCACGTCGGCGTGCCCGTCAGGGAGCAGCCCGGCCTGCTCGCCGCCCTCCCGGACGACGGGCCGCGCGGCGGCCTCTTCGACGACGAGGGCGCCGTCCCCTGATGACCCGGGGCACGGGGATGTGCCGGGCGGTCCGAGCCGGCTCGGACCGGGCAGGCCGAGGCGCGCTCGGACGACCGGGTGGGCCGAGGCGCGCTCGGACGACCGGGTGGGCCGAGGCGCGCTCGGACGACCGGGTGGGCCGAGGCGCGTTCAGCTGTGCGGCAGGTGGCGTTCGAGCAGGATCTCCAGTTCGTCGATCCATGCCTCCAGTCGCTCTGCCTGACGTGTCTTCACCTGGCATGCGTAGTGCCCGCCGCCGCTCATGCGGACGGTCACGGTGAACGTGTAGCCGAAGGTGCGGATGGTCTGGTCGTAGGTGACCTGGGTGATCGACGGCCACGGCAGGTCGACGGTGGTGCCGTCCGTGCCCAGGGAGATGCCACGGTTGTCGGCGAGGATCGCGTTCTTGCGGTCCGTGGCCAGGAACTCGGGCTCCTCCTCATGCCCGGCCGCCGGTGAGAGGGCGGTCGGAAGGTGAGGGAGCGGCGACGGGACTACGGGCGGGACGGAGGCCACAGCGGTCGGGACGTAGTGCGGGGGCGTCGTCGGAGGCGGAGGCGGAGGCAGTAGAGGGACGGCGGAGGACTGGATGGTGGCGGGCTGGGTGGCGGGGGCCGTGGTGGCCGCGGGGTCCACCGGTGCGGGGGCGGTCAGTTGCTCCAGTAGCTGTTCCGGGGTGGGACGCTGCGCCGGGCTCTTGGCCAGGCACGCCGTCACGACCGGTCGCAGGGCCGCCGGGACGGCGCTGACGTCGGCGTCGTGGTGCACGGAGCGGTACATCAGCGCCATGGGGGTGCCGCCGCCGAAGGCGCTGCCGCCCGCCGCGGCCACGAGGACGGCACCGAGGGCGAACACATCGGCCGCTCCGGTCACATCAAGGCCCTCGGCCTGTTCCGGAGCGAGGAAGCCGGGGGTGCCGATGCCGGTTCCGGTCATGGTCAGGCGGGAGTCCTCGACGGCTCGGGCGATCCCGAAGTCCAGGACGCGGGGGCCGTCGGCGGCCATGATGATGTTGCCGGGCTTGAGGTCGCGGTGCACCAGCCCGCAGGCGTGGATCGCCTGCAACGCCTCGGCGAGGGCGGCGCCCAGACCACGTAGCCGGGCCTCGTGCATCGGACCTTGCTCGGCGAGCTGGGCGGCCAGGGTGGGGCCGGGTATGTAGGCGGTGGCGAGCCACGGCGGCTCGGCGTCCGGATCGGCGTCCACCACGGACGCCGTATGGAAGCCGCCCACGCTGCGGGCGGCCTGCACCTCGGCGCGGAACCGCTCGCGGAAGGCCGGGTCCCGGGCCAGTTCGGCATGGGCCACCTTGACCGCGACCGGCCGGCCACCGCGCGATCTGGCCAGATAGACGACGCCCATGTCGCCTTCGCCGAGCGCCCGTTCCACGGTATAGGGCCCCACTTGCATGGCAGCGTACGGCTGCGACCCGTTCATACCTGTCTCCTCCCCCTGCGCCCCGTATGCGGACATACGATACGCACCTCGGAGGACTCATAAAACCGCAGGTCGGGGGCGACTCACAGCACTCGGGCGCGTGGTCCGCCCCCGCCGCGGACGCGAGGTCCGCGTTGCGGAGCCGGCGCGCGGGCTCACCGGCGCGGGTCGGCGAGCGCAGGGTGTCCATGCCAAAGGCGGCCAGGAACCCGGTCGGGGAGGCCACCACCACGCGCTCAGCCGCTCCCGCCGCCGCTGGTCGACGACGCCTGAGCGGATACGTCCGGCCGCCGCTACCCCACAGGTTTACAGCGGCCTCAATCCTGGGTTTGACGCCTGTGACCTGTGCGGTCCGTAGTTTCGGTGGCGACACGGATCCACCCGAACCTCGGCGGCCGCACAGCGCCGTCCGGGGGACGACGAAGGAGACGACACACATGGCACTCAGGAACAAGGCGGTCCGAGCGGCAGGCGTACTGGCCGTGGCCTCCGCGCTGGCAGGCGGCGGTTTCATGGCCACGACGGCGTCCGCCGCGCCGGGCGTCGCCAATATCTCGTACGGGTCGGGCAACCGGGACGGTGTGTGGTGCGTCCAGTTCGCCACGAGCAACTGGGCCACCCGTACCGGCAAGGCGAATCCGATCGACGTGGACGGCATCTTCGGTCCGGCCACGCTGGCCCTGGTCAAGAAGTTCCAGAAGGCGTCCGGGCTGACGGTCGACGGCATCGTCGGCAAGAACACCGGCAACAGCGTCCTCGACAACGCCGGTGCCATGCGCGACTGGTGCTACCCGAAGGTCCCGAGCACCAGGCGCTGATCCGGCCGCGCGGGCCGCGGCGCCGGGGGCCTGGCGACCGGGTCGGCACCGGCGCGGGCGTCGCCGCGGTGGGCTACGCGATGGGTGACGCCATGGGCGCCGCGGCCGTCGGCGTGTTCCCGCTGGTCCGCCGCAAGCGGCGCGAGGACGCCCGCGTGCGCGACGCCGTCGACCGGGGGCCCTGCGTGAACGGACGGCGAGTCAGAAGTCCTGACGGCAGTTGGGCACGCCGACCCCGTCAGGGCCTGCGCACCGTCACGGGTTCCAGCCGGAGCCGCCGGTTCGGCCAGGGCGGCGGCTCGGCCGGGCCGAACCAGACGCGGACGTCCGCACCGGTGCGGACGGGCAGCCGGGGGAAGTCGTTCTCGGCGTGCTCGGTGCGGTGCAGCGCGTGTTCTGGGCCGAGGTGCCGGGCGGCGTACGCGTCGAAGGCGGCCGCGTCGGACGGCTCGCAGACCGTCGCGACCACCTCGCGGGTGCCCGGCTCCGGGAGCAGGCACGGGCCGCGCAGCAGCAGGACGTCGTCGCTGTCGACCATGGTGGCGTTGGCCGCGTCGCGGTGGAGCCGCCAGACCGGGCCGGTGTAGAACGCCTCCAGCGCGCGCCGTCGGTGCGCCATGCCGGGGAACCCGCGCAGCCACACGAAGCGGTCGGGGTCGTCCAGGTCGCGGAACCGTCCGCCGACGGTGATGCCGACCGCCTGCTGGCCGGTGACGAACTCTCGCTCGAACAGCTCGATCAGGGTCTCCCGGGCGCCGGGACGCAGGGTGTACTGCCGCAGCTCGACGATGCGCGCCGAACCGTGGCCGAAGTCGAAGTCGTCCATGCGCCGCAGGTTAGGAGTCCTCCACTGACATCCTCTGTCAGTGGATACTGGGCGGCATGCGCGCGAGCCGGCTGGTCACCCTGCTTCTGCTGCTCCAGAACCGGGGCCGGATGACGGCTCAGCAGCTGGCCGGGGAACTGGAGGTATCCGTCCGCACGGTCTACCGGGACGTGGAGGCGCTGGCCGCCGCCGGGATCCCGCTGTACGGGGCCGCCGGACACGCGGGCGGCTACCGGCTGGTCGACGGCTACCGGACCCGGCTCACCGGGCTGACCGCAAACGAGGCGCAGGCCGCGTTCCTCGCCGCGCTCCCCGGCACCGCCGCCGAACTCGGCCTCGGCGAGGCACTGGCCACCGCGCAGCTCAAGCTGCGGGCGGCGCTCCCGGCCGGACTGCGCGAGCACGCCGGGCGCGTCCAGGAACGCTTCCTCCTGGACGCCCCCGGCTGGTACGGCGACGCCGACCGCACACCTCACCTGGCCGCGGTCGCCACCGCGGTGTGGGCGCGGCGGGCGGTGGTCCTGCGGTACCGGCGCTGGCGCGCGCCGGAGGAGATCGAGCGGCGGGTGGAACCGTACGGCCTCGTGCTCAAGGCCGGGCGCTGGTACCTGGTCGCCGCCGGAGCGTCCGGAATCCGCACCTACCGGGTCGACAAGATCACCGGACTCGACTGCCTGGACGAGGAGTTCACCCTCCCCGACGGGTTCGCCCTGTCCGCGTACTGGCGCGGCTACCTGGCCGGTTTCCGGGCCCGGCTGCACACCGGCCAGGCCCTGGTACGGCTCACACCGGAGGGCGCCCGCCGCCTCGGGGTGACACCCGAGGGCGACGGCTGGACGCGGACCCGGGTGCCCATCGAGTCGATCGACCACGCCCACCGGGAGTTCCTGCGGCTGGGCACCGACATCGAGGTCCTCGCCCCGCCGGAACTGCGCGCCCGGATGACCGAGACGGCACGCGCCCTGGCCGTCCGCTACGGGGCATGACCCCGGCCGCACACGGGTCACCGGCCGACCGGGCGCCACACCCGCACCGGACGGCCAACCCGCCGTTGAATATGCGCCGTTGACTGAACGTACAGTTCGTCGGGCAAGCCCTCCACAGTCGATCGCAAAGGAACCAACCTTGCGTCAGTCATTCGCCGCCAGTCGCCGTGCGGTCCTCCAGGGTGCCGCCGGGGTCGCGGCAGCATCGGCCCTCGGGGTCACGTCCGCGGCCGCGCCCGCGGCCGCCGCTCCGCGCTCCCGGACCGTCCGGATCCCGCGCACCGTCGCGCACTCGGTCACGGGCCCCGGCGCCCACTTGGCCCCGGTCCGCACGCGGTTCCCCATCGGACACGTCGGCGTCTCCTGGACCGGGACCCCGCGCGGGGTGGCCCTCCGGCTGATAGCCGAGGACGGCACCCGCGGCGCCTGGACGTCCCTGCGCCCCCTGTGCACGGCCGGTGCCGACGGGACGGAGGCGGGGGCGAGGGCGAGCGTCCTGCTCCCGGCCGGCGGGGCCGCCGGTTACGAACTGCGGCTGCCGCACGGGGTGAAGGACGTGCGCTCCACCGCCCTCGACACGGTCGACGGACCGTCGATCGAGGTCGCGGCGACCGCGCGGACCGCCACCATCGGGGACGTGGAAGTCATCACCCGGGCCGGGTGGGGCGCCGACGAATCCCTGCGCTTCAAGGAGGACGGCACGGAGAACTCGCCGCAGACGTACTACCCGGCGCAGACGCTGACCGTGCACCACACCGCCGGAGCCAACGGCGACCCCGACCCGGCGGCCACCATCCGCGGCTACTACTACCTCCACGCGATCGAGAACGACTGGGGCGACATCGGCTACCACTTCCTGATCGACGAGGCCGGTCTCGTCTACGAGGGCCGCTACTCGGGCACGGACGGTATCCCCGCGCACGACGCGGACGGCGACATGGTGACCGCCTTCCACACCTCGGGCTACAACTCGGGCAACATCGGCATCGCGCTCCTGGGCACCTTCACCGAGCAGGCCGAGACGTCGGCGGCCCGCGCCTCGCTGACCGCCCTGCTCGCGGCCCTGTCCGACTACCACGGCTTCGACCCGCAGGCCGCCGTGACCTTCGTCAACCCGGTCAACGGCGTGACCAAGGACGTACACACGATCAGCGGCCACCAGGACTGGCTGGCCACCGAGTGCCCCGGCGCCGTGCTGTACGACCAACTGCCCGCGCTGCGCGCGGACGTGGCCGCGGCGGGCGGGGCCGCACGCCGCTAGACGAGGACAGGTCCACCGGGCGTCCGCCGCACTTCCACACGGTGCGGCGGACCGTCCCGGGTCCCCCGGGAGTCAGTCCCCCAGGATCTCGACATACCCGTCGGCCCCGTGGACGCGGATCCGCTGCCCGTCGCGGATCAGCCGGGTGGCCCCCTCCACGCCCACGACGGCGGGCAGGCCGTACTCGCGGGCGATGACCGCGCCGTGGGTCATCAGGCCGCCCACCTCCGTCACCAGACCCGTGATCGCGACGAACAGGGGCGACCAGCTCGGGTCCGTGTAGGCCGTGACCAGGATGTCGCCCGCCTCGAGATCGGCCTCCGCCATGTCGTGGATGACACGGGCCCGCCCCTCGACGGTCCCCGCCGAGACAGCCAGCCCGGCCAGGGCGCCGGCCGGCACGTCCGCACGCCGGTACGACCCGGCGACGGCCTCCCCGTCCGAGGTGAGCACCCGGGGCGGCGTGAGCGCCCGGTACGACCGGAACTCCTCCTTGCGCTCCCGGACCAGCCGCTCGTCCACCGCGTGCGACCGTACGACGTCGTGGAGTTCCTGGAACGTGAGGTGGAAGACGTCCTCCCGCTCCCGCAGCACACCGGCCCGCACCAGGCGCTCGGCCTCCGCCATGAGGGCCTGCTTGTAGACGAAGTAGCGGCAGACGATGTGGTACTTCGGGTACTCCCGGTACCCGATGAAGGTCCGGACGCGGTCGATCATCTCCTTCGCCTCGGCGGCCTTGCGTTCCCCGTCCGGCAGGGTCCGCAGGCGTGACAGCACATCCCGTTCCTTCGCCCGCGCCTGCTGCCGCCCCTGCTCGAAGCGCTGCCCGGCGGCGCCCGGTGCGAAGTTCCTGACGTTGTCGAGGATCACGGGCACGAGGGCGGTGGGGCGCTCGCGCCAGCGCGGTCGCGTGATGTCGATCTCGCCGACGCAGCGCATGCCGTAGCGGTCGAGGTAGTCCTCGATGGCGTCGCGCGCCCCGGCCCCGCCCGGGAGCTTCCCCAGTTCGTCGAGGAAGCCGTCGTCCTCGGCGCCCGCCAGGAACGCCACCACCTCCGGATGCGGGCGGACCGCGTCCGCGACGTCGAGCAGCGCGAGTCCCATCTCCGACGTGATGTTGCCGGGGGCGGACAGCGTGAGCGTGTCGGCCGCGTTCTTCTCGCCCAGCCACTCCCCCAGCCGGTCGTTGAGCCACCACGTGGCCTCCATCCCCGCCATGATCACCTGAATGCTCAGCGGATCACCGAGGACCTTCTTGTGCTCCTCGAAGGCCTCCAGAAGGAAGTCGAACAGCACCGGACCGGTCTTCGTCCCGATGTCGCGCCGCAGGGCGTCCAGCGACGTCCGGCTGCGCTCGATCAGCTCGGTGACGATGCCCGGATCGGTCTCGATCGGGGCGGGCGCGGAGGCCCTGGCCGCCGCTCGGCCGCCAGGATCCGGCTCGGGGTCCGGGAGCGACGGGACGAAGTCGCCGCGGTCGAGGACGGTCTCCAGCGCGTCCCTGATCAGCGGATCGCCCTTGCCCATGAGGTCCAGGAGACCGGCGCGGCTCGCGGGCGAGGCCAGGCGCCGGGTGACGTCGACGAACAGCCGCCCGCCCGCCGCGTGCATCGGCACCATGGCCGTGAGCTGCCACATGGACAGCCCCAGCGGTGCCATGGGGTCGGTCATCATCTGCTGGTGCCCGACGGACACGTAGACGTGGTTGTCCTGGTCGCCGGTCTCGGGGACGGGGAACAGCGTCGTGATCGGCCGGCTCTGCACGATCCGGAAGCCGTCACCGGACAGACACCACTCGATGTCCTGCGGGCGCCCGAAGTGCGCCTCGATCCGCCGCCCCAGCCGCTCCAATTCCACGACCTGCGCGTCCGTCAGCGCGGGCCGCTCCTGCCGCTCCGCCTCGATCGCCGCTTCCCGCGTACCGCCGCCCGGCACGGCGAGCACGGCGCGCTGTTTGGCGGCGATCGCCCTGGCGGTGATCTCGCCGTCACGCACCTTGAAGACGTCCGGGTTGACCAGCCCCGAGACCAGTGCCTCACCGAGGCCGAACCCGGCGTCCACGGTGGTGACCCTCCGGTCGCCCGTGACGGGGTCGGCCGTGAACAGGATCCCCGACGCCTCCGGGAAGACCATCCGCTGCACGACCACGGCCATGTGGACCGTACGGTGATCGATGCCGTTGCGCTGACGGTACGTCACGGCCCGCTCGGTGAAGAGCGAGGCCCAGCACCGGCCGATGTGCCGCAGGACCTCCGCCGGTCCCACCACGTTCAGGTACGTGTCCTGCTGACCGGCGAAGGAGGCCGTCGGCAGGTCCTCCGCCGTCGCACTGGACCGGACGGCGCAGGCGGCCCGCTCGCCGAGCCGGGCCAGCGCGCGGGTGACGGCCGCCGCGATGGCGTCCGGGACGCCGGCTTCTTCGATCGTCCGGCGGAGCTCCGCGCTGAGCGTGCGGACCGCCTCCCGGTCGGCCGGGTCCGAGCCCGCCAGCCGGTCGAGGGCGTCCCCGATCGCCGGCGTCCGAGCCACGACCCGCCGGAAGGCGTCCGTCGTCACGCAGAAGCCCTCCGGCACGCGGATGCCCTCGATCCGCGACAGCCCGCCCAGGTGCGCGCCCTTGCCGCCGACGTCCGCGATCCGCGTCTCGTCGACCTCGTGCAGATCCGCCACGTACTGCTCGATCACTGACATACCTCCGCGGCCGCGGCGCTCTGTCGCGCCGCACCGGCCGATCGCATCATCGGCGCCCGCGGCCGAGTCGGACCGCTCGCCGGGCGCGCCCCCGTCATGTCGCGGCCTCCCCCGCTCTTCACGCAGGTGGAGGCCTCGGCGGATGATTCTGCGACGGGACCCGGGTCTTGCCGCAAGCCCCCCGGTGCGCTATACGTTGAGTACGGCACGGAGATCTCTCTCCTTGCCTTTGTTGTTGTTCAGTCCGGCAGAGCCTCGGCGGCCCGGTCGCGGTGCGCGCGGAAGCGGCGCAGGTACGAGCGGGCCATGGGGCCCGGCGGGACGCCCCGGGCGAAGGCCCGCATGTTGCGTTCGCCCGCGTTGTAGCCGAGGGCGAGGAGTTCGTCGCGGGTGTAGCGGCGCACGTGCCGCCGCGGCAGGCTCCGGTCGAGGTCCTGAAGGTGCAGTGCCGCCGCGCGGATGGCGAAGGCGGGGTCGTCGCGCAGGTCCTGCCACCGCTCGCGCAGACCGTGGGCGCGCCGCACCTGCTCGAACGTCGCCCGGTGCATGTTGGCCACACCGAAGGACGCCTGCGGCTTCCACCACTGCCACAGCCGCTCCAGCAGCGGATGGTGCGGTTTGTACGCCTCGTTGTGCAGCACCGTCATCACGAGCAGGGGTGAGACACCCGCCTCCGCGGCGCCGCGCACCACACATGCGGCGTAGTCGGCGGGGTCGTACCCGCCGGGCCGCAACGGTGGTCTCCGTGCTCCGTCGCCTTCCGCCGTCCGGGATTCCCGCTCCGGCGCCGCCGTCGATCGCTCGGCCATCTTCTCCCTCTCTCCCCCGCCGTCCGCGCCGGCCCCTACGACACGGCGTCCGCCGCTTCGATGTGCGCGTGCCCGCGCGCCCCGGACTCAATCCGGCCGCCCGGGCGAACCGACACTCCGAACGTGTTCGTTACGATCGGGGGATGACAGCGAGACGAGAGCCGATCAGCCGCCGGGAGCGTCCGGCGAAGCCCGCCCTGTCCCGGCGCTGGATCGTGGACACCGCCGTACGGATCATGCGCGCCGAGGGGCTGGAGAAGGTGACCATGCGCCGCCTGGCGCAGGAGCTGGACACCGGCCCCGCCTCGCTCTACGTCTACGTCGCCAACACCGCCGAGCTGCACGCGGCCGTCCTGGACGACCTGCTCGGCGAGGTCGACCTGACCGGCGCGGACGGCGCAGCGGGCGCCGACGGCGAGGGCGCCTGGCGCGAACAGCTCCGGGCCGTGCTGACCTCGTACACCCTCACCCTGTTCGCGCACCCGCAGCTCGCCCGGTCCGCGCTCGTGGCCCGGCCGAGCGGGGAGAACTACCTGCGTCTGGTGGAGCGGATCCTCGATCTGCTCTCCCGCAGCGGGGCCTCGCGCGAACAGGTGGCCTGGGGCGTCGACAAGCTGCTCCAGGACGCCACGGCCACGGCGGCCGAGCACTCGACCCAGGAGCACGACCCCACCGCCCAGGACGACTGGAACGCCACCGTCCGCGCTCTGCACGCCGCAGACGCGTCCACGCATCCGGCCATCGCGGCCCATCTGCCCGCCCTGGTCGGCGGCGCCGGCGGGGACCGTATGCGCTGGAGCTTCGACGTGCTCGTCAACGGCATCACGGGCACGCCCGTTCCCGGCGGCATCGAGGAAAACCCGACCGCCTGAGAAGCGCCTCCACGCACGGCCGGAGGGACGGCTACGCTTCGACGAACTTGTTCGGAACGAACGCGTTCGTTACGCTGGACATGTCCGGCCGCGGTCCGCCCTGCGGGCCGACGCTCCGCCGGTCCCCGTACCTGCACGCCCGCCTCCGGAGGTCCCCATGAACACCAGCCACCACCCCGTCGCGATCATCGGCGCGGGACTCGGCGGGCTCACCGCCGCCAGGGTTCTGCACGTCCACGGGATCGAAGCGGCGGTCTTCGACCTGGAGGCGGGTCCTGAGGCCCGTACCCAGGGCGGCATGCTCGACATCCACGCGCAGGACGGGCAGAAGGCGCTGCACGCGGCCGGTCTGCACGACGGCTTCCGCGAGATCATCCATGAGGGCGGGCAGGCCATGCGCCTGGTCGGCCCCGACGGCACGGTGCACATCGCCACGGAGGACGACGGCCACGGCGAGCGCCCCGAAGTCGACCGGGGCGAGCTGCGCGACCTGCTGCTGAACTCCCTGCCCGACGGCACGATCCGCTGGGGCCGCAAGGCGACCGGCGCCCGCCCGCTCGGCGACGGCCGCCACGAGGTCGCCTTCGCGGACGGCTCCGCCATCACCACCGACCTGCTGATCGGTGCCGACGGCGCCTGGTCCCGGGTCCGGCCGCTGGTCTCGGCCGCCCGGCCCGCCTACACCGGCATCTCCTTCGTGGAGACCGACCTGTACGAGGCCGACACCCGCCATCCGCGCGGCGCGGCCCTCGTCGGCGGCGGCTTCTTCATCAGCCTCGGCGACGGGCGCGGCTTCCTCGCCCACCGCGAGACCGACGGCAGCCTGCACGTCTACACCGCTCTCAGGGCCGACGAGGACTGGATCGACACGATCGACTTCACCGACCACGCCACCGCCAAGGCCGCCGTCCTCGCCCGCTTCGAGCACTGGGACGGCGGGCTGCGGAGCCTCGTCGCCGACGCCGAGACGATCACCCCGCGCCGTATCCACGCCCTGCCCGTCGGGCACCGCTGGGACCGCGTCCCGGGCGTGACCCTGCTCGGCGACGCCGCCCACCTGATGTCGCCCTTCGCGGGCGAGGGCGCCAACCTCGCCATGTTCGACGGAGCCGAGCTCGCGTCGGCCGTCGCCGCCCACCCGGGCGACACCGAGGCCGCCCTCACCGCCTACGAGGCAGCGCTCTTCCCGCGCAGCGCGGCCTCCGCCGCCGAGTCAGCCGCCGGCCTGGAGACCATGTTCGGCGAGGACGGCCTCGAGCGGATGACCGCGTTCTTCACTCAGGGCCCGGCCGAGGCGTAACGGCTCCGGACGCACCGGCGCCGAGACTCAGCCGACACCTCCGTCCAGCGCGCCGACCGGCGAGACGCCGTCGCCGCACTGGCTGTAGGGCGCGATGAACGGAACCTGCGCGACGTTGCCGGCGTCGCCACCGGGCGAGTCCGCTGGGCCGGGACCGGCGTCCACCGCCGCCTCGCGGATGGCACAGCTCTGTCCGAACACCGGCGAGAGCACACCCCCGACGCCGCCCGCCCAGGCGGGAACCGCCTGGGCCGCGACCATGACGCTCACCGCGACAACTGCTGTACGGGTAAATCTCCGGCTGCTCATGGCGGGTCAACGAGTCCGTCCACAGGCCGTCACGCCGTGCGCGTCCGGCCGCCGATACCCATACAACCCGCGCGGCACCAAGGAAGCGGTGCCCGGCCGTCCCGGCTTCCCGGGCGGCTCAACTCCCCAGGCGGCTCAGCGCTCCCATGGCCTCGCGCTCGATGCGGGCCAGATCGCCGAGCACGGCACCGGCCCGTTCGAGGCACTGCGCATCGCCTGCCTCACCGGCTTGTGCGATCAGTGCCGCGACCTCCGTCCACAGGGTGGCCGCCTCGGCGTACAGCCGATGGCCGGTGCGCAGGTGAGTGCTGTCGATCAGTTGGCCGCATTCGGCGAGGAAGTCCCGGTAGAGGTTGCGGAACAGGGCGCCTCCGGTGCCGGCCTTCTCCATCAGCAGGGCGGCCTGCGGCAGGTCCCGCCGCGGGTCGTCCGTGCGCCGGAGCCAGGCGGGTACCAGCTTGCCGGCCTTGTCGATGCCCCGGTGGCCGAGATTGGCGATGGGCGGGTTCAGGAAGGCGTCCGCGCAGGCCGTGACGGCGGCGGTGATCCTCTCCGGGGAGAGGGGCGGGGTCTGCGGGGCGGTGAGGGTGAAGGACCGGTGCCTGGCGGTCATCGGGCCGCGTGCGGCCCTGGCCTCGGCGAGACCGGTCAGGCTGGTGGACACCGCTCCGCCCTGCTGCTCGGTGTCCACCAGGTAGGCGTCCCGGTCGTCGTAGCCGTACATGGCGACGACATGGCCGCCGAAGTGCACCTTCGAGCTGAAGTAGTCGAGGTGGTAGCTGTCGAGCTGAAGTCCGACGGGGCGGCCGGCGGCGAGGGCGGACGTGACGTTCTCCCATGCCCTGCGCGGGGAGGTGGTCTCCTGGACCAGGAGTTCCAGTCCGAGCCTGGTGGCCAGGTTCTTCGTGAGCTCGAAGGGTTTGACCCGCCCGCCCAGGAACGGGAAGTCCATGTTCTTGCTGTCCCAGTAGATGAAGGACAGACCGGAGCCGAGGCCGAAGAGCATGGGTTCGGACAGCTCGAGCCCCTCGTGCCGGAGTAACACCCCCAGAGCCGTCGTTTCGCAGTGCCGCATACCGCGGGCGTCGATGCCCGTCACCGTCGTCATGCCGGAAGATCCAACTGCCCGGCGGGACGACGGTCAAGACATCACACGCCGTCGTTACGGTGCCGTCGGCTCCGTCCGGACACGCCGTTACGGTGTGGCCGGTTCCGTGCGGACACGCCGTTACGGTGTGGCCGGTTCCGTCCGGACCGCGAGGTCGATGTTCGCCTCGACCCACGAGCGGAGGGCGTTGAGCGGGACCGCGGCGCTCTGGCCGAGCGGGGTGAGGGCGTACTCGACGTGCAGGGGGACGGCGGGGTAGATGGTGCGGTCGAGGATGGCCGCGTCCTCCAGGCGGCGCAGTGTCTGGGTGAGCACCTTGGGGCTGACGCCCTGGAGCGTGCGCTGCAACTCCCCGAACCGCTTCGGACCGTCCTCCAGCGCGCCGATCGCCAGCGCGGACCACTTGTTGGCGAGCAGGTCGAGCAGGGCGCGGCAGGGGCACTGCGCGGCGTAGACGTCGTGGTGCGCGTGCCGGCCGCTGGGGCAGGTGGTCGTCATGCTCGCTCTCCTCAAGAAGGCGCCCTCAACAGGTGTCCCCAACAGGCGCCTGGCCAGGTAACTTCCCAAAGGGAAGTAGAAGACCTTGAAGGTAAGTATATGCGCGGGGATAGCTTCGAGGTCATCGACGGGGGAGGCGCCGTGCGCCTCCCTTCACGGCACTTCTCAGGGAGATGACGCATGTCCGCAGACACGATGCGCGCGGTGGTCCAGGACGGTTTCGGCGGTCCGGAGGTGCTGCGGGTCCAGCGGGTTCCGCGCCCGGTGCCGCTGCCGACCGAGGTGCTGGTACGAGTGCACGCGGCCGGGATCAATCCGGTGGACTGGAAGACCCGCGAGGGCCACGGCATGGCCCATGTACTGGGCGAGCCGCCCTTCACCGTCGGCTGGGACGTGTCCGGTGTGGTGGAGGAGGCCGGCTTCGGTGTGACCACGCTGAAGGCGGGCGACGAGGTGTACGGCATGCCGTGGTTCCCGCGCGCCGCGAGCGCCTACGCCGAGTATGTGACCGCTCCGGCCCGCCAGTTCGCCCGTAAGCCCGCCAGTATTGATCATGTGCACGCCGCCGCCGTGCCGCTGGCGGCGCTGACCGCCTGGCAGGCCGTGGTGGACACCGCTCACGTCCGGGCCGGGCAGCGCGTGCTCGTCACCGCCGCCGCCGGCGGGGTCGGCCACTTCGCGGTCCAGTTCGCCCGGCACCTGGGCGCCCATGTGATCGCCACCGCCAGCGCCGCCCGCCATCCCTGGCTCAAGGAACTCGGCGCCGACGAGACCATCGACTACACCGCCACCCGCTTCGAGGACGCCACCGCCGATGTCGACGTCGTCATCGACCTGGTGGGCGACGCCCATGACGGGACGAGCACCCGTTCACTGAAGGTGCTGCGCCCCGGTGGCCTGCTGATCCCGGTCCCGGCCGGTGTCTCCGAGGAGCTGGCCCGGGCCGCCGGGGCAGCTGGCGTGCGGGCCACCCCGTTCCTGGTCGAGCCGGACGGCGCGGCGCTGACGGAGATCGCCGGCCTGATCGACGCCGGGCATGTCACCGTCGAGGTGGAGACGGCCTACCCGCTCGAGCGGGCCGGCGAGGCCCATGCCCGCGGGGAAGCCGGCCGCACCCGCGGCAAGCTCGTTCTCACCACCGTCACCGGCTGACCGGATACGGGGCGGGACGGCGCTTCCTCCGTCCCCCGCGTCGGACCCCACGGGCTCCGTGACCGACGGACCGTCCGCACAGTTGCCCCGGTATGAAGCAACGTGCCGACTTGTTCCGCGTCCTTGTCTGCTGCGCCGCGCTGGCGGCGGGCCCGTGGGTCGCGGCGTCCGCGGCATGGGCGGGCGGCGCGGGCGGGTTGCTGTCCCCCGCCCTGGGCAACGGCTGCGCCAACGACGCCGGCGCCGTCATCGCGCGGGGCGCCGCCGCCCCGGGCCCGCACGTCGCGGGCGGCGCTCTGGTGGGCCTGCCCCTCACGGGACCGGTCAACCAGTGCGGCAACGCCGACCTGCCCACGGGCCCCGTACTGGCCGTCCCCCTGCAAGCCGTCCCCGTCTGCAAGACCTTGAACAACCTGGGCCCGCTCAAGTCCGGCCGCCACGCCCTGACCGCGGCCGCCGGATTCTGCGGCTGAACGCCCACCCTCCGAAGCCGGTTCCCGCGCCGCGCACCGACGGAATCTACACCTCGACGATAAAAATCGACACGGTGTAGACTTTTGACATCCGGCACCGTCGTCCGGCCTCATCGGGCCGACACCATTGGAGGAGCAGTGCGAGAAGCAGCGCAGAAGCGGAACTGGCTCATCACGGGCGTCAGCACGGGGCTCGGCCGCGCCTTCGCCCAGGCCGCCCTGGACGCCGGGCACACCGTCGTCGGCACGGTGCGCTCCGAGCAGGACCTGCGCGCCTTCGAGGCGCTCAGGCCCGGGGACGCCCACGGCCGTATCCTGGACGTGACCGACGACCAGGCCGTCTCGGCCGTGGTCGCGGAGGCGGAGCGGAACGTCGGCGCCCTGGACGTCGTCATCGCCAACGCCGGCTACGGCCTGGAGGGCACCTTCGAGGAGACCCCGCCGGCCGAGGTGCGCCGGCAGTTCGAGGTCAACGTCTTCGGGGCCATGGCGACCCTCCAGGCGGCGCTGCCCCACATGCGCCGGCGCCGCCGCGGACACCTGATGGCCGTCACCTCCATGGGCGGGCTCATGGCCGTGCCCGGCATGTCCGCCTACTGCGGCAGCAAGTTCGCCCTCGAAGGCGTCCTCGAGGCGCTGGGCAAGGAGGTCGCGCAGTTCGGGATCCACGTGACCGCGATCGAGCCAGGATCCTTCCGCACCGACTGGTCCGGCCGGTCCATGACCCGCGCCGCGCGGACCGTCGACGACTACGACGAGCTGTTCACCCCCATCCGGGAAGCCCGGCAGAAGGCCAGCGGCAACCAGCTGGGCAACCCGGCCAAGGCGGGCGACGCCGTCGTACACATCACGACCGTCGAGCGGCCGCCGGCCCACCTCGTCCTGGGCACGGACGCGCTGCGGCTGGTCACCGCCGCGCGCATGGCCGTGGACGAGGACATCCGCGCGTGGGAGACGCTCTCGCGTACGACCGACTTCCCCGAGGGTGCTCAGCTCTGATGCCCGGACAGCCCCCCGCGCGCGGCCGGCGCGCCACCGAACGCAAGGGCGATCTCCGGGAGCGCGCCATCCTCGACACCTGCGAGGCCCTGCTGGCGGAGAAGGGCTACGACGCCATGACCGTCGGCGACATCGCGCAGGGCGCCGGGATCACGCGCGGTGCCCTGTACTTCTACTTCGGTTCGAAGCAGGAGGTGGTCACGGCGCTGGTGGCCCGGACCGTCGAGCACCTGTGGGAGCGGTCACGGGCCACCGCCGAGGCGGACGATCCGCGTGAGGCCGTCGCGACGGCCTTGCGGCGCACCGTGGAGCTGTGGAACGACCACGGCCTGGTCATGCGGACGGCGATCGACCGGTCGTTGACCGTGCCGGAGATCGGCGAGCTGTGGAACCACACGGCCGACCTGTTCATCGCGGCCATCACCGCCGTCCTGGAACGTGCCGGCGTCCGGCCGGGCAGCGCACCGGAGCAGGCGTCGGCGATGGCGCGCGTCCTGTGCTGGATGATCGAGCGGACCTTCTACCACGCCTCGCAGGAGTCCCGCGAGAAGTTGCAGGAGGCATCCGCGACCTGCGCACACATCTGGCTGACCAGCGCCGGTCTCCTCACCTGACGGCGCCGACGTCCGCCCCCAGCACGTCGAGCAGGGCCAGCGCTTCGGCGTCGGGGGAGCCCGGCGGCGCGCTGTAGAGCACGACGTGCTGGCCGCGGTCGGTGAGCGCGAGCGTGTCGCAGTCGACGGTGACCTCACCGACGACCGGGTGGCGGAACGTCTTCGTGAGCATCGGCGCGGCCTGTACGTCGTGCCGCTCCCAGAGCCGGGCGAACTCGCCGCTGCCGTCGCGCAGTTCGCCGACGAGTCCGGTCACCGCGGGGTCGGACGGGTAGCGGGCGAGCGTCGACCGGAGCTGCGCGACGACGTGGTGGCGGAACTCCGCGGCGTCGGAGATCCCGTACAGCGGCGTGGCGTCCGCCGGTGCGAGGAACGCCCGGCGCGCGAGGTTGCGGTCCTCGGGAGCGAGCTCGGCGAAGTCCTCCATGAGGGCGGCCGCGAGGTTGTTCCAGGCGAGCACCTCGAACGCGGCGGACGTCACGAAGGCGGCCGTCCGCGGCAGCCGCTGAAGGAGCGCGAGGATGCTCGGGCGGACGTCGCGCCGGTGCAGTCCGGCGTGGGCCGGCGCCGTGCCCGCGAGGACATGGAGGTGGTCGGACTCGGCGTCCGTGAGCCGCAGCGCGCCCGCGATCCCGGCCAGCACCTCGCCCGACGGGCGCGGCGCCCTGGCCTGCTCCAGCCGGACGTAGTACTCGGTGGAGATGTGCGCGAGCACCGCGACCTCTTCGCGGCGCAGTCCCGGTGTGCGGCGTCGCGGTCCCGAGGGGAGGCCGACGTCCTGCGGGCTGAGCCGCTCGCGGCGGCTGCGGAGGAATGCCCCGAGTTCCTGCTTGTCCATACCCCCAGTCTGCCTGCCGGACGGCGACACACCCTGGTACCGCCTGTACCTGCATCCGTTCCGGGAACCGGCCGACACTGCCACCATGACGAACAGCACCGACGACACGAACAAGACAGACGGCACCGGCAACCCCGCCATCGGCCTGCTCACCGGCAAGGTCGTGTTCATCACCGGCGCCAGCCGCGGCATCGGGGCGGCGGCGGCCCGGCTCTTCACCGCCGAGGGGGCGGCCGTCGTGCTCGCCGCCCGCTCCACCGACGCCCTGGAGCGGATCGTCACCGGGATCCGCGCCGAGGGCGGCGTCGCGGACGCCGTGCCCGTGGACCTCGCCGACCGTGCGAGCATCCGCGCGGCCGTCGACCGCGCGGCGCAGCTGCACGGGCGGCTCGACGGCGCCTTCAACAACGGCGCGGCCATCCAGCGGCCCGGACCGCTCGACACCACCAGCGACGAGGACATCGACGAGCAGTTCGCGGTGAACTTCCGCGCGCACTGGACCGCCATGACCGTCGAGGCCGCGCTCATGCGGCAGGGCGGCGGCGGGGCCATCGTCAACACCTCCAGCATCGGCAGCCGCCGCGCGAACCCCGCCCTCCCGGCGTACGGGGCGATGAAGCGCGCGCTCAACAGCATCACCGAGACCGCCGCCGTGACCTGGGCGCCGCAGCGGATCCGGGTGAACGGCATCACGCCCGGCGGCACCGCCACGGAGATGATCGACGCGTGGGAGGCGGCGACCCCCGGCATCATCGAGGCGAACGTCGCCAGGACCCCGCTCGGCCGGATGGCCGAGCCCCGCGAGATCGCCGAGGTGGCCGCGTGGCTGCTCAGCGACCGCGCCTCGATGGTGACCGGCGCGCTCGTGCCGGTGGACGGCGGCGCCGGCGCCTGACCCGGCGGCGCGGGACCGGCCGGCCGCGGGCACGCCTTCGGTACGGGCCGTTCGTCGGCCGGCGGCGCCCCACGGGGAGCCGCCGGCCGAAACATCTCCTTCATCGGGGAAGTCCTCAGGGGAAACGACTCATGCCTAGCGTCCTCCCCCGTGGCCACGAGGGCGTGGTCCGCACCTGAGGGGCCGCAGGAGCCGCCTGAACACCCTCGCCGGCCCACCCCGTCCCTGCGCCCTCCGCCGTCCCCGACCCGCAGCAAGGAGGCGTGGCGTGAGCGCGACCGAGTCCCGGCCCGCAGCGACAGATCCGTCGAACTCCACCGACCAGGCGACGAAGGAGACCCTGGAGGACTACACCCTCCGCTTCGCACCGCGCAGTTACCGCCGCTGGACGCCCATGGTCGTGGCGACGACCGCGCTGGGCGGCATCGCCTACATGGCCGACTTCTCCATCGGCGCGGGCATCGGCCTGGCCCACGGCACGGGCAACGCGCTCGTGGCGATCGGCGTCGCCGCGGCCGTCATCTTCGTGACCGGCTTCCCGCTGGCGTACTACGGCGCCCGCTACAACATCGACCTGGACCTGATCACCCGGGGTTCGGGCTTCGGCTACTACGGGTCGGTGCTGACCAGCGTCATCTTCGCCAGCTTCACCTTCATCTTCTTCGCCCTCGAAGGGTCGATCATGGCCCAGGGCCTGGAACTCGGCCTCGGACTCCCGCTCTGGCTGGGCTATCTGGTCTCCACCCTGATGGTGATCCCGCTGGTCGTCTACGGCATGAAGGCGCTCAGCAAACTCCAGGTGTGGACCACCCCCGTCTGGCTGCTGCTGATGGTCGCGCCGCTGGTCTACCTGATCGCGAAGGACCCCGGCACGGTCGACCGTTTCCTCTCCTACGCGGGTACGGACGGCACGGGCGGCGTCGACACGGCCTCCGTGTTCCTCGGCGCGGGGGTGTGCCTCTCCCTCATCGCGCAGATCGGCGAGCAGATCGACTACCTGCGCTTCATGCCGCCCAAGACCGAGGCGAACAAGCGCAGTTGGTGGACCGCGGTGGTCATGGCGGGGCCCGGCTGGGTGGTGCTCGGCGCGCTCAAGCAGGCCATCGGTGTGTTCCTCGCCGTCTACATCCTGGCCGAGGTCGGCCCGGCCTCGGCCACCGAACCGATCCAGCAGTTCCGCGGCGCCTTCGACGCGATGCTGCCCTCCTGGATGATCGTCCCGCTGGCCGTGGCACTGGTCGTGATCAGCCAGATCAAGATCAACGTGACGAACGCCTACTCCGGCTCGCTCGCCTGGACCAACTCCTTCACCCGCGTCACCAGGCACTACCCGGGGCGCATGGTCTTCGTCCTGGTCAACCTCGGCTTCGCGCTCGCGCTGATGGAGGCCGACATGTTCAGCTTCCTCAACGACATCCTGGGCTTCTACTCGAACTGCGCCATCGCCTGGGTCGTCACCGTGGCCACCGACATCGGCGTCAACAAGTACCTGCTGAAACTCTCCCCGCTGCGGCCGGAGTTCCGCCGCGGCATGCTGTACGCCGTCAACCCGGTCGGCGTCGTGGCGTTCGTCGCCGCCTCCGGTCTGTCCATCGCCCTGTACTTCCACGCCCTCGGCGACACCCTCCAGCCGTACTCCCCCGTCGCCGCGGCCGTCATCGCCTTCGTCCTCACCCCGCTGACGGCCGTCGTCACCAAGGGCCGCTACTACCTGCGACGCACCGACGACGGCATCGAGGAGCCGCTGCTCGACGCCGACGGCAACCCGAGCGCGACGACGTACGACTGCCACGTCTGCCGGCAGCCCTACGAGCGCCCGGACCTGGCCGCCTGCTCGACCCATGACGCGGTCGTCTGCTCGCTGTGCCTGAGCACCGACAGCGTCGGCGACCACGTACTCCCGGCCGCCCCCGGCGTCCCGTAGCGCGCTCGTCACAGGCCCAGGCCGGGGTGGTCCCTGAGCCGGCGGCGCGAGGTGACGCCGAGCTTGCGGAAGATGTTGCGCAGGTGGGCGTCGATGGTGCGCGGGCTCAGGAACAGCCGGGCGGCGACCTCTTTGGACGTGGCGCCGGTGGCGACCAGGCGGGCGATGTACAGCTCCTGTTCGGTGAGCCGGTCGTAGTCGCTTCCGGAGCGGGCGTGGGCCTTCTCGCCGGTGGCCCGCAGTTCGTCGGCGGCCCGCCGGGCGAACGCCTCGGCACCCGCCCCGGACAGCAGTTCGTGGGCGGTGCGCAGGTGTCCGCGGCAGTCACGCCGGCGGCCCGCGCGCCGCAGCCACTCCCCGTACAGCAGGTGGGCCCTGGCCCGGTAGACGACCAGGGGACTCTTCTCCAGGTACTCGACGGCCTCCCGGTAGTGGTCCTCGACCCCGGTCACCAGCCCGCGCGCGTACGCCGCGACGCCCAGGCCCGAGGCGGTGCCACTGGCCTCGGTGCGCTCGGTCAGCGAGGCGAGGGCGGCGTCGGCGGCAGCATGCTCACCGCACCGGACGGCGGCCTCCACCAGTTCGGGCAGACAGACCCCGGCGAGGAACAGGTCACCGTGCGCCGCCGCCTGCCGGGCCGCGGCCAGTGCGGCCGGGTAGTCGCCCAGGCCGTTGTGGAGCACGGCCGCCGCCCAGTGGGTGTTGGCGATCAGCTGTCCGGCACCGCTCGCCGTCGCCGCCCCGGTGACCGCCCCGAACAGCTCCAGCGCCTCCCGGCGCCGGCCGCGCACCGCGGCCAGTTGCAGCCGGTGGTACGTCACCGGCGGCCCGCCGACGGCGTCGGCGATCGCCTCCTCCTCCGCGATCGCCGCGATCGCCTGCCCCAGGTCACCGGAGAGCACGGCGCAGGACGCCTGCTGGGCCAGGCCCAGCCGCAGCACCAGCGGCGAGCCCGACTCTCGGCCGGTCTTCAGCAGCCACTCGGTGATCGCCGCACGGGCGTGGGGGTCCCACAGTTCACCGGCGAGCATCACGGCGAGCGCCGGGCGCCGTGTCCACAGGGGGGTGCCGCCGTCCCCGTCGAGGACGGACCGCATCAGAGGGTAGGCGGCCCGGTGCCCGTCCGTGTCCAGCCGGACGAGCGCGCTCAGCACGTCCGGTAAGTCCGGTGCGGGCGCTGAGGTCCGGGCCGCCGTCAGGACCGTGTCCATCACCCCGGTGGCCCGGCCGACGACCAGGCTCATTTCCAGCGCGTCCAGGAAGCAGTCGCGGGACCGGCCGGGGTCCAGGTCCGCGAGCCGCTCGGCGGCGCGCAGCATGTGCGCCGGGCCGTCGAGGTCGGTGTGCCGCAGGAAGGCGAGCTGTCCGCGCAGCAGATCGGCCCGGGCGTGCTGGAGTTCGTTCAGTGCCGTGTTCTCGACGGTCTCCAGGAGCCGCGCCGCGGTGTCACCGGCGCCCGCGTCGAGCTGCGCCCGTACGGCGGTCAGGGTCCGTTCGGTCCGGCGCGCGGTGTCGAGGGACAGGGCCGCCGCGCGTTCGAGGAAGGCCGCCGCGGCCGCCGTTCCGCCGCGCGACCTGGCGCGTGACGCGGAGCGTTCCAGCTCGGCGGCGACGTCCTCGTCGGGTCCCGTGCAGGCCTGGGCGCGGTGCCAGGCGCGCCGGTCGGGGTCCGCGGCCGGGTCGGTGACCTGGGCCAGCGCCCGGTGGGCCGTGCGGCGCTGCTCCGGGTCCGCGGCCCGGTAGACCGCGGAGCGGGCCAGCGGGTGGCAGAAGCCGATCCGGGTGGAGAACTCGATCAGGCCGGTGGCGGTCGCGGCCTCGCCGGCCGCTCTCACATCGAGGCCCAGGTGCCGTGCGGCGGGCCACAGCAGGCCGGGATCGCCGGTCGGGTCCGCGCTCGCCACCGTCAGCAGCAGCCGCGCGTCCGCGGGCAGTCCGGCCAGTCTCGCCCGGTAGCCGCGCTCGACGCGGGTCGGTACCGACGGCGCGTCCGGCGGGGCGAAGCCTCCGGCCGCGGGGAGTTCCAGCAGCGCCAGGGGGTTGCCGCGAGCCTCCGCCAGGATCCGCCGGCGTACCTGGTCGTCGAGGGTCATATGGCTCCTCGCCCCGAGCAGCGTGCGTGCGTCGGCGTCGCCGAGCCCGCCGACGGCCAGGCCCGGCAGTTCGTCCAGCTCATCCGCCACGCTGCCGGGCCTTGCGGCGAACAGCATGGCGACGGGTTCACAGGCGATGCGCCGGGCGAGGAAGGCCAGCACCTGCGAGGACGCGGTGTCCAGCCAGTGGGCGTCGTCGACCAGGCACAGCAGGGCCTGGTCGCGGGCCGCGCGGGACAGCAGCTCCAGGGCCGCGAGACCGACGCGGAACACGTCCGGGGCGCCGGTGACCAGTCCGAACGTGTTCCGCAGGGTCTCGGCGTGCGGGGCGGGCAGCTCGCCGAGGTGGGGCAGCACCGGCACGCACAGCTGGTGCAGGGCCGCGTACGGCAGCTCCTGCTCGTACTGCGATCCGGACGCGGCCACGGTCCGCAGCCCGGCGGTCCTCCGGGCGTGCTCCAGCAGTGCGCTCTTGCCGATGCCCGCCTCGCCCCGCAGGACCAGGGCCCCACCCCGGCCGGCGCGCGCGGCGCCGGTCAGCTCGTCGATGTGCCTCATCTCGTGCTGCCTGCCGACGAGTTGACCAGGACGGTGAACCGATGTCATGCCGCTCCGTCGATCGATCCGCCCTCGCGGGGGTCAGTCCCGGACGAGGGTCGGCTGCTGCGCGGCTTCCGGCGTGAGCGCCGGTTCGGGTGCGGGGCCGCCCTCGCTGAGGCCGAACCGGCCGTGGACCTTGCGCAGGAAGCCCGGCGCGTACCAGGCCGAGCGGCCCAGCAGCCGCATCGCGGCCGGCACGAGGACACCGCGCACGGCGACGGCGTCGATGAGGATGGCGAGGGCGCTGCCCAGGCCGAACATCTGCATGAAGCTGAGCTTCGCCGTGCCGAAGGCGAAGAAGCTCACCGCGAGCAGGCAGGCCGCCGCGCTGACGATGCGGCCGGTGTGCCCGAGACCGTCGGCCACGGCGGTCTCGGTGGACTCGCCCAGGTCGTGCAGTTCCTTGATGCGGCTGGTGACGAACACCTCGTAGTCCATCGACAGGCCGAAGGCGATGCAGAACATCAGCACGGTCATCGACGTGTCCATGGGCTGCGCCGTGAAGCCGAACACGGAGGACAGGTGGCCGTCCTGGAACATCCAGGTCATGACGCCCAGGGCCGCCCCCAGACTGATCATGTTGAGGACCAGGGCGCGCAGCGGCTGCACGACGCTGCCGGTGAACAGGAAGAGCAGCACGAAGGTGGTCAGGGCGACCGTGCCGAGTGCGAGCGGCAGCCGGTCGCTGACGGACTGCTTGGAGTCGACCAGTTCGGCGTCGACGCCGCCCACCAGCGGGTGCGTACCGGCGGGCGGTGCGGCCGCCCGTATCCGCCCGACGAGGCTCTGGGCCGCCTCGGACTTCGGCGTGAGGCCGCTCACCACGGTCACCCGCTGCGCGCCGGGACGCCCGAGCGCCGCGCCGGCGGGACCCGCGGCCGCGGCTTTCCCGTCGGTGTAGGTCCCCGTGCTCGCCTCGACGCGGACCACACCCGGCAGCCGGGACAGCCCGGTCGCGTACACGGCCAGCGGGTCCTCGCTCACCGGCTGGTCGATGACCACGTGCACGGCGGCGTCGTCGGAGCCGTCGAAGTCCTGCCGGAGCACGGCGGACACCTGGCGGCTCCCGGCGTCCTCGGGCAGCACGCGCTCGTCCGGGGTGCCGAAGCTCAGGCCCAGCAGCGGGCCCGCGGCCAGCAGCAGTACGGCGAGCACGGGCAGCGCGGTGAACGCGGGCCGCCGCATGACGGTGCGGGCCAGCCGGCCCCACAGGGGCGCGCGGGCGCCTGAGCGCGGCCGGTTCGCCCAGGGCAGCCGCCCGCTGTTGACCCGGTGGCCCAGGACGGCGAACAGGGCCGGCATCACGAACAGGGTGCTGAGGGCCGCGATGGCGACGACCCCGACGCCCGCGTAGCCGAACGAGCGCAGGAAGAACTGCGGGAACAGCAGCAGCGCCGCGAGGGCCACCGCCACCGTCGCGGCGGAGAACGCGACCGTGCGGCCCGCGGTGCGCACGGTGTGCCGCACGGCGTCGTCGACACTCGCGCCCGTCGCGAGCTGCTCGCGGAACCGGCTCAGCATCAGCAGCGCGTAGTCGATGCCGAGTCCGAGGCCGAGCGCCGTGGTCAGGTTGGTGGCGAAGACGGACACATCGGTGGCGCTGCCCAGCAGGTAGAGCAGCGCGAACGTGCCCGCGATGGCGATGACTCCGATGACCAGCGGCAGCAGCGCCGCCACCACGCTGCCGAAGACGACCAGGAGCAGCACCAGGGTCAGCGGCACCGCGATGCCCTCGGCGAGGACCAGGTCCTCGCTGCTCTGCGCGGCCATGTCGCTGTTGACGGCGGCGCCGCCGCCGGCCCGGACCGTCAGGGAGCCGTCGCGCGTCCCGGTGTACGCGTCGATGACGTGCTCGGCGTTCTTCTCCTGCTGTGTGGCGTCGCCCTTCACGTGCGCGAGCACCATGGCCTCGCGGCCGTCGCCGGAGCGGAGGGCGGTGCTGCCCGTGTCCCAGTACGAGACGACGTTGTCGAGGTCCCGCTCGTTCTTGAGCTGGGCCACCAGCGCCCGCCCGCTCCGCTCGGCGGCCGGGGCGTCGACGCCGCCCTCGGCGGCGGTCACCAGCAGGACGAGATTCGTCTGCCCGCCGAACTCCTCCTCGATGGCGGCCTTCGCCCGGGAGGACGGGGAGGAGGGATCGTCGTAGCCGCCCCCCTGCAACTTGCCGAACGCGCCGAGGCCCACGGCGGCCATGAGGGCCACGGCCACGACGGCGACGATCAATACCAGCCGGGACCGGCGAATCGCCAGCTCGGCCAAACGGTCGAACACGCCACGCTCTCCTTCGGATCTTCGTTTCACTTGCCGCTGCCCAGCCTCGTCCCGGCGCGCGTGCCTTCGCCTCGGTGAAAGTCGCCTACCGCACGGCGGCCGGTGTCGCGTCGGCGAACACCGCGCGGCGCGTCAGGCTGTGGGGACGATGACGACCTTGCCGCTGACGGTGCGGGACTCGGCGAGTTCCAGGGCCGCGGCGGCGTCGGCCAGCGGAAGCCGCGCGGCGATCTGCGGGGTCAGCGAGCCGTCGGCGACCAGGCGCAGCACCTGGTCCAGGTCCTCGGCCAGCCGCCGCTGCCAGGACGCCCGGCAACGGCGCCTGCCCGCCCAGAAGTTGTAGAAGTGCGCGTGCTTGCCGTTGGGCAGCGAGTTCCACGCCGAGAGCCGTGCGAACAGCTTCAGCACGGGAAGCTGCGAGCTGCCCTCCTCGTCCTTGGTGGCCGCGGTGCCGTACGAGACCAGCGTGCCGCCCTTGCGCAGCAGCTGCCACGACTGCTCCACCGCGTCGCCGCCGACGTGGTCGAAGACCGCGTCCACACCGTCCGGCGCGAGGGCGCGGATACGGTCGTACATGTCGGGGTCGCGGTAGTCGACCGGGGTCGCGCCCAGGTCCCGCACGGTGGCGTGGTGGCGCGTGGAGGCGGTGCCGATCACGGTGATCCCGGCGTGCCGGGCCAGTTGCACGAGCGTGGAGCCGACGCCGCCGTTGGCGCCGAGCACGACGATCGTCCCGCCGGCCGGGACCTTGGCGAGGCGGTGCAGCATCTGCCAGGCGGTGATGCCGTTGACGACGACCGTCTCGGCGGCGGCCGCGTCCACCGTGTCCGGTACGGGCATCAGGTCCGCGGCGTCGACGACGAGGTGGCTGGCCCACGCGCCGGTCTTGGTCACCGCGGCGAAGCGGCGTCCGAGGAGCGCCGTGTCCACCGCGGGGCCGACGGCCGTCACGGTGCCGACCACGTCGTAGCCGGGCACGAAGGGGAACGGCGGCTGGTCGTAGTACTTGCCACGGCGCATCTGCTGCTCGGCGAAGGACACACCGGTCGCCTCCATGCGCAGGACGACCCGGTCCTTGGCCGGTGCCGGCAGGTCGCGCGTCCTGAACTCCAGGCCCGCCGGCTCGACCTTGCCGGGCAGGACGACCTCGGTGACGTCGGCGGTGACGGACTCACTGGCGGTGCTGTTCATGGCATACCCCTGGGAGAAGAGCCTTACGGCTGCTTGCTTACGGCCGTAAGGTTATAGCTGTTAACTCAAGAAACGCAAGGCGCTGCGCCTCATAAGCTTTCGCGTGTAAGGTCACGCTCATGAACGACGAAAACGCGACGAACCCGGCCGCACCGAAACAGGCACGCGCGCGCAACCGGCGCGGCGAGGGCGGCCGGCTGCGCGAGGACATCGTCGACGCCGCGGCGGCGCTGCTCGACGAGACCGGCGACGAGCGCGCGATCACCCTGCGGTCGGTCGCCCGCAAGGTCGGCATCGCCGCCCCGTCGATCTACCCGCACTTCCCCGACCAGCCGGCCATCATGCTGGCCGTCGTACGGCGGGAGTTCGCAGCGCTCGACGCCCACCTCCGCGCCGCCGCACAGGAGGCCGGGGACAATCCGCTGGACAGGCTGTACGCCGTCTGCCGCGCCTACCTCGGCTACGCGCAGAGCCACCCCGAGCGCTACCGCACGATGTTCGGCGGCCTGTGGATGCCGACCCTCGGCGACAGCTCCGTGACCGCGGAGGACCTCACCGGCCTCGGCACGGCGGCCATGCGGAGACTCAGCGACCTGCTCGCGGAGTGCGCCGCCGCGGGCCGGTCCGCGGTCACCGACCCGGAGCACGACGCCGTCACCCTCTGGCTCTGCCTGCACGGCTTCGCGCACCAGCGTGCCGCCACCCGCGTCTTCCCCTGGCCCGACGAGACCATCGCCGACGACATCATCGCGAGGATCGCCCGCCTCGAAGGCGCCTGACCTTACCCATCCGGATACCCAACTACGCCCGCACGGGCGAGAGTTAGGTCACCTCCCGGCTTATTGAACATGATTATCACTCTTCATACGATGCTCATGTTCACGCCAGCACCAGGAGGTTGCCTTGCTCTCGTCCATGACCCGCGCGGCCCTGTTCACCGGAGCCGCCCTCGCCGCCGCCGGCCTCGCCGCCGCCCCCGCCCAGGCGGCCACGATCACCCTCTCCGAGGGACACGTCGACGCCGTCGACATCGCCTACGAAGACGGCACCCTCACGCTCGGCCTGGCCGACGCGACCACCGGAACGGAGGTGGAGCGCGACCCGGCCGACGTCGTGCTGCACGTCAAGCCCGAAGCCGGGACGACCGTCCCCGGCAACACCGCCTACTCCTTCCTCGGCTCCCCCGGCGACGCCGTGTGGATCCTCCCCCAGACCAACAACCCCGAGCTGCTGTACGCCGGCTGGGCCGCCCACGAGGTGGAGACCGGCGTGTTCCAGGGCGACGGCGTGCGGCTGCGGCTGACCGCCGTCGACGGACCGGCCGAGGTGAGCGTGTACGACGTCGCCGGCGGTGTCCCGGCCAAGAGATTCGACAGCGGTGACGGCCTGCCCGACTCCGTGGACGTCACTGCGGGCGAACACCACCACACCAACTGGGCCTTCGAGGCAGAGGGCGACTACACGCTCACCTTCGAGGCGACCGGCACCCTGCTGGACGGCACGACCGTGAACTCGGAGCCGGTGGACTACCACTTCACCGTGGGCTGACCGCGCGCCTGACGCGGAGCACGAGGGGCGGTCCCGCCCACGGAACGCGGAGCGCGAAGGGCGGTCCCGCCTACGACAGGCGGGACCGCCCCTCTGCTACTTCGACGGCGCCAACGGGGCGTCCGCGCTGCCGAGGACCCCGGCATCCGGCTCCGCCTCCGACTCCGCGCCGTCCCGCGCACGGCGGCGGCCCCGGCCCGTCAGAAGACCGTGGCGCGGCGCGAAGAGCCAGCACACGACGAACACCGCCGTGACGACCAGCACGATCAGTCCGCCCGCGGCGAGACTGAAGGCGTAGGACAGGTACAGGCCCGTCACCGCGGAGGCGCCGCCGACGACCGGGGCGAGCACCATCATGACGCCGATGCGGTCGGTGAGCAGCCGCGCGCACGCGGCAGGCGTGATCAGCAGGGCCAGTACCAGGATGTTCCCGACCGCCTGCAACGAGATCACCACGGTCACGGTGACCAGGGCGTACAGCACGATGTCCAGGGCGAAGACGGGCAGTCCGGCCGCGCGCGCCGTCTCCCGGTCCAGGCTCACGGTGACCAGCTCCTTGTGCACCGCCCCGGCGACGAGGAGCAGTACGAGACCCATCACCGCGACGGTGAGAACATCCTCGTCGCTGATGCCCAGGATCTGCCCGAAGAGGAACGATTCGAGCGAGCCGCTGTAGCCGGGCGCGGTACTGAGGATGACGATGCCGAGCCCGAAGGCGGCGGCGAAGAAGACACCGATGACGGTGTCCTCCTTCAGCCGCCGGTTCTGGGAGAACACCGCGACGGCCAGGGCCGTCAGCAGCCCCGCCACCGCGCCGCCCACGACCAGGTTGAACTGGAAGACGAAGGCGATCGCGACGCCGGGGAAGACGGAGTGGGACACCGCATCTCCGATGAACGCCATACCGCGCAGCACCACATGGGCGCCGACGACACCCGAGACCACTCCGCACATGACGGCGACCGCGAAGGCCCGCCGCATGAACAGGTGCTGCCACGGATCCGTCAGGAAGTCGAGCACAGCACTCACTTCGTCACCCCCAGCGAGGTCAGCAACTGGTCGGAGCCGGTCACCCCGAAAGCGCGCAGCCAGACCGCCGGATCGCGCAGAGTGTCCGGAGGCCCGTCGGCCACCACCGTCCTGTTGAGCAGGCAGAGCCTGCTGGCCATGTCGGCGGCCCCCGGCAGATCGTGGGTCGTCATCAGCAGCGCCCTGCCTTCCTCGCGCAGCCGCCCGAAGAGCGAGGTCAGCAGCTCCTGCGTGGGCACGTCGAGGCCGGTGAACGGCTCGTCGAGCAGGAGCAGCGTCGGCTCCAGCGCCAGGGCACGGGCCACCAGCACCCGCTGGCGCTGACCACCGGAGAGCTCTCCGATCGGCCGCCGCCGCAGCTGGGTCATGGCCACCCGCTCCAGCGCCCCGGCCACGGCCTCGCGGTCCTCGGCCCCGGCCCGGCGCAGCCATCCGACACGGTGCACCCGTCCGGTGAGCACCGCCTTCTCCACCGACAGCGGGAAGTCCCAGGCGAACTCGTGGCGCTGGGGCACGTAACCGACCGTGCCACGGGCCCGGTCGGCGGGGCGGCCGTCGAGCAGGACGGTGCCGCTCCTGGGGCTGAGCAGTCCGAGTACGGCGCGCAGGAGCGTCGTCTTGCCCGCGCCGTTCGGACCGATCAGCCCGACCAGCTCACCCGTGCGGACCGTCAGGTCCACGTCGTGCAGCGCACGGCGTCCGCCGAGCTCCACGGCTAGGGACCGCACGTCGAGCGCGGCCGCCCCGGTCGTCTCACGCCGACTCATCGGTGCCTCCCTCGGCCGTGCCGGGCACGCCTGCCTGGGCGGTGGCTGTCCCGTCCTCGCGGTCACCGCGCCGCCTGCGCCGCAGTACGACGAGTATGAGGACAGTGGCGGCGATGGCGGCTGCCGCGACGCCGGTGATCGTCCACCAGGGTGTGTCCGCCGAAGTACCGCTGCCTACTGGGCTGTTCGGCTGCTGGGCGAAGGCCTTCTCCGGGTTCTGCGGGCCGACGGAGAAGCGGAGGGTGCGCCGGCTGTCATGAGTCCTGCCGTCCTTCGTCCTCGCACTCATCCGCACGTCGAGCAGGTACGTGCCGGGCTCGGTGAACGCCCAGTTGCCGTGCACGTGGCTGTTGATCTCGATCCCGGTCTCCTGCGGCAGCCGCTCGGCCGTGTCGAAGACGATCTGCGGGCTGCCGAAGGCGCCGTTCAGGAACAGGACGAAGTCGCCCGGCCCGGTGACTCCGGTGAGTTCCCAGGTCACTTCGCGCTCCACCGCGGCGGTCACCGTCGGGTCCTGGCTGTTCCAGCCCGGCCAGACCACGCCCTTCTGCTGGGCCTGCGGCAGTACCCAGACGTCGTCACCGGGCGCGCCGAGGAAACCGAACTCCTCGGCCTCCGGGACCTCGATCCTCGCCGCGTCCCTGACCTGGAGCACGACGTCGTCCGTGTCGCGCCACACGGCGGGATCGGCCGTGTCGTCCCGCATCTGCACGGTCCAGCCCGACTCGGTGAACCTAGGCCCGATGTCGATGTGGCCGTCACTGACGACCGTGTGTCCGGCGGTCGTCCCTGGCGCGGCGGTCCCGGCCGCCGCGGGGACTGCCGTCGGCAGGGCGAGGCAGAGTGCCCCGGTCACGGACAGCAGTGCTGTGCTCATGCTCTTCATCACTTCTTCTCGCCTCCGAGGCAGGCAAGGAGCTCGTCGGCGTTGTGGCGCATCATGTCGGTGTAGTGCCGCACCTCGTCGTCGAAGGCGTCGCCGTACAACGTGCACACCTTCACGTGCTGATCCTCCGCGACCTGGTTGAGCACGGTGGCCCGCTGGACGAGGTTGGGTTCCATGAAGACCGCGGGGATCTTCAGGTTCCTGATGGTGCGCGACAGTTTCCGTACGTCGTCCGCGCTCGGTTCCTGCGCGGGGTTGGGCACCACGAAGCCGGCGACCGACAGGCCGTAGGCGTCGGCCAGGTAGCCGAAGGCGTCGTGCGTGGTGACCAGTTGCCGCCTGTCGGACGGTACGCGGCCCGTCCGGCTCGTCACGTAGGCGTCGAGGTCGTCGAGTTCACGCTCGTAGGACCGTGAGTCGGCGGTGTACTCCCCCGCACCGTCCGGATCCTCCTTCTCCAGGGTGTCGCGGATCAGCTGTACGTACGCCTTCGCGTTCTCGACGTCCTGCCACAGGTGCGGGTCGATCTCGCCGTGCACGTGTTTGCCGAGGACGGCCTGAGGGAGTTGGTAGACCTCCGCGCCCGGCTCGCCCAGGAAGGAGAACTGTGACCCCGAAGGGACCGTGTCCAGCGCCCGGTTGGGCACATCGATGACGACGTCCCCCGGCGGTATCTCCTCCTGCTTCTTGCCGTCCGTACGCGAGTCGGTGAAGGCCGACATCTTCCCCGAGTCGATGTTCACGGTCAGGTCGGTGTGGCCGTCGTCGAGGATCGTGTCACCAGAGTCGGCCACGGTGTGCGGGTCGACCCCCACCGCGAAGGTGAAGGTCCCCTTGCCGACCGGGCCGGCGGCCGCGCCCGCGTTCTTCAGCCTGGCCTCAAGGGTCAGCCGGTAGACGCCCGGCTCGGTGAAGGCCCAGTTCAGGTGGGTGTGCGCGGCCGGCGGCAGCGTCGTGGTGTCCTTCTCGGTGAGGCCGTCGGCCGAGTCGAAGTAGACGTCCGGGCGGCCCAGTGACTCCGTCAGGTAGGCCACGAGGTCGCCGGGTCCCTCGACGTCGGTCGCGGAGAGCAGCACGTCGGAGGAGCGGGACGCGCCCCGTTCCGTACCCTCTCCGCGCACGCGCAGTCCCAGCCAGATGACGTCGAGGCCCACGTCCTCGACCAGCGGGATGACATGGGCGCCATAGGTCTCGGACGCTTCGGCGAGCGACACGTTCGGGGTGCCCTCGCGCGCGTTGGAGTCGATCGTCTTGATCAGCGCGTGTTCCTCCAGGAGCAGGTGGTTGGTGAAGGTGACGTCGGCCTGGGACACCGCGTCCGCGTCCGCCGGGGTGGGCTCGTACGAGTGCGGGTCACCGCCCGGCGGGACGATGGAGTCGACCTGGACCCGGTCGCCGCCGACCTGTCTGACCAGGTCGGCCAGGATCTCGGTGGTGGTCACCACGCGCAGGGCGGCGTCGGGATTGTCCGCCGCGCCCGATCGGGCGTGACCCTTGCACCCGGTCACGGTCATGGCGAGCACGGCGGCGACGGCCAGTGCCCGCGTTGCTGGTCGGGGCACGTGCATGGGCAACATCTCCGATGGCAGGGGGCAGCGCCGAGTCGCGGGACGACTCGACGCTGCTGGGGGAAACGGGGGGAATGGCCGGCCGGGACGAGGGGGTCGTCCCGGTCGGGGGGCAGGGCGCCCGCCGGGTGCGGGGCGCGGGGTGTGGGACACGGGGCGTGGGCTTGCTACTGCGGCGGCGGCCAAGGGCCTGTTATTGCATCTGGTGCACGGCGCCGGCCTGTTACTGCGGACGATCTACGGGGCACGGCGCCGGCCTGTTACCGCGGCCGGTCCGCGGACACCGGCCTGCTACTGGCGCCGGTCCGTGGCCGCCGGCCCGTTGTCGCGGCCGGGTCGCGGCCGTCGGCCCGTTACCGCGGCCCGTCCGCATCCGCCGTGCCGTTCTTGCGCCGCCGTACGAGCCACCACCCGACCAGGGCGACGAGGACGACGGGCACGACGGCCGCCGCCGCCCATGGCACCGCCGAGGCGGTCGAGCTGGACCCGCTCTCGCTCTCGGCGGCGGTCTTCCGCACGCCGGACTTCCCGGCTGCCGTCACCTTCAGCACCGGCACGGTGCCCTCGGCGACGACCTTCCCGTCGGCGTTCTTGACGGAGGCCAGGACCTGGGCGCCGTTCCAGTCGGCGGGCACGGTCTGCTCCAGGGTGCGCCCGTGGACGTCGGCGATCTCGGTGAAGGGGTTCTCCGAGTTCTGCCGTACGGACCAGGAGACGGAGTAGTCCTTCCCCGCGTTCCGCACCTGGGCGGTGAACGTGGCCTTCGCACCGGCCGCGTACCGCTCGGCGTCCTGGTCGATCCCGACGGAGACCGGGGACGCGGCTCCCGCCTTGCCCGCGTCCGTGTCCGTGTCCGCCTCGACGGACAGGGTGACGGGCGCGGACTCGGCGAGCACGGCGTGGTCGGCGTCGAAGAGCCGCGCGACGACCTGCGCGCCGTCGAGACCGGCGGTCACGGGGAGTTCCTGGTCGGCGAGCCGGGACTCCTCGATCCACTCGTAACTGCTCTCGCCCTGGCGCTTGAGGTACCAGTGGTAGTGCTCGTCATCGGTCTTCGGGTTCTGCTCGGACGTGAACCGGGCCGTGTCACCCTCGCTGTACGTCTTCCGGTCGGGTGTCACGGTGAGCCGCGTCGTGGGGTCGAGTGCGCGCACATGCACGGTCGTCGGCTCCGACTTCTGCGCGGCCTTGCCGTCCTTCAGCAGCTCCGCGTACACCTGCGTACCGTCCAGGGCGCGGTCCGGCTTGGTGCTGTAGACGGCCGTGTCCTGCTCGGGGTCCTCGGTGAAGGCGCTCTCGCCCTTCTTCTTCGCGTACCAGCGGTAGCGGGAGTCCTCTTCGGCCGCGTCCGAGGCGGCGGTGAGGTTGATCGTCTGGCCGACGAAATACTCCGCGTCCACCTTGTTCGGCGTCAGCAGCAGGCCGTCGGTGCCCTCGCTGTAGTGGCGGACCTTCTGCGCCACGGGTGCGTCCTGCCGGTCGGGTACCGGGCCGACGATGAAGCGCACGGTGGCGCTGTCCTCGAGAGCCTTTCCGTCGGCGAGCGTGACGTGGACATTGAAGTCGATGTCGTAGGTGCCCTGGTCCGTGAAGATCCAGTTGGCGTGCGTGTGCGCGCCGACCTCTCCCGACACGCTCGTGAACGCCGAACCGGGGACGATCAGTTGACTGACCTTCTTGTCGCCGAACCCGCCGGGCTGGGTGACGGCGAACGTGGGTGACTTCGCTTCACCGGCGTAGGCGAAGCCCTCGAAGTCCATGGCGACCGTGCCCTTGAGCACACCGGGTTCGATGCCCTCGAAGGACCAGCCCGGCCAGACCACGGACTTGTCCTGGGTCTGCGGGCTGATCCATGCGTCGTCGCCCGGAGTGCCGAGGAAGGCGTACTCCTCCGGCAGTTCGATGCGGGAGGTCTTGGTGTCGGGTATGTGCAGGGCCAGATCGTCGGGGTCGGCCTCGCCCTCGTCCGTCAGCGAGCGGACGTCCAGGCGGCCGTCCTCGACCACGGGGTACACCGCGTCGACGTGCTGTCCGGCGCCCACCAGTTCGCGGCCGTCGGCCGGGCCGGTCGCCGCGTTCGCCGGCGCGGCGAGCGCGAGGGCCAGCACCCCTCCCGACGACAGCAGTGAAAGAGCGCTACGGGCACGTCGGGCGACGCGCCCCAGGGGCAGTGTCATGAGTTCCTTCCAAGGGGGTGGTGCATTGGGGGGTGGTGCGTGTTCGGGGGGCATGCTCGAGGGGCATGTTCGGGGGAGCATGTTCGGGGGTGCGTTGCGGTCCCGGTTCCGGTTCCGGTTCAGGACCGGGCGGCCTCGGCGTCCGAGGTCTTACGGCGCCTGCTGCGGGCGTAACCGACCGTCGCCGCGCCCGCGACGACCAAGGCACCCGCGCCCGCGGCCAGCGGCAGGGTCGCTCCCCCGCCGGTGCGGGCCAGGCTCCCGCTGCCGTCGGCCGCGGAGCCCGAGCCGGAACCGCCGGAAGAGCCCGTACCGCTGCCGGAACCGGACCCGGAACCAGAGCCTGATCCGGTCCCTGTCGAGCCGTCGTCCGAACCGCCCGTGGAGCTGCCGTCCGCGCCGCTCCCGCCCGGGGTCACGGAATTCGGATCGACGTCTCCCACCGCGAAGGTGTAGGTGCGCGTGTCCGACGCGGTCCCGCCCGACGCGAGCGCGCCGCTGAGCTGGAAGGTCACCTTGTAGGTGCCCTCCTTGCCGAAGGCCCAGTTGCCGTGCGCGTGGACGCCGAGGTCGACCTTCTGGCTGTCGGGCAGCCCGTCCTCGCTGTTGTAGAGCACCTTCGGCGCCCCGAGCCCGGCGGTCTCCCAGATCGCCAGGGTCCCCGGCCCGCTCACGTGCGTGAGTCTCAGGTCGACGGGGCCTTTCAAGTCATCACTGCTCAGATCTTCGGTGTTCCAGCCGGCCCAGATCACACCCTGCTGCTGGACCTGCGGGATCAACCAGAAACTGCTTCCGGCGGCGCCTAGGAACGAGTAGGCACCGTCCTCGGGAACCGTCTGCTTCGCCTCCGGTGCCACATGCATCACGACAGAGGAAGGCTCCCGCCACACGACCGCGGACGGATCACGGCTGTCCTTGAAGAGCGTACGCAGCCTGCCGTTCACCATTTTCCCGGCGATCGCGTCCACGTGGCCGTCGTCGATCACCACCTTCTCGGTGGCGATGTCCGCGCTCGCCGCAGCAGTGACGCCTGTCGCTGCTGCGGAGCGCCGGGACACGGACGTCGAGGGGGCGCCGCCCCCGCCGTCGGCAGGCGAGGCCGAGGGGGCGCTGTCCCCGTCATCGGCGGGAGAGGCCGAGGGGGCGGAGGACGCCCCGGGCGCGACCGTGGCCTGTCCACCGTCACCCACGACACCCCCGTCTCCGGCGCTCCCCTCCGCCACACTCACCGTCCATTCCGCCGTAGCGGTAGTGACGGTGCCGGACTCGAGCCGGGCGGTCGCCCGGGAGGTGATCGTGTACTCCCCCGGCTCCGTGAACGTCCAGACGGCCTCACCGGTCTCCCCCGCAGCCACTGGCTGGGCGTCGGGCAACCCGTCACGGCTGTCGAACAGCACCTGCGGGTCGTCGGCCGACGCACCGGACGACCCTTCGGACACCGCTTCGGACACCGCTTCGGACGACGGCCGGAACACGGCGACGTCTCCCGGACCGTCCACGCCGGTCAGCGCCCACTCCACGGTCCCGCCCACCACGCTCCCGGCCGGAACACCTGTCGCGTCCCACTCCGAGACGGCTTCTCCCGCCCGACCGCCGTCCCCGGCGCCCGGCTCTCGCAAGCCCAGGCTCAACGTGCCCCCGTGCAGCGCCAGGACCACATCGGCCGAGGGGGAAGACCCGGTGTTTCCGTTCTCCGCCGAGTCCGCCATCGCTGCCGAGGGTGCGATCCCGGCGGCGATGGCCGCTGAACCGAGCACTGCCGCTGTCCACCGACGGTTCCCGAATGATGCCACTGTTCAGCCCCTTCGCTCGGCACCGGCAGGACGCGCGGACGCCTCATCGCCGCCCCGCTGACGCCGGCTGAGATGGACGACACCGACACCGGCGAGTACGAGGGCGGCGCCACCCACGCCGAGGGGCACGGTGCCGACACCCGCCCCGGTCCGCGCCAACTCCCCGTCGCCGGGGGCGCTTTCGCCGGACCCGAGGTTCGTGTCCGCACTGGGGCCAGAAGTGGGTTCCGCATTCGGACGAGGGCTGGGGTCAGTACTACTGTCCGCACTCGGGTCAGGTGTCGGCTCAGGACTGATGTCCGCCGTGGGGTCTGCTGTGGGGTCCGCACTTGGGTCCGCAGTGGGATCTGCGCCGGGACTCGCAGTGGGGTCCGCACTGGGCTCCGCGCTTGGGCTTCCGCCCGAGTCACCGGGGAGAGATACGTCGTCGGTATCCACGTCACCGACGGCCATCGTGTACGTCTGGCTGTCCTTCACCTGCTCACCGGAGGCGAGCGTGGCCGCGACGGTGAACGTCAGGCGGTAGACGCCCTGTTCCGTGAAGACCCAGTTGGCGTGTTCGTGGGTCACGGCGGGCACGGCGTATGTGTCCGGGAGCCCGTCGCTGGAGTCGAACCGCATCAGCGGCTCGCCGAAGGGCGACCAGCCGAAGACGAGAAGGTCGCCCGGCCCCTCGATCTCGTCCAGGGAGAAGCTGAGTCCGCCTTGGACGGAGGAGGAGCCGAAGGCCTCCGTGCTCCAGCCGGCCCACAGGAGGTCGGGGTCCTGGGTCTGGGGAATGCAGTAGTAGGTGTCCCCCGGCTCACCGACGAAGGCGAGGCTGCCGGCGGGGTCGGGTACGACGTCCCTGCCAGCAGCCGTGAGGTGCATGATCACCGAGCTCGGCTCACGCCAGACGATGTCACTCGTCCTGCTGTCCCGGAACAGGGTCCGGAACCGGCCCTCGACGATGCGCGGCGCCACGGCGTCGACATGGCCCTGGTCGATGACGATCCGCTCATCGACCACGTCTCCAGCGGCTTCAACGGTTCCAGCGGCTGCCGCGGCTGCCGCGGTCAGAGCTGACGCGTAGGCCGCGTTCACCGGCCGGGCCGCGCCGTCCGCCTCGCCTCCTGTCAGGACCAGGCCCGACACCGTCAGGCCCGCTGCCCCCAGCACACACAAGGAACGTGTCAGCGCTTCCATTCTCCCCATCCCGTCCATGACAGCTCGCCGCGTGTCACCACGACAAGCTATACGAGATGGTAATCATTTTCAATTAGCAGTCGACGCGTACTCCTAGGTGGCTGGTCCAGCCACGATTTCCCTCCCCCCTCACTCCGATTTACGGGCCAGCAGGTGAACCTCCTTGAACTGCCGCTGGTCGGTGGGCTCGGGCTCGCGAACCGTCCGCGCGACCTCGGCCAGTCCGGCCGTACGCAACAGCCCGGCCAGGTGATCCGGCCACCACCGATAGGCCGGCGCGACCTTGTGATCGAAGACCTGCGTCGGGTGAGACGCGTCCTCGCCGGCCGAGAAGCCGATCAGGAGGTGGCCCCCGGGTGCCAGCACCCGGCGGAACTCCGCGAGGATGGCGGGGACTTCGCGCGGCGGAGTGTGGATGATGGACCAGCGCGACAGTACGCCGCCCAGCTCGCCGTCCGGGATGTCCAGCGCGGCCATCGTGCCGACGTCGAAGCGCAGCCTCGGGTGGGCCTGTCGAGCCGTCTCGATCATCACCGGAGAGGCGTCGACACCGAATGCCGCGAGCCCCAGCTCCGCCAGGTGAGCGGTGATGTGGCCGGGTCCACAGCCGAGGTCGGCGACTTGGCCGTCCCCGCTCGCGCGTACGGCTTCGGCGAAGACGCCCAGTATCGCGCGGTCCAAGGGGCTGTCCCGCAGCACGTCGCTGAAGAGCTCCGTGTACAGGGCGGCAGCGGCGTCGTAGGCCTCGCGGGTGTTGTTGAGGGTGTCGTCTTCGATCATGCGCACGACCGTAGTGCCTGGCACCGGACCGAGCCGGGTATTGCCGATTCTGCCTCCGGTCTCCCGGTTCCGGGCCGGCGCGAGGAGGCCGGCGCTGTCCGGGACAGGCCCGTGGCCGTCCCGGACAAGCCCGGACAGCCCGAACGGCAGAGAACCCGGGATTCAGCGCTTAGGGTCTTCCGCCATGGACACGGACACGACGCGCGATCCCGGCGGGCGGTCCGGGACCGACGCGTGCGTGCGCGGCGTCATGACCGCCGCCTCCCAGTGTCCCGACGGCTTCAGCACCGAGGCGATGAGCCATCTCACGGGCCTGCCCGAGGTGGCGGACGTGCTCCAGCACCTGACGGTGGACGGCCGGTTCGAGCTTCTGGAGGTGTTCTCGGCGACCATGGGCGCACCCGTCGCCCACCGCTACCGCCTCCCCGTCCCCGTACTCGCGGCGGCGCGTCCGGACGCCGCCGGTGAACGGCTGCTGGGCGGCGCCCACAGCACGTACTACCTGCGCCTGGCCGAGGTGCACGCCGCCGGGGTGTGGACGCCGCGGCAGTCCGGTGCCCTGCTCAGTCTGCGGCAGGAGGAGCGCAACATCTCGGCGGCGCTGCGCTGGGCGGTCGAGAACGGCCGCGAGGGCCGGGCGGTGGCGGTGGTCGCCGCGCTCGCTCCGTACTGGCGGTGGCTGGCCGGACTGCCCACTCTGCGCTCCTGGGTCATCGAGCTGATGGGGTGTCAGCCGTCGCTGTCGGACCGTGCCGCACACCGGTTGCATGTGCTGGCCGCCGAGGTGTTCGCCAGGCTGGGCGAGTACGAGGCGGCACTCGGCTCGACCGAGGCGGCCGGTGGGGTCGCGACGACGGCGGTGCGGGTCGGCGAGGCCGCGGACGCGCACCGGATGTTCGCCACCGGGCTGGCGTTGCAGGCGACCGACGGAGCCCGCGCCGCCGGACAACTGCGGCGCGCGGCCGAGCGCTACCGGGCGATCGGGGACGAGGCGGGCGCGGTCGCCGTCGAGTTCGACCTGTGCGGCGCGGAATTCCGCCTCGGCCGTCGGTGGCGGGCCGACCGGACGGCCCGTGCCGCGCTGTCGAGCGCGGCCCGCCGCGGGGACCGGCTCACCAGCGCGGCGCTCCTGCTGAGGCTCGGCACGTTCGCGGCGCTCGGCCGGGGACCCTCGGTGCCGTCCGAATCCTCGGCGTACGTCGGGCGCGCGCTGGCCCAGCTGCGTGGCCCGGGAGCCGCGGCGGCCGTCGGTGTGCTGGCCGGACAGGTCGACACCTGCTACGACCCGAACGCCGTACGCCGTGCCGTCCAACTCGCCCGGTTGCTCGGCTCGTTCACCGCGCGCCACCGGGCCGACTTCGGCGCCCTGGCCTGCGACCTCGTCGTCCGGCAGCAGGAGCGGCGGCTGCGCGACCAGCTCGGCGAACGCACGCGCGCCGAGGCCGCCGCGAGCGGTGCCCGCCTCCCCCTGCACAGGCTGTTCGACGAGATCGCCGCGCACACACTCGGCACGGACGCGGCCGGGCATGCCGCGTCACGCCGCGCCCACCCAGCGGTGGTACGCGTCCAGGTCGACGTTGCCGCCGCACACGACGGTCGCCACGTGCCGGCCGGCGAAGCGGTCCCGGTCCTCGAGGATCGCGGCGATACCGAGCGCGGCCGACGGTTCGACCACGAGGCCGGCGTGGTCCAGGAGCATCCGCATCCCGGCGACGATGGACGCCTCCTGGACCAGGACGGCGTCGTCGGCGACCCGCAACAGGTCCTCCAGGACGGCCGGGATGGGGTACCGGCCCGCGACCCCGTCGGCGATGGTGTCGGCCGTCTCGGTGGTGACCACGCTCCGCCGGCGCCATGAGAGCGTCATCGCCGGCGCGCCCAGCGGCTGGACGCAGATCACCTCGGTCTCCGGCGCCACGGCCTTCACCACATGGCCCACGCCGGTCGCCAGCGCCCCGCCGCCGAGGGCCACCAGTACGACGTCGAACGGCGGCTTCGCGTCCACGAGTTCCAGGCCGATGGTCGCGGCGCCCTCGCAGGTCTCGATGTCCAGGCTGTCCTCGACCAGCCGGATGCCGTCACGGCGGGCGATGGCCGCCGCACGTTCGCGAGCCCTCTCGTGATCGCCGTCCACCAGCTCCAGCCGGGCGCCCAGTGCGCGGATGCGCTCCAGCTTGGCCGCGGTCGCGTACCGGGACGCCACGACCGTGACCTCCACTCCCCGGTCGCGGCCGGACCAGGCGAGGGCCTGGCCCAGGTTGCCCGCGCTGGCGCACACCGCGGCCCTCGCGCCGTCGGCGATCAGCCGGCTCACGACCACCTCGCTGCCGCGGGCCTTGAAACTGCGGATGGGGTTGGCCGTCTCCAGCTTCACGCTCACCGCGCACCCCAAGCCGGGCTCCAGCGCCTCGCAGCGGTACAGCGGAGTGTCGAGGAACACCGGGTCGATCACCCGGCGGGCCGCCCGGATCCGGGCCGTGTCGAGGCGTGTCCCCTGCATGACTCCGCAGCTTAGCCGCGGTGCACCGGCGCCATTGAAAGATCGTGCGGCCGTATCGCGAACCGCGCGGGAGAAGGGCTGCCGTACCCGTCAGGAGAAGGGCTGCCGTTCCCGTCAGGAGGAAGGCTGTCGGTTTCGCGCCCTCAGGTTGGCGGCCAGCAGGCAGATCCACGACAGGACCAGCAGGGCCGCCACGAGCACCTGGCCCGCGCCATCGCCGTCGGTCACCCGCCACACCAGCAGGCCGACGCTCCCGCAGAGCATCAGCGCGTACAGCCACGACGCCCACCGGGCGCCCGGCCTCAGCCGGCGCGGAGTGGCCTCCGCTCCCGCTCGCACCTCACGCTTCATGCCTGTCCGTCTGCCCTGGCCGCCCCTTGGAAAACGTTGTCCTCTTCCGGCGATCACCGACTCCTGGAATGCTTGCGGCCGCACAGCGACCTGATCGTTTCGACCGAGGGACAGGTACACGTGAAGCTCACCACGAAGACCGGCACGCTGGCGGCGGCAGCCCTGATGCTGGCCTCACTCACGGTCTCGGCTCCGGCCTTCGGATCGGACACCGGCGGCAGCGGCGGCACCGGCGGCAGATCCGAAGGCCGGGCCTGGCACACCGCGTGGGCGGAGTCCCAGCAGGGCCTGTCGAAGGCGTCCCTCACCGATCAGACCGTCCGCTCGATCACCCGTCTGAGCCAGGGCGGCGACGCGGTGCGCGTGCGGATCCAGAACCAGTTCTCCGACACGCCCCTGGAGATAGGCGGCGGTGCGGTGGCCGTCAGCGACGGCGGGCCCGCGACCCGGGCGGGCACCACCCGTACGCTGACCTTCGGCGGTCACCGCGGTGTGAGCGTGCCCGCCCACGGCGAGGTGTGGAGCGACCCGGTCCGCCTCGGCACCGCACCGCAGACGGACCTCGCCGTCAGCCTCCACGTCCCGGGCACCGTCCGGCCCGGGGAGCACGGTGCCGCGTGGCGCGACAACTACCTGACCGCTCCGGGCAGCGGCGACCACGTCAAGGACACCGACGCCGCCGCCTACACCCAGCGCGTCCAGAGCACCTACCTCGTCAGTGCCGTGGACGTCCGCAACCCCCGCGTCAAGGGCACGATCGTCGCCTACGGCAGTTCCGTCGTGGACGGCGCCGGATCCACCGACTGCGGCTCCGGCTGCACGCCGTCGGACACCGACAACCGCTGGAGCGACGTACTCGCCCGCCGCATCGTCGACGAACTGCCCGCCGACCGCCAACTGGCCGTGGCCAACGCGGGGGTGAACGGTACGACCGCCGCCGCGGACTGCCCGAACAACGCGTCCGCGCTGACCGGGCTCGACGCCGGCTCCCGGCTCGAACGCGACGTCCTGGCCCTGCACGGCGTGACCGGCGTCCTCTTTTTCTACGGCACGAACGACCTCCAGAACAATTGCACGTCGCAGCAGGTCATCGCCAGTTACCGCGAGGTCTTCGGGCGGCTGCGGGACGCGGGGGTCGAGGTCTACGTCGTGCCCATCACGCCCCGCCCCATCTACACCGACCAGATGAACCGCTACCGCTGGGACGTGGGCACGTACGTGCGCAACCAGGGGGACTGCGGCGGCGCGTGCGACGGCATCGTCGACTTCGACCAGGTGCTCAAGGACCCGGTCGAGCCCAACAGCATCAACGAGAAGTACGACATCGGTGACGGTGTCCATGTGAACATCGCGGGCCACCGGGCCGAGGCGGAGACGATCTCGCTCTCCCTGCTGTCCGGCTCGACCCGCCGCTGACAGGGGCCGCCCCGGGACGGTTCGGGGTGTCCCGGGACGGACCGGGCCGCCCCGAACCGTCGTCAGCTCGCCCGGGGGTGGACGGTACGGCCCGGCAGCTCGACGTCCGTGCAGCCGCGCCGTTCCGCCTGGTCACGGGCGAACGCGATGAGCAGGGACCGCATGCTGCCGCGCGGCACCTCCGTACCGCCGTCCTCGGCGTAGCTGGTCGCCAGGAAGTTGGCGGGCCCGTCCGCGCACTCGGCTTCGCCCGCCCGAAGTCCTCGCTCATCAGCGCATCCTCGGTGCTGAGCCCCTTCGGGATGTCCACGTTCGCTCCGATCAGCGTCTCGAAGGGTTCCCGCGTCCACTGCCCGTACCAGCCGGTGAGGTCCAGGGCCGAGTCGCCGGTCCCGGCGTCGATCAGGGAGCAGTCGGTGATCGGGGCCCGCTCGTCCGTGGGCGCCGCCACCTTCCGGCCCTTGCCCGACGGGCTCTTGGGCAGTGACGTACGCGAGAACCAGCCGCACTCGGTGCCTTCGGTCTGCGCGACCGTCAGTGTGCGCGGACCGTCGGCCCGCTCCGGCAAGGGCAACTGCCCGGCCCCGCAGCCCAGTTCGCCGGAGGCGCCGTTGGCCAGGGATACCGCGACGGGTAGACGTACTGGGGCTCGACCCGGGATCGGGAAATCCTGCCTCAGCGCCGCGTCAACGGCCTCGGGATCGGTCTGCACCTCGGCCTCCAGAACGAAATGGTCGTCGTCCCCTGTCGATCGCGCACCGCAGGACGCCGTCCGCGGTGTCCCAGGATTCGGTGCCCGCCCGCAACTGTTCATTCGGCAGCAGGGCGGCGAGGTCACCGCCCGCGACATGTCCCCCGCACAGGGTCGCGCCGTACCACCAGGGCTGCCAGAGCGGCTTGGCGAGGTGGCCGCCGTCGGCCAGGGTCACGAGCACCAGGGCCGTGATGCCGAGCACCCGGCCGTTGCAGAACCGGCGCCGTCCCGCGCCCTTGCCGGTGACCGCACCGGCGTCCGCGTCCGCATGCCCGTCCGTGCCGGCGCCCGTTCCCTCACTCGTTTCCCGGCCCGCCGCCGACCCCGCCAGCATGTTCACGTCTCCCTCGTAGCGTCCGGTCATCCTGGGTGTCGGCAGGATCGAGAACGCTTGAGCGTGAAGGTGAAGTCGCTGGAGAGCCTGCCGCTCAGCCGGACCGCCGAGACGAGGCTCCCCTCCGATGCCAGCCTTTCGACCTCGGCGCGCGGCAGACCGCAGCCTTCGGCGATCAGTCGCACCGGCCGGACCGGGATCCGCGCCGCGAAGCGGACCGAGACGTCGGTCACCTCGCGGTCCAGGTGATCCGATCCGCCGGTGTCGAGGCGCCAGGCTCCGGCCCAGTCGAGAGCGACGCGATTGCGGCGCCGTACGACCGGATCCTGGAGCAACTCGGGCGCCAGGGCGGGGTCGTTGGCGTGCAGACGGTCCAGCAGCTCGGGCCGTACGGAGCGTACGTTCATCCGCTCCAGGACCGTGAGCTTCGCGGTCTCCCCGCAGGTGGTGCAGAGCACGAGGAGCCAGGCGTCGATGAGCTTGTGGTTCGCGTTGACACGGAACTTGCCGTTCGCCCGGAAGCGTTCGGCCGCGCACGTGTGGCAACGGCGGAGAACGTGCGGCAGGCAGGTGGGCATGACCACCCAGGTATTGAGCACAGAAGTACACCGGTTCCAGTGAGAAGTCCGCAGCAAGAAGCAGCGCGGCGCACAGGTGCGACGCGCGACGGTTCAGCGCTCGGTGGGTCTCACAGGGTGTACAAGGGCCTGCCTCTGACTGGACGACGGGGTTCGGCAGCACGGTAATGGCCGACAGCGGCGCCGTTCCACTGCTTTTCCAGCGCCTCAGCAACGACTCATGTCCCGTGCCCCGTACGGCCTGCCGGTCCCGCTCGGTCCGGCCGGTTCCGCTCAGCCCGCGACTCCGACGCGCTCCAAGAACGCGGCCAGTTCCACCTCGTAGCGGGCCGGGTTCTCCATGTTCGGGTAGTGCGCGGCGCCCGGCACGGTGGTGGTGTGCCCGTCGGGGACCAGCTCCGTGAGCCGGCCGGCCATCGCGAGATGGTCCGGGCCGTCCAGGGCGCCGTTGATCGCGCACACGGGGACGGTGATCCCGGACGCGCGCTCCCAGGTGGCCGCGATCGGCACCCGGTGGTCCGGCTCACCGGGCACGTGCTTGCGGAGCGTGTTGAGCGCCATCTCCCGTATCCGGCGCACCACTTCGGGATCGACGACGGACAGCTCGCGGTGCGGCCCGGCCGTGAAACGCTGGAACGCGTCGACCCAGCCGGTCACATCGCCCGCGGCCAGTGACCGCCCCTGGGCGGCGAGGACGTCCAGCGCCCACGGGTCCTCGAAGACGGGCTCACTGGTGCCGACGCCGCTGACGACGACGGCGCGGACCAGGCCGGGATGTTCCAGTGCGCAGTCGACGGCGGTCGCGCCGCCCATCGAGACGCCTACGAGCACGGCCGGGGCCGCGTCCAGGCCGCGCAGCAGTGCGGCGACGTCGTCGGCGGGACGGAAGGGGCCGGTCGCGTTGGACGAGCCGCCGTGTCCGCGGGCGTCGAACGCGATGACCCGGTACCGCGGAGCGAAGGTCCGCAGCTGCTCCTCCCACATGCGGTGGTCGAGGAAGCCGCCGTGCAGGAAGACGAGTGCCGGCCCGGAACCGGCCTCCTGGTAGGCGAGACGGCCGTCGGTGGTGGTCAGTGAACGGATCGGGGCGGATGCGAGCTCACCATTCATGACAACCAAGGTGTCATCATCTCCATGGGTTGGCAACCTAGGTGTCATGATGCACGCATGACGGATGAGGACATGACGGGTGAGCACATGACGGATGAGGACACGGCGGATGAGGACACGGCGGATGAAGGCTCGACCGCCGATCGGACCGCGGTGCCCGCCGCGCCTTCCCCGGACGAGCTGGCCGAGCGCCTCACGGAGGTCTTCGACCTGGTCGGCCCGCTCTACCGGAGGGTCCACCGGAAGGTGGAGCGGGAAGCGCCCGACGAGGGCCTGTCGGTCGGCGTGCGTGCGGTGCTCGATCTGCTGCGCGCGCACGGTCCTATGACGGTGCCTCAGATGGGGCGGGCGCAGGCGCTCAGCCGGCAGTTCGTGCAGCGCATGGTGAACGACGCGGCACGTCACGGCCTGGCGGAGAGCGTCGCCAACCCCGCGCACCGCCGCTCCTCACTCATCAGGCTCACCGACGGGGGCCGTGCCGCGATCGGCGCGGTGCGGGCCCGCGAGCACGCCCTGCTGCGGCGCGTGGACGGCGATCTGACCATGGCGGACATCGACGCCTGCCTGCGCGTACTGGGCGCGATGCACGCACTCTTCGCCGACGTGGACGTGGACGTGGACTGAGCCTACGGGGCTACGGCGCCACCCGCGCGACTCCGCCCGTTTCGAGGGCGATCCAGAGTGCGCCGTCGGGACCCGCGGTGATGCCGTGCGGTTCGGACGACGGTGTGGGCAGGTCGTACTCGGTGATCTCGCCGCTTGGGGTGATGCGGCCGACGCGGTTGGCTCCCCATTCGGTGAACCAGCACTCCCCTGTCGGGACCGCGACGACGGCGTGGGGTCTGGCCGCACGGTCGGGGAGCGGGAACTCCTCGATCCGGCCGTCCGTCGAGATCCTGCCGATCCGGCCCGCCGCGATCTCCACGAACCACAGGGCGGTGCCGTCACCGGTGATGCCCACGGGTGCGGCTCCCGGTGTGGGCAGGGCGTGCAGGACGGTGTCGCCGTCGGGGGTGATGCGGCCGATCGCGTTCGCCTGGTTGAGGGTGAACCACAGCGCTCCGTCGGGACCCGCGGTGATCGCCGAGGGGAAGCCGCCCTCGACGGGGAGGGCGAACTCGGTGACCTCTCCCCGGCCGGTGATGCGCCCGATCCGGTCGGTCGTCGTCTCCGTGAACCACATCGCACCGTCCGGGCCCGCGGTGATGCCGAAGGGACCGCTGTCCGGCGTCGGAAGGTCGAAGACCTCCGTCTCACCGTCGACGGTCACACGCCCGATCCGGTGGTCCTGATACCGGGTGAACCACAGCGCTCCGTCGGGCCCGGGGGCGATGACGGTGGGACGGCACGTCGGCGGGTCCAGCGCGTACTGCTCGAATCCGCCGTCGACGCTGAGGCGGGCGATGTGGCCGCTGTGCACGAGGGTGAGCCACAGGGCACCGTCGGGGCCGGCCGCGATGCCGTAGGGGCCCGCCTCCGCGCCCCCGGCCGGGAACTCGTCGATGGCCGGGGCTTCGGCAGGGTGCACGGCGACTCCTTGTCGGGGTGGGGCGAGGGTGCGGTGGCGGCGCACGATCGCACCCTGTCCGCGAGGAGACGGCCGGTGCAACCGCTTTTCCCGCTGACCCCGGTCGGGGCTCAGGCGACGGACGGTTCCGCCAGACCCCCCGGCACGGCGCCGGCACGGACGCCCGGTACGTGCGCGGCGAGGGCCTCGGCGAGTTCGTCCGCGAGGGCGGCGGCGTCGTGGTCGGTGCCCGCCCAGGCGATGTGGCCGTCGGGGCGGAGAAGGACGGCACGGACACCGGACCAGTCGGCCGGGGGAAGGTGCGGAACGCCGCTGTGCACGCGCAGTCCCGGGCGGGCCGGCCGGCCGAACGGGCCGGTCGCGTCGCCGGTGAGATCGGGAAGACGCCGCGGGCCGGCTCACCCGCACGGCCGTGATCGACTCCGCGCTCCACGTGCTCGACGAGCGAGGGCTCGACGAGCTGTCCACGCGGGCGGTGGCCGACCGCCTCGGAGTCCGTATGAACACCGTCCTGTGGCACGTGAAGACGAAGGCCCGGATGCTGGAGCTGATGGCCGACGCCGTCCTCGGCGGCATCGGCTACGAGGATCTGCCCGCGGACGCCGCCCAGCGGGTACGGGAGCTGGCCTGCCGCTACCGGCGGGCGCTACTGGACCACCGCGACGGCGCCGCCCTGGTGACCGGCACCTACCCGGCCGAACCGCACACCCTGCGCTTCGCCGACCACCTCGTCGACGCCCTGCTGGCAGCCGGCGCGGACACGCGGCAGGCAGCCTGGACGGCGTGGACGGTCAGCTACTTCGTCCTCGGCCTGACGCAGGAGACACAGGCCGCACCCGACGAGCGCGACGACCGTCTCGCCCGTGCCGTCGACGCCGGCGAGCACCCGGCCCTGCACCGGGTGGTCACCCACCTGGCGCAGGGCTCGTTCGAGGACCGCTTCGCCTTCGGCCTGGAGGCGATCCTCTCCGGCCTGTCCTGACCGCAGACGTACGGCGGTTCAGCCCGCGTCCGGCAAGGGGAGGGCGTCCTTGTACCCGTTCATCGGCCGGGCGGTCTTCTTCACCGAGGCGACGTCGAGGGCGACGGGGGCCGACCGGGTGCCCAGGGTCCCGCCCGGGTGCCAGGTTCCCGTCACCGTCACCCAGGTGTCGGCGGGCAGCGCCGCGGTGCCGTACATCCGCACCTTCACCGACTGGGCGTCCGCCGCGCAGCACGAAATGATGATGCGGGTCAGGTACCAGCCCCCGCCCTGCTTGTCGGGCGTGACGAACCCGGTCATCCGGACGGTGCGCCCCTTGACGGCCTGTTCCCGGTCCTGCCGTACGCGGCGCGTGAAGTCGGTGAGGGTGATCGGCAGCGGCGAGGTCGCGGGCAGCGGCTCGAAGCCCTCGGGCCGCTGCTGCTCCGTCACCGCTGCGGGCACCTCCCGGGAAGCGGTGTAGGCGCCGAGTGCCGGTGGCGCGTAGAAGAGCAGGCTGAGCACGGGGAGGAACAGCAGCCAGGCGACACCGGGGACGGAGGAGTGGTCATGTCCGCCGCCGCCCGCGTGCCCCTGATGCCCCTCACGCCCGTGCCGGTCCTCGCGCCCGCGCGGCTCATGGCGCTCTCCGTCGGCTTCGGGCTGCCGGCGGGACCACGCCTCGGCCACGGCCAGGAGCAGCAGCAGTACGCCAGAGCCGATCAGCAGGGGCCGCATGCCGGCCTTGACGTAGTTCAGGTACAGGTCGGTGAAGAGCGAGACGTGCAGCAGGCCGAGGCCGCCGAGGGCGAGCAGCGCCACCTGGACAGGCCGTTTCACAGCAGTACTCCCCCGATCAGCAGGCTGCACAGCACCGCCACGACCGTCGTGGCGGCGGAGAACCGGATCGCGAAGGCCGGGCCGAACGTGCCCGTCTGCAATGCGATCAGTTTCACGTCGACCATCGGTCCGACCACCATGAACGCCAGTTGGGCGAGGGGCGGGAACCCGGTGAGCGAGGCCGCCACGAAGGCGTCGGCCTCGGAGCAGATGGAAAGCAGGACGGCGAGCGCCGTCAGGAAGAAGACGGACAGCAGGAGCGAGCCGGAGAAGGCGTCGATGACACGGCGCGGCACGGCCACGTTGAACGTCGCCGCCGCCATGGCCCCGAGGACCAGGAAGCCGCCCGCGTGCAGGAAGTCGTGCTGGAAGCCGGTCCGGAACTCCCGCCACCTGCTGTGCCCGTGCTCGTGGCCGGTGTGCCGCACGGCGGGCCGCAGCCACTCCTCACGGCCCCGCCACAGCCACAGCCAGCCCATGAGGGCGGCGGTGGCGAGCGAGGCGAGCAGCCGGGCCAGCACCATGACGGGGCTGTTGGGGAAGGCGATGGCCGTGGCGGTCAGCACGACGGGGTTGATGGCGGGCGCGGAGAGCAGGAACGCGAAGGCGGCGGCCGGATTGACCCCGCGGCCGATGAGGCTGTTCGCGACCGGTACCGAAGCGCACTCGCAGCCCGGCAGGACGACTCCGGCGAGACCGGCGACCGGGACGGCGACGGCCGGGCGCCTGGGCAGCACCCGGCTGAACACCCGCGCCGGTACGAAGGCGTTGATCGCTCCGGACAGGGCCGTGCCGAGCAGCAGGAACGGCAGCGCCTGCACGGTGACGGCGAGGCAGACGGTCCGCCACGTCTGCACGACGGGGTCGTCCAGCCACCCGCTCCCGGCGAGGAACGCCATGGCGAGGAGGGCGAGGGCGCAGGCCGACAGGAGCGGCCAGGGCAGGGAACGGGCGCGGAGGGAGGCGGGCGGCGGGGACACGGTCGCCGGCGTGACGGCCACCGCCCCGGCCATCTCTCCCGCCGGTTCGTCGGTCTTCTGCACGCCAGCTCCAAGAGGGATGTCGCTCGGGCCTGCCGGACACCGGGCACCTCGGACATCGCCATGCCGGACATGGTTCGAGATCCGTTCGAACGCTTACCTTAACGTCCGTACGCGCACCGGATCCGACGGCGGCCGGCACGTACCGCCTACGAGGTCAGCTGCCTTCGTGCAGCACGGCCGGGCTCGGCCGCCGCGACGCCCGGTTCGGGCAGGTTGATCTCGGCCCACACCGCGTCGAGGGAGAGGCCGAGGACGTCGGCGATCGCCGCGATGGTGGGGAAGGCGGGGGTGGCCACACGGCCCGACTCGATCTTTCGGAGGGTCTCCGGCGAGACACGGGCGTCGAGCGCGACTTCGAGCATCGAGCGCTCTCCCCTGGCCCGGCGCAGGAGGGCGCCGAGGCGCTGTCCACGTTCGACCTCTGCGGGAGTGAGCGGCAACCTGACCATGACTCCGATTCTAGTACCGGTATAGTATGGCCGGTATAGTTATTGGTCACATGAGAAGGGCGCCGCATGATCGAGATCCTGAACCCCACCCTGCTGGCCCGCGCGAAGGACACCGGCGCCCTGGTCGCCGAGATCCTGCAAACGATGAAGAGCCGCAGTACGGTCGGCACGAACCTGATGGACATCGACCGGTGGACCAAGGCCATGATCACCGAGGCGGGCGCCCAGTCCTGCTACGTCGACTACGAGCCGTCCTTCGGCCGCGGCCCGTTCGGCCACTACATCTGCACGGCCGTCAACGACGCCGTGCTGCACGGACGGCCGTACGACTACAAGCTCGCGGACGGAGATCTGCTCACCCTCGACCTCGCCGTCCTGCTGGGCGGAGTCGCCGCGGACTCCGCGATCAGCTTCATCGTGGGCGACGCCAGGCCCGCGGAGGACGTCGCGCTGATCGAGACGACCGAGCGCGCGCTGGCCGCGGGGATCGCCGCCGCCGGGCCCGGGGCCCGCATCGGCGACATCTCCCACGCCATCGGCACGGTCCTCGGCGCGGCGGGCTACCCGGTCAACACCGAGTTCGGCGGGCACGGCATCGGCTCGACCATGCACCAGGACCCGCACGTCGCGAACACCGGCCGCCCCGGCCGCGGTTACAAACTCCGCCCCGGACTGCTGCTCGCGCTGGAGCCGTGGGTCATGGCGGACACCGCCGAGCTCGTCACCGACGCCGACGGGTGGACGCTGCGCAGCGCGACGGGCTGCCGGACGGCCCACAGCGAGCACACGATCGCCATCACCGACGACGGCGCCGAGATCCTCACCCTGCCGAAGCAGGCACAGCGGTGAGCCCGTCCGCCGGCCGGTGCGCCTCCCCGGCACCGTGACCGCCGGACCCCGGAGCCGGTACGGGTCTCACGCGTCGAGTACGGCGGCGACGGCCTCGATCTCGACGAGCTGGTCGTGGTAGCCGAGCACGGCGACGCCCATCAGGGTGCTGGGCACGTCATGGTCGCCGAACGCGTCCCGCACCACCTCCCAGGCGGTCACCAGGTCCTCCTGCCGGGCCGAGGCCACCAGGACCCTCGTGCTGATGACGTCCTGGAGCGAGGCACCGGCCGCGTCGAGCGCCGTGCGCATGTTCTCGACGGCCTTGCGCGCCTGGCCCGCGTAGTCCCCGATCGCCGCCGTGGAGCCGTCGTCGTTCAGCGGGCAGGCCCCGGCGAGGAAGATCAGGCGGGACCCGGCGGGCGCCGTGGCCGCGTAGGCGTACTCGGCGACGCCGGACAGCGCGGCGGAACGGATCAGGGTGACGGCACGAGCCACGGTTACGGGGGTCCCTTCCCATCGGATGCGGTGCGCGGCCATCCTGCCAACGCCGCACCCGCACCGCCTCCCCTTTTCGGACCGCCCGGTCCGGTCCCGCCGCGGGGTCCGGCGGGCCCCGCTCCGGCCGTCCGGCGGGCCCCGCTCCGGCCGTCCGGCGACGGGTCGGGCTTTCCGTGGGACGGAAACCTGACTCACCGCGCGTCCCGGCCCGCCTTTCCGTCACTTATCGGTAGTTTCGCGGCATCTTCGACCGCCAGCGATGTGCAGGGGTGCCATGACGACGACAGCCGACGACATGTCACGGGCGCAGGACGCCGCCCCCGAGGAGGCCGCCCGGCGAGCGGTGCGGCGGGCCACGGACCATCTGCTGGCCCGGCAGCAGGCCGGGGGATGGTGGCTGGGTTTCGCGCAGACCGACATGGGCTACGACGCCCAGGACCTGTTCTTCCGGCGGTTCCTGGGGCTCGCGGACGAGCGCGTGACCGCGGCGAGCGGCCGGTGGATCCGCTCCCGGCAGAGCGCGGACGGCACCTGGCCGACGGCTCCCGGCGGCCCCGGCGACCTGGACATCACCATCCAGGCGTACGTGGCGCTGCGGCTGGCCGGGGACCGCCCGGACGAGGAGCACATGGCGCGGTGCGCGGCGTGGGTGCGCGAGCAGGGCGGCGTCGCGGCCGCCACCCTGACCCCGCGGCTGTGGCTCGCCCTGTTCGGCTGGTGGAGCTGGGACGAACTCCCCGAGATCCCGCCCGAGATCATCGCCCAGCCCGCGCGGGCGCCCCTGAGCATCTACTCGTTCAACTCGTGGGCCCGCCAGGTGATCGTGGCGGTCAGCGTCATCAGCGCGCACCGGCCCGTGCGGCCGGCGCCCTTCGCCATCGACGAACTCTTCGCCCCGCCCGGCACCTCGTCCCCGGCCGGCCGGCGCGACCGCGTCTTCAGGCGCCTGAACACCGCTGCCCGGGTCTGCCTCAGGGGCGCGCCCCGCGTACTGCGCCGGTCCGCGATCCATGCCTGTACCCGCTGGCTGCTGGAACGCCAGGAGGCGGACGGCAGTTGGGGCGGCGTCGCCCCGATGACCATCTTCGCGGTGATCGCCCTGCACTTGCAGGGCTACGCGCTGGACCACCCGGCGCTCAGGGCCGCCGTGGACTTCGTGACGGGCAGCGTCGCCTGGCCCGAGGACGACGTGCGCAAGGTGGAGACCGTCAAAAGCCCGGTCTGGGAAACCTGCCTGTCCGTCACCGCGCTCGCCGACGCCGGTGTGCCCGCCGACCATCCCGCCCTGGTCAAGGCCGCCGACTGGCTGCTCACCCGGCAGACCGACCGGCCGGGCGACTGGGCCGTCCGCAGTCCCGGACTCGACCCCGGCGGCTGGGCCTTCGTGTTCCACAACCAGACGTGGCCCGACACCGACGACACCTCCGAGGTGCTCCTCGCACTGCGCCGGGTCGCCCACCCCGACCCGGCACGCGTCGACGCCGCGGTGGACAGGGGGTTGCGCTGGAACCTGGGTGTGCAGTGCAAGGACGGCGGGTGGGCGGGCTTCGAACCCGACGTCACCGGCGCCCTCCCCACCAGGCTGCCCTTCCTGGACATCGGCGGCCACTGCGTCGACGCGCCCACCGCCGACGTCACCGGCCATGTCGTGGAGATGCTCGCCCGCCTCGGACTGCGGGACGATCCCCGTACCCGGCGCGGCGTCCGCTGGCTGCTCCGGCACCAGGAGGACAACGGCGCGTGGTACGGCCGCTGGGGCGTCAACCACCTCTACGGCACCGGCTGTGTCCTCCCGGCGCTCGTCGCCGCGGGGGTCCCCCGCGACCACTTGGCCGTCCGGCGCGCCGTCACCTGGCTGAGGTCCGTACAGAACGAGGACGGCGGCTGGGGCGAGGACTGGCGCTCGTACACCGATCCGGCGACCTACGCCGGCCGGGGTACGTCCACCGCCTCACAGACCTCCTGGGCGCTGCTCGCGCTGCTCGCCGCGGGAGAACGCGACAGCGCCGAGGTCCGGGGCGGGGTGCGCTGGCTGACCGGGCGCCAGACGGACACCGGTACGTGGGAGGAGCCGCAGGCCACCGGCACGGTCGTCCCCCGGGTGGTGTCCATCAACTACGAGTGCTACCGGCACGTCTTCCCGCTCACGGCACTGGCCCGCTACGTCCGGCACCCGGACAGCTGAGTGCCGGTATCCGTATCGGTGCCGGGGTCCGCGTCCGGGCCCGTCTCGCAGTGCGAGCGGGTGCGGGCGTGGAAGACGAGCAGGGCCAGCGCACCGGTCGCGGCGGACCAGGCGAGCGGGAGCAGACCGTGGGTCCAGGGCGTGCGGGAGCTGAACGCGGCGGCCAGGGCCAGCTGGTTGGCGCCGTAGAGGGGGAACGCGGGCAGGACGGGGAGGTCGGCCACGTTGAGGACCGGGTTCTGGAGGCCGGTGTCGACCAGACTGAGCATGATGACGAGGAAGAAGCCCTCCAGCTCGCCCCGTACCAGGGAGCCCAGCAGCAGCCCGATGCCGCCGTAGGCCAGACCGGCCCCGAGGACGGCGAGGGCGAGGGGCCCCCACTGGCGTACGGGCAGGGAGATCCACAGCACGGCCATGGTGTACAGGGCGAGGAGAGCTGCGACGAGGGCGACGGCGGCGACCTTCGCCAGCAGCATCGGCACCCGGGGGTAGCCGGCCAGCAGGAGCCGGCGGTCCGTTTCCCCCGCCTTGAACGTCTGCATGAACATCACGAACCCGGTGACCAGGGTGGCGGCGGCGAGCGCGTTGGCCACCTGGCCGACCCGGCTCGCCTGGGCGAGGACGTCGCCGCCGGTGGAGTCCAGGGAGAAGCGCATCACCCGGTCCGAGGCGCTCAGCCGCGCGACGGCGATCCAGCCGGGGACGAACACGACCGCCAGGATCAGGGCGAGGCGGTTGCGCAGATGGCCCAGCAGGGTGCAGCGCAGCATCTCGGTGAAGGCGGCCCGGTGGAACCTCATCGGATGAGCTCCTCGTGGTGCAGGCGGCCCTCGCGCAGCTGACTGACCGCGTCGAAATGCCGCAGGTCGTGCAGGAGATGGGAGACCACGACGATCGACCGTCCCTGGTCGCGCAGGTCCGCGGCGAGGGACCAGAACCGTTGGTGGGTGTCCCAGTCGAACCCCTGGTAGGGCTCGTCGAGCACCAGCAGCTGGGGGTCGTGCATCAGGGCGAGCAGCAGGTTGAGCTTCTGCCGTGTGCCGCCGCTGAGTTCCCCGGCCCGCTGCTGTCCGCCGTCGTCGAGCGCCAGGAGCTCCATCAGCTCGTGCGCGCGGTCCAGCGTCGGCAGCCGGTGGGCGACCTGGAACAGCCGCAGGTGCTGCCGGACGGTGAACGAGTCGTTGAGCACGGCGCGTTGCGGGCAGTACCCCACCGCTCCGGTCCGTATGACCGTGCCCCGGTCGGGGGTCAGCTCTCCCACGGCGATCCGGAGCAGGGTGCTCTTGCCCGCGCCGTTCTCGCCGACGACCGCGGCGAGCGCCCCGGCGGGCACGTCGAGGTCCGCCCCGCGCAGGACCTGTCTGCGCCCGTACGCCTTCCATACGCCGGTGATCCGCAGCCGTGACTGCCGTGGTGTGGCCACTGCCCGCACCTCGAACCCCTTCGGTCAGCGAAGCGTGTAGATGGAGGCCGCGAGGGCGAGGGTGTACCACTGCTCCACCAGGCGGTAGCTGCGCTGGTCGTGTTCCGGGCCGCGCCGCAGCACCACCCGGACGGCCAGCAGCAGGCTCAGGGCACCCAGGAGCACGTCCGTGGTGACGATCCACCAGTGCCCTCCCGCGGGTGCCATCAGGAAGTGGTGGATCACCACCGGGCCCACGGCGAACCCGGCGCACAGGAAGACGCGGGTGCGCGTCTCGCCGAGGACCAGGGGCATCGTGGAGCGGTGGATCGCGCGGTCGCCGTGGATGTCGCGGAGGTCCTGGACGGACATCAGGAACGTCACGGTGATCGTCAGTGTCCAGATCCAGCGCCAGGCGTCCGGGGTGAGCGCGCCGACGATCTCCCAGGCGGCCGTGAGCTGGGCGATGACGCCGATCCCGGCGTACAGGTTCCGGCCCAGCCAGTGCCGGCCCCAGCCGTACTCGTGCTGGAGCAGCGAGAGGATCTGCCACAGCAGGGCCCACTTCAGGACGCCGAGGCAGTAGCCGTACGCGGGGAAGGCGATCCGGACGGCGATCAGCCGGAGCCGGGCGCCACGGACGGTGCAGTCGCCGGTGACCAGGGGTCTGTAGGGCTTGTTGAGGCGGTCCTCCTCGACCCCGACGAGCTGGTTGGCCAGGGTGTGTTCGTAGATGAAGAGCCAGAAGTAGCACCCGCCCAGGGCGACGGTGGCCGCCGTCTCGTACGGGGACAGCCGCGCGTGGACCGTGGCCGCCATGACGAAGCAGGTGGCGGGGAAGACGGTGGTCCAGCGGTCGCCCCGGATGAAGAGCCAGCTCAGCCGGATCTCGCGCCAGGTGCTCTGAAGGACCGCCGCGGGCGCGCGCGTGGTCATGGTGGTCATTGCTCGGCTCCGTACGTCGTGCTCGGGCGGGCGGGTTCGGTGAGCAGGTCCATCGGGCTCATGCCGAGCGGTGTACGGTCGCCTCCGCGACGGCCTCCAGCGTGCGGATCGTGCTGAGCGGGAAGGGCGCCGAGGCCAGGGCGTCCAGCGCCTGCCGGTACCGCTCGTCGATCATCTGCTCGACGGCGGCCCGTGCCCCGGTGCTGGTGAGGATGGAGCGGACCTCCGCGGCCTCCCGCTCGCCCAGTGCGGGGTCGCCGATCAGCCAGCGCAGCCGGCCTGCCTGGGTGGGGTCCGCGGCGCGCAGTGCGTGGGCGATGAGGCTGGTGCACTTGCCCTCGCGCAGATCGTCCAGCCGTGACTTGCCCATCTCGTCCGGATCGCCGAACACGCCGAGCACGTCGTCGCGCAGCTGAAACGCTTCGCCCAGCGGGACGCCGTATGCGCTGCACGCGTCCATGGCCTGCTGCCCGGCGCCCGCGAGGGCGGCCCCCACCTGGAGGGGGCGTTCCACGGTGTACTTGGCCGCCTTGTACCGGACGACGGTCAGCGCCGTCTCGACGCTCACGTCGAGGTCGCCGGTGGTGAGCAGATCGAGGTGCTGTCCGGCGATCAGCTCGCTCCGCGCGCGGTCGACGCACCGCAGTACGGCGGTGCGGTGGGCGTCGGGCATGGGCGTGGTGTGCAGCAGCTCGTCGGACCAGACCAGGGCCAGGTCGCCCACGAGGATGGCGCCGCCGATGCCGAACCGCTCGGCCATCGTGGGCAGTTTGTGGTTCTCGGCCAGCAGCCGGTGGACCGTCGGGCGACCGCGGCGGCTGTCGGCCGCGTCCATGATGTCGTCGTGGATGAGGGCGCAGGCGTGCGCCAGCTCGATGGAGGCGGCCAGCCTGACGGCGTCGGCGGGATCACCGCGGCCCCCGGCCGCCCGCCAGCCCGTCACGCACAGCAGGGGGCGGACCCGCTTCCCGCCGTTGATGAAGTCACGCAGCATCAAGGTGAGCGCCGACTGACCGGGCATCGCGGCGGCGCTCGCCTTCTCCGTCAGGAACTCCCGGAGCAGCTCGTCGATGGCGACGCGCGGAGTGAAGAAGTCGGACTCGGCCGTCAGGCTCTCAGTGCTCATGAGAACGGCGCATCCTGGTTCCGGGGGCTGCTCCGGGTCTCCACCGGGTGCCGCCCGGCAGAACCGGGCGGCACTGGACGAACTGATTGTTCATGTATCCCATCCCTCGGTAGACGCCTGCGCGCAGAACCGGAACACAGGCGTGAGCGCAGTGAACTGCAGCGAAGGTACGCATATTCGACCGGCAAGTCCACTATCACCCGTTTGGGGCGTTTCGCCGCCAGGGAAAACCGTTGCCTGAAGCAATGTTCATGCGCCGGGCCGCGGCCGCCTCAGCGCCGGCCGGGAGATGGGGGTCGGAGAGTTCGAAGACGGGGGTCAGAGGGGCGGGATGACCGTGACGTCGAGGGTCACGTGACCGCCCCTCAGTAGTTCGTGCCGGTGGCCCAGAGCACCGATGTGCCGTCGCTGATCGTGATGTTGCCGTCCTTCTGGAGGGTGAGCACGGCCTGTTCGTGCCCGTCCGTCCGGCTCGCCCACACGGCCTGGTCCTCCGCGTTGTACACGACGAGGTTGCCGTCCTCCTGGAAGTCCGCCCGGGCACCTGCGCCCTGGGTCTGGCTCGACCAGCGCGCCTGGTTCGTCTCGTCGTACGCGACCAGGTTGCCGTCGCGCTGGAGGACGAGCTTGATCCGTGCCGCCACGATCTCCTCGCCGGGGTGCAGACTCATCGGCTCGTCGATCACCTTCTCCTCCGGCACGGCGTCCTCCCCGCCGTCCGAGCCGTCGTCGGACCCGTCGTCCGAGATCTTGTCCGCCGGATCCTCGCTGCTGTCCCCCGTGCCGCCCTCGTCCGGCTCCTTCGTGGCGCCGGTCGCCGTCGGACTCGGCGAGGCCTCGGGCCCGGCGGACTTCTCGGTGTCCCGCCCGGAAACCACCACCAGCAGGCCCGCGGCCACGACGGCGACGACCACGCCCACGGCTGCCAGCAGCATGATCCTGCGCCGGGAGGTGCGCTGCCCGGGCCCGCCGGCCGGCAGGGACGGGCCGGAGGCCGGGAGGATGTCGGTCGGTCGCGCGCCCAGCGCCGCCGGGTCCACCGCGGTCGGGGTCGCCACGGGCGGAGCCACGGCGGTCGGGGCCGCCCCGGACGGGTCCACCGCGGTGGGCTGTCCGGCGGCCGGGGTGGTCGGGACGGGAGCCGGGGCCGGCCCGCCCTCGCTCGCGTCGGGCGTCGCGATCCGCCGGTAGTCCGCGTCGTTGGCGAGCGCGGTCTGCGACTGGCAGAACTCGACGATGGCCTCGGGCGCCGGCCGCCGTGCCGGGTCGCGGTCGGTGCAGGCCGCGATCATTCCGGCCAGTTCGGACTCGACGCCCTCCAGGTCGATGTCACCGTGAACGGTGCGGTACGCGACCGCCGAGGCGGCCCCGGTGCCGTAAGGAGGACGGCCGGTCGCCGCGAAGGCCATGGTGGCGCCGAGCGCGAACACGTCGGCGGCGACCGTGGTCTTCTCCCCCTGGATCGCCTCGGGGGGTGTGAATCCGGGGGTACCGGCGGTGTGGCCGATCTGGGTCAGCGCGGCCTGCCCGTCGTCCTTGGCGATGCCGAAGTCGATGAGCTGCGGGCCGACCGGGGACAGGATGATGTTCTGCGGCTTCACGTCCCGGTGCTGGATGCCGTGGACGTGGATGTCGGACAGGCCCTCCGCCAGCGCGGCCATGACACTGCGGCAGAGCCCCGCGGGCAGCGCGCCGTTCGCCCGCACCGCGGCGTCCAGGGTCCGGCCGGGCACGTACTCGGTGGCGAACCAGTACGGCGGCGCGTCCAGGCCGCAGTCGATGAGGGAGGCGGTGTAGGCGCTGCGCACGGTGTGCAGCGTGGTCACCTCACGGCGGAACCGTTCGAGGGCCTGCTCCTCGTACTGGAAGCGATCGCCGATGACCTTGATCGCCGCCGCCCGGCCACCGGGGGTGCTGCCGAGGTAGACGGTTCCCATGCCCCCCGCTCCGAGACGGCCGGTGAGACGGTAGCGACCGATCCGATCCGGATCGGAGGCGGTGAGGGGATACACGACGCGCCATTCCTCCTAGGGTGACCTGCTCCGGCCGCACGTCCGCCGCCCGCTGGGTCATCCATGGGCCGGGTGGCTCGCGGGGAACGACTCGCCCGCGCGACAGTGTGCGTGGACGGCGCTCCACGTCGCCGTGACACAGCCGGTTCCCGGATCATACGACAGGCACCGGCCGCCCGAGATCGGTCCCCACGGGGCGGCGTACCAGGGGCTCACGACCCGTGCGAGATGGAATCAGGGCACGCGGATGCGACTGCAACGCATGGCAACGGGCCCTGTGGACACGGGTGTTGCTGTCCGACCGCAGGGAACCGGCCGCTGTGGAGGGTCGTGACACCGACGCGGCCGTTCACGGCAGCAGACAGTGTCAGGCGGCAGCAACGGGGTGGCCGCCCGATCGCTCGGGCGGCCCCCCCCGGTTCCGCGTCCGGGCCCGGCCGGCGGCCGCGGTGGGCGGTCCAGAGGCA
>NZ_JBHWHV010000051.1:0-73012 GCF_042732375.1 Streptomyces sp. NPDC059785
GTTCCCGGCCGGGAACCGGCGACCGCGTCTCTGTGAGCGGCGGGGGAGGCGGCGGCGCCGGGCAACCATGGGACTCTTATGGCCGGTCAACGCTGTCGTGGCCGGGGCGCACACGGTCGGGGAGCGTGGCGCCAACATAGAGAACAAAATTGTTGACAATGTTGTTGGCCTAGATTTAGGTTCGACAGGCACTCACTCAGGGAGGGCACGATGCAGGAGGAAGCCCGTCCGGGCACCGGAGAGCAGGCCAAGCAGCACGCACTGGTGCAGCTCAGGCAGGCGATCCTGCGCGGCGAGATGGCACCGGCCCAGCGGCTGGTGGAGAACGAACTCGCCGAGCAGTTCGGTGTGACGCGGGCCAGCATCCGGGCGGCGCTCATCGATCTGGCGTCGGAGGGGCTGGTCGAGCGGATCCGCAACCGCGGTTCCCGGGTACGGGTGGTGACGGTCGAGGAGGCGGTGGCCATCACCGAGTGCCGCATGGTCCTCGAAGGGCTGTGCGCGGCCAAGGCGGCGGTCTCGGTGACCGACGAGCAACTGGCCGAACTGACCGCACTGGGCGAGCGGATGACCAAGGCGGTCGCGGGTGGGGAGCCGGTGAGCTACTCCGAGCTCAACCATGAACTGCACGCCCGCATCCGGGAGTTCTCCGGCCAGCAGGTGGCCGTGGAGCTGCTGGAACGGCTCAACGCCCAGTTGGTGCGCCACCGTTTCCAGCTCGCGCTGCGTCCGGGGCGCCCACAGAAGTCCCTGGGTGAACATCTGGCCATGATCGAGGCGATCAGGGCCCGGGATCCGAAGGCGGCCGAGGAGGCCGTCCGTGTCCACCTCGCCGGTGTGATCGACGCGTTGCGCGAATGACACCCGCCGGGTGGGCCGACCGGCCTGTCCAGCAAGGAGACTGACCATGACGCACGGCAAGGCGCCCACCGCCTGCCGCCCGGCCCGGACGACGGCCGGGCCCGCCGGTTCCACGGCCGCGACGACGGCCGGCACGCACCTCGTAGCCCTCCAAGGACGGCGGTCCGGCGGCGCTTCCCGCCCGCAGGTCTGTGCAGCGGCTCCCGGGAGGCTGTCATGAGCGGCCGGGACGCGGCCACCGCTGCCGTGCACCGTACCGGCGACGGGACGCCGGACGAGGTGCGCTGCATGCTCATGCGCGGCGGTACCTCCAAGGGTGCCTATTTCCTCGCCGAGGACCTGCCCGCAGACCCCGCGGCCCGCGACGATCTGCTGCTGCGCGTCATGGGCAGCCCCGACCCGCGCCAGATCGACGGCCTCGGCGGCGCCCACCCGCTGACCAGCAAGGTCGGGGTCATCTCCGGGTCCGGGGAGCCGGACGCGGACGTCGACTACCTCTTCCTCCAGGTCAACGTCGACACCCCCGAGGTCTCCGACCGGCAGAACTGCGGCAACATCCTGGCGGGAGTGGGCCCCTTGGCCGTGGAGCGCGGTCTGGTACCCGCCGGTGACACCGAGACGTCCGTCCGGATCCGCATGCTCAACACGGGCGAACTGGCCGTCGCCACCTTCCCCACCCCCGGCGGACGCGTCGACTACACCGGCGACGCCGAGATATCGGGCGTGCCCGGCACCGCCGCCGCGGTCGTCATCGAGTTCCCGCAGGGCAGCAGCCCCCTGCTGCCCACGGGCAATGTCCGCGACACCGTCGCGGGCACGGAGGTGACCTGCGTCGACAACGGGATGCCCGTGGTGCTGATCGCCGCGGAGTCCCTGAAGATCACCGGCTACGAGTCACCGGCCGAGCTGGAGGCCGACGAGCGGCTCGCCGCGCGCCTGAGGGAGATCCGGCTGGCGGCCGGCCCGCTGATGGGCCTCGGCGACGTCGAGGGCACCACCGTGCCCAAGCTCAGCCTGCTCGCGCCGCCCAGAAACGGCGGCGCGGTCACCACCCGTACCTTCATCCCCGTCCGCTGCCACACCTCCATCGGCGTGCTCGGCGCCGCGAGCGTGGCCGCGGGACTCCGCCTGCCCGGCGGGGTGGGGGAGCCGCTCGCGGAGCTGCCCGGCAGCGGCGACCGCCTGCGCATCGAACACCCCACCGGATTCCTGGAGGTCGAGACCGCCGTCGACCCCGGCTCCGGTGCCACGGCCCCGGTGGTCCGCCGTACCGCCGTCGTGCGCACCGCACGGAAGATCTTCGACGGCACCGTGTTCCCCCGGCCCGCCGGGACGGCACCGATTCCCGCACCATCCTCTGGAGGCAACGATGACTCCGCCGCTCGGTGACATCGCCCATATCGGCCACGCCCAGCTCTTCACGCCCGACCTGGACGCCAGCGTCGCCTTCTTCACGGACTACCTCGGGCTCACCGTCAACGGGCGGCAGGGCGACACCGTGTACCTGCGCACCTTCGACGACTACGAGCACCACAGCCTGGTCCTCACCGCCCGCGAACAGCCCGGCCTCGGCCGGCTCGCCCTGCGCACCTCCTCGGAGGGGGCGCTCCAGCGTCGGGTGAAGGCCCTGGAGGAGACGGGCCGCCCCGGCCAGTGGGTCGAGGACGAGCCGGGCATCGGCAAGCTGTACGTCAGCACCGACCCCGACGGCCACGAGCACGCCCTGTACTGGGAGAGCGAGTACTACCGGGCCCCCGAGGAGCTGCGGCCCGCGCTGAAGAACCAGCCGCAGGCCAAGCCCAACCGGGGCGTCGGCGTACGCCGCCTTGACCACGTCAACTTCCTCGCCTCGGACGTGCTCGCCAACGCCGAGTTCCAGGAGCAGGTCCTCGGGGCCCGCGCCACCGAGCAGATCAGGCTCGACACCGGGCGGATCGCCGCACGCTGGCTGACCTTCACCGACAAGTCGTACGACGTCGTCTACACGGAGGACTGGACCGGGTCCTCGGGGCGGCTGCACCACATCGCCTTCGCGGCGGACACCCGCGAGGACATCCTGCGCGCCGCCGACCTCGCCATCGACACCGGTGTCTTCATCGAGACCGGCCCGCACAAGCACGCCATCCAGCAGACGTTCTTCCTGTACGTCTACGAGCCCGGCGGCAACCGCATCGAACTGTGCAACCCGCTCACCCGGCTGGTGCTGGCCCCGGACTGGCCGCTGGTCACCTGGACCGAGGAGGAGCGGAAGAAGGGCCAGGCCTGGGGGCTGAAGACCATCGAGTCGTTCCACACCCACGGGACCCCGCCGCTCGGCTGAGTACGGGGGGAGCACGGGGGCAGCAGGGGCGGGCGGCACACCACCACGGGGTGCCGCCCGCCCTGTGTCACCTGGCGGTTCGCGCTGCTCGCGGAGGCTCCGGTGGCGTTGACGAAATCGTTTCTTAGATTGTTGACAAAAGCGTTGACACTCGCGGCCGTCGATCCTTAACGTCGGGCCACTGAAAACCGGGCCGGCCGCTCGAGCCGCTGAGGCCCGGTTCACTCCCCGATCCCCCTTCCAGGGACCCGCCTCCTGGACGAGAGGAAACAACGATGTCCTCCTCACCCTCCGTGGCCGCCCGCGGCAACAGACTGGCCTTCCTGGTCATCGGTCTGTGCTGGCTGGTCGTCCTCTTCGACGGCCTCGACATGTTCGTCTACGGCTCCGTGCTGCCCCACATGCTGGAGCACCACGCCCTCGGCCTCGACGCGTCCAAGGCCGGCGACCTCGGCAGCTACGCCACCTTCGGCATGCTGATCGGCGCCCTGTCCGCGGGTACGGTCACCGACTGGATCGGACGCAAGAAGGTCATCGTGACCTGCACGGTGGTCTTCTCGCTCGCGTCGGCCCTGTGCGCCGTGGCGCCGAGCCTCGGAGTGTTCGGCCTCGGCCGCTTCATCGCGGGCCTCGGCCTCGGCGGACTGCTGCCCACCACCATCACCATGGTCGCCGAGTTCGCGCCGCGCGGCCGCGCCGCCCTGGTCGTGGGCACGCTGATGACGGCCCACCAGGCCGGCGGCATCCTGTCCGGCTTCGTCGGCCTGTGGACCGGCGGCGCCAACGGCTGGCGCGTCGCGTACTGGATCTGCGTGGCCCCGCTGGTCATCGGCGTGCCGCTGGTCCTGAAGTTCCTGCCGGAGTCGCTGAGCTTCCTGCTGGCCCGGGGCCGTACCGAGGAGGCCCGCGCGCTGGCCGCCCGCTACGACGTGGAACTGCCCGCCGCCGACGCGGAGCGGCCCGCCGCGGGCGACCGCTGGAGCGCCGTCGCCGCCCTCTTCCGCGGCGGCCTGTGGGTCAACACCCTGATGTTCTGGATCGCCTCGTTCGGCGGTCTGCTCCTGGTCTACGGCGTCAGCAACTGGCTGCCCACGATGATGCGCGGCGCGGGCTACGAGCTCGGCTCCTCGCTGTCCTTCGTGGTGGTCATCAACCTCGGCGGCATCGCGGGCATGCTGATCGCCGGCCGGTTCTCCGACCGCTTCGGCGCCCTGCGCGTGGCCACCATCTGGTTCGCGGCCACTGCCGCCGGTGTCTACCTGCTCGGCGTCCACATGCCGCTGGCCCTCACCTACGTGGTCGTCTTCCTGACCGGCCTGTTCCTGTTCAGCGCCCAGGCGATGATCTACGCGGCCGTGGCCGGCCGGTCCACCGCGGACAACCGGGCCACCGCCGTCGGCTGGGTCTCCGGCATCGGCCGCTTCGGCGCCGTGGTCGGTCCGTGGCTCGGCGGCCAGCTCGTCGCCAGCGAGTCCGAGAGCTGGGGCTTCACGGTCTTCGCCGCGACGGCCGTGCTCTCCACCGTCTTCATCGCCCTCGCGGGCCTCGGCGGCCGGTCGGGGACCCCCGCCGCCAGGACTCCCGAGCCGGTGTCCACGGCGGGCTGACCGGGTCCGGTCACAGGTGGGGCCGCGTCCGCGCGGTCCCACCTTTTTCGTCACCGATATTGTCAACAATATGGTCAGAGGTTAGGTTGAGGGTGTCGACGGACCGAGGGAGGGCGTCGCCGGCAGCCGCCGGGCCGGGACTCCCGGCCACGCCGACGACGGATCCGCACCGCAGGCCGCCCCGGGTGGTACGACAGCGAGGCCGCGCCGCGGCATCCCGCCGACAAGCCGTCACCCCGCGGTTCCCCGTCGCCTCTCGGACCTTGAGGAGCTATCACGATGATCATCGACTGCCACGGTCACTACACGACCGCCCCGCCGGCGCTCGCCGACTGGCGGGACAGGCAGATCGCCGCCCTCGCCGACCCCGCCGCCGCGGCCCCCGACCCGGCCGAACTGCGCATCAGTGACGACGAGCTGCGGATGAGCATAGAGACCAACCAGCTCCGCATGATGGACGAGCGCGGCATCGACCTGACGGTCTTCTCGCCCCGCGCCTCGTTCATGGCGCACCACATCGGCGACTTCCACACCTCCGCCCGGTGGGCGTCGATCTGCAACGAGCTGATCCACCGTGTCAGCACCCTCTACCCCGAGCGGTTCGCGCCCGCCGCCATGCTGCCGCAGTCCCCGGGCGTCGACCCCGCCACCTGCGTCCCCGAACTCAAGCGCTGCGTCGAGGAGTACGGCGCGGTCGCGGTGAACCTCAACCCCGACCCCTCCGGCGGCCACTGGACGGCCCCGCCGCTCACCGACCGCCACTGGTACCCGGTGTACGAGGCGATGGTCGAGTACGACATCCCGGCCATGGTGCACGTCAGCACCAGCGTCAACCCCGCCTTCCACACCACCGGCGCGCACTACCTGAACGCCGACACCACGACGTTCATGCAGCTCATCCAGGGCGACCTGTTCGCGGACTTCCCCACGCTGAAGCTGATCATCCCGCACGGCGGCGGCGCCGTACCGTTCCACTGGGGCCGCTTCCGCGGGCTCGCCATGGCGCTGAAGAAGCCCCCGCTGGAGGAGCACGTCCTCAACAACGTCTTCTTCGACACCTGCGTCTACCACCAGCCCGGCATCGACCTGCTGCTCGATGTCGTGCCGCTGCGCAACGTGCTGTTCGCCTCGGAGATGATCGGCGCCGTCCGGGACATCGACCCGTGCACCGGCCACCACTTCGACGACACGCGCCGCTACGTGGAGAGCGCGGTGCTGTCGCCCGAGCAGCTCGCCGGGATCCAGGAGCACAACGCCCGCACCGTCTACCCCCGCCTGAACACCTTGCTCACCCGGCAGGGCCGCTGAACCCCACGAGGAGAACGGCAACTTCATGTACGAACTGGGAGTCGTCCACCGCACCGTCGACCGGCCCGACCGCGCCGAAGTCGACGCGCTCGCGCCCTTCGGCGTGAGCACCATCCACGAGGCCATGGGACGCACCGGCCTGATGCGCCCCTACATCCGGCCCGTCTATCCGAGCGCCAAGCTGATCGGCACCGCCGTCACGGTGCTGCTCCAGCCCGGCGACAACTGGATGATGCACGTGGCCGCGGAACAGCTGAAGCCGGGTGACGTGCTCGTCGCGGCCTGCACCACCGAGTGCGAGGACGGGTTCTTCGGCGAACTGCTCGCCACCTCCATGCGCGCACAGGGCTGTGTCGGCCTCGTCATCGACGGCGGCGTCCGCGACGTCGCCGAGCTGGAGGAGATGGACTTCCCCGTCTTCAGCCGGGCCATCAACTCCAAGGGCACCGTCAAGGCCACCCTCGGCTCCGTCAACGTGCCCGTCATCTGCGCCAACGCCCAGGTCAACCCCGGTGACGTGGTCGTCGGCGACAAGGACGGCGTGGTCGTCGTACCCGCCGGGCGCGTCGCCGAGGTCGCCGAGGCCGCCGCGAAGCGGGAGGCCAGCGAGGAGGGCAAGCGCAAGCGGTTCCGGGCTGGCGAACTCGGCCTCGACATCTACGGGATGCGCGAGCCGCTTCAGAAGGCGGGCCTGCGCTACGTCGACTGACACCCTGCGGGGCGCGGGCCGGACCCGTCCGGGACCTCCGGCCCGCGCCCCGGCCCCGGCGGACGGAACACCTCCGCCTCCCCCCTCTTCTTCCTCCGCCGGCCGGCGTGCCCGCCCGCGCACCGGCCCCCGCTCCGACGCCGCCGAGCCGCCCGGCCGTCCGGACCGCCCGCCACCTCGCGCCTCCCGCGCCGTCGCGCCCTCGGCGACCACCTCACGCACCCAGCACAGCCGTCCACAGCACTGCCCCAAGGAGTACCGATGAGCGCCACAAGCACCAAGACCCCCGGATGGCTGGACTGGTACCCGAACCCCTCACGGCCCGCCCTCGCCCTCCCGCCGGGAGCCGTGGACGCCCACTGCCACGTGTTCGGACCGGCCGGGCGGTTCCCGTTCGCTCCGGAGCGCAAGTACACGCCCTGCGACGCGAGCAAGGACCAGCTCGCCGCGCTGCACGAGCGCCTGGGGATCAGCCGCCGGGTCATCGTCCAGGCGACCTGCCACGGCGCGGACAACAGCGCCATGGTCGACGCGGTGCGTGCGGCCCGGGGGGCGGCCCGCGGGATCGCCACGGTACGGGCCGACGTCACCGACGCCGAACTGCGCGAACTCGACGCGGCGGGCGTCCGCGGCGTCCGGTTCAACTTCCTCAAGCGGCTGGTCGACACCTCGCCCAAGGACGAACTCGCCGCCGTGGCCAAGAAGATCGCCCCGCTCGGCTGGCACATCGTCATCTACTTCGAGAGCGAGGACCTGGCCGAGCTCGAGGACTTCTTCGGCTCGCTGCCCACCCCGCTCGTCGTGGACCACATGGGCAGGCCCGACGTCACCAAGCCCGCCGACGGACCCGAGTTCGGCCGCTTCCTGCGCTTCGTCGAGCGGGGCGACGTCTGGGTCAAGGTGACCTGTCCGGAGCGGCTCAGCGTCACCGGGCCCGCCGCCCTCGACGGCGAACGCCACGCCTACACCGACGTCGTGCCCTTCTCCCGGCGCGTGGTCGAGGAGTTCCCCGACCGGGTCCTGTGGGGCACCGACTGGCCGCACCCCAACCTCAAGAACCACATGCCGGACGACGGACTGCTCGTGGACCATCTGCCGCTGATCGCGGTCACCGAGGAGCAGCGGCACAAGCTGCTCGTCGCCAACCCGACGCGCCTGTACTGGCCCGGCGAAGAAGCCTGACCCGCCCAGCCCCACCCGCTTCTTCGAAAGGGCACCACCGTGCAGCACTCCAATGCGGCGAACCGGCTGGACCGGCTGCCGATCTCCCGCTTCCACAAGGTCACCCTGCTGGCCGTGTCGTTCGCCTACTTCTTCGAGTTCGCGGACATCAACAGCTTCGCCACCACCGCGCCCCGCCTCATCAAGCTCTGGGGCGTCACCGTCGACCAGGTCGCGTACGTGACCTCGCTGTCCTTCGTGGGCATGTTCATCGGCTCCGTCGTGGCCGGCGCCATCGCCGACCGCTGGGGCAGAAAACGGGCGCTGACCTGGACCACGCTCTTCTTCGGCGTGTTCTCCCTGGTCTCCGTCTTCTCCTGGGACATCGTCTCGCTCGGCGTCTTCCGGGTGCTCACCTCGGCGGGCCTGTCCGCCATGACGGTGGTCGCGGTGATCTACGTCAGTGAGCTCTACCCGGCGGCCGTGCGCGGCAAGTACCAGGCGTACGCCATCGTCATCGGCATCTGCGGCACCCCCGTCACCAACCTCATCGCCAGCGCCGTCGTCCCGCTCTCCCACTGGTCCTGGCGGCTGGTCTACCTGTGGGGCGCCCTCGGCATCCTCTTCGTGTTCTTCACCCGGCACCTGAAGGAGTCGCCGCGCTGGTACGAGAGCCGCGGCCGGCACGCCGAGGCGGACGCCGTGCTGACCGAGATCGAGGCCCGGGTCACCGCGGAGCAGGGCCCGCTGCCCGAGCCCGCGCCGCCGGTCGAGCAGCCGGTCACGGCGAAGGTCCCGCTGCGCCTGCTGCTCCAGAAGAAGTACCTGCTGCCCACGCTGCTGCTCACGGTCCTGTGGGTGACCCAGACCATCGGCTTCTTCGGCTACTCGAGCTGGGCGCCCACCCTGCTGGCCAAGGAGGGCTTCAGCGTCGAGAAGTCCATCTTCTACGTGGCGCTGACCACCGTGGGCGCGCCGCTGGGCTCGTACCTCGCCTCGCTGGTCACCGACCGGTTCGAGCGCAAGTGGTGCCTGGTCGCCTTCGGTTCGGTGATCGCGGTGTGCGGTCTGCTGTACGGCCTCACCTTCGACCCGGTCCTCATCGTGGTCTTCGGCTTCCTCGTCAACCTCTTCGAGCGCGGCTACACCGCCCTCGGGTACGCGTACTCGCCCGAACTCTTCGACACCCGTGGCCGTTCGCTGGGCACCGGCATCTCCTACGGGCTCGGCCGGCTGTCCAACGCGGCGGGGCCGCTGATCATCGCCGCGCTCTACAACCGGACCGGCTACCAGAGCGTGTTCTTCTTCATCGCCGGGACCTGGCTCCTGGGCGCGATCGTGCTCGCCGTCTTCGGCCCGCGGACCCGGCGCGCGGCGGCCGAGGCCCTCGCCCGGCAGCAGGCGGCGGCCGCGCACGGCGAGGTGAAGCAGCCCTCCTGACCGTCCGCCCGCGGACACCCGACCGGCCGGCTCCGCCGGGTTCCCGCCGTCCCCTCGGCGGCGGGAACCCGGCGGAGCCGTGTGCTGTCCGCACCCTGGCCGCCCTGCTCCGGCCGTGCTGCGGCAGCGCGAATAATCGTCAACGATGTAGTTCAACATCTTGCCGACATAATCCCCGCGCGGTTACGGTCACCGCCACACGCACAGATCCGGGGAGCCGCTCATGGATCAACAGCAAGCCCCGCCGAGCCGCCGTCTCAGCCCATCAGGTCCTCGGCCGACAGGTGTTCCACCGTCACGCCGGTATCGGTGAACGTCCGCGTCACCTTTCCCGACGTATAGACCCACAGGATCCGCAGCGGGGTGTCACCGACGTTCCGGAAAAGGTGCGGAACGGGGGAGGGGACGTACGTGGTGTCGAAGCGCTCCAGTCGTGTCACCTCACCGTCGACCACGACCTCGGCCTCTCCGTCCAGAATCGTCACGTGCTCGTCGCAGTTGTGGGAGTGCATCGGCGCGCCCGAACCCACCGGATAAACGCTCATTCCGCTGGTGATCAGATTCTCGCCGTCCGCCGCCGGAGTCGTGATCAGAGGAGTCGTCACGACCGAGCCTCCACGGTCGAGCAAGCGCACGGAAGCGGCCTTGATGATGACTGTCATGCGGAAACCCTCTCCAGACGTGGCGTCGTCCGACGTTAAAGGCCCGATGGGCGAACGAGACTCCTCCGGCGTGCAGTTTTACCTTGCATTCCGGGAAGGGTGAGCGGCTTCCGCCCGGATGTACCGTCGGCTGCCGTCGCACGGATTTCCAGGCCGTGTCACCCAAGAAAGGCAGGCACCGGCATGAGGCTTCCCGTCCTCGCCACCGATGACATGACCGAGCGTCAGCAGGAACTCAGCGCCCGCATCACCGCACGCCGCGGCGGAGTGCGCGGACCGTTCCGGGTGTGGCTGAACAGCCCCGAACTCTGCGAGCGCGTCGAGTCGCTCGGCGCGTATCTGCGCTTCGAGTCGAGCCTGCCGAAGCGGCTGCGCGAACTGACCCTGCTGATGGCGGCCCGGCACTGGGACGCCCAGTACTCGTGGAACGCCCATGCCGCCACCGCCGTCGAGGCCGGCATCCCGGAGGCCGCCGTCAAGGCCGTCGCCGAGCGCCGCACCCCGCACTTCGACAGCGAGGAGGACACCGCGTTCCACGCGTTCTGCCACGAACTCCTGGAGCAGCACTTCGTCTCCGACGAGACCTTCGCGCGCGCCCACGCCTTCTTCGGCTCCCAGGGCCTGGTCGACGCGGTGGGCTCGCTGGGCAACTTCAGCATGCTCGGCATGTGTCTGAACGCCTTCCAGGTCGACCTCCAGGCCGACCGCGAGCCGCCCTTCCCCGACATCCGCGGCTTCGAGCGGATCTCCGGCGACGGGGACCGGTCACAGCCGTGATCGCCCGCCCCGACCGACGCACCCAGGGGAGCACCGACGTGCCACCCAGGACCGCGCCCCACCCCGGGCGGGCGAGCAGTGCCGCGGCGCCCGCGCCGGTGGTCCGCATCCGCGACCTCACCAAGAGCTTCGGCGGCGCGCAGGCGCTGGGGGGCGTCTCGCTCGACATCCGCCCCGGTGAAATCCACGCCCTCATGGGCATGAACGGGGCCGGCAAGTCCACCCTGGTCCAGCTCCTCGCGGGCGTGCACCAGGGCGACGGCGGCACCATCGAGGTCGGCGGTCAGTGCCAGTCCGCGCTCACCACCCGCAAGGCACGGCGGCTCGGCATCGCCACCGTGCCCCAGCGCCGCGAGCTGGCCATGGACCTGACGGTCGCCGAGAACGTCCTCCTCGGCGACCTCCCGGCCGCCGGCTCCCTCGTCTCCTGGAAGGCCGTCAGGGACCAGGCCCGCACGTCGCTGACCGCGCTCGGCATCGACATCGACGTGACCCGCACCGCGGGCGGGCTCACCGTCGCCGAGCAGACGATGGTCGAGGTGGCCCGCGAGGTGCGGCGCGGCGGCAAGGTGCTGATCCTGGACGAGCCCACCGCGTGCCTGGGCGCCGACGCGGCCGACCGGATCAGGAGGCTCGTACGCACCCTGCGCGACGAGGGCGTGGCGGTCGTCTACATCTCGCACTACATCGACGAGGTGCTGGCGGTCGCCGACCACGTCACCGTGTTGCGCGACGGCCGCGTGGTGCACAGCGGCCCCGCCGCCGCGACCGACGCCGCCGGACTCGTCCGCAGCATGGTCGGCCGCGACGTCGTCTCCGTCCGCCCCGAACGGCCCGCCCCCAAGGACGAGATCGCCCTGGCCGTACGGGGACTGAGCGACGGCCGGGCCGTCAGGGACTTCGCCGTCGAGGTGCGCCGGGGCGAGATCGTCGCGGTGCTCGGCCCGGCCGGCGACGCCCAGTCCCGTCTGTTCGACCTGCTGTCCGGACGCCGCCGCCCGGACGCCGGGGAGCTGACGGTGGACACCACCCGCGTGCCCTTCGGAAAGGTGGCGCTCTCGCTGGCCAGCGGGCTGCGCTGCGTCACAGGCGACCGCCGCGCCCTCGGCCTGATCCCCGAACTCTCCCTGGACGAGAACCTGATGCTCGCCACCGACCGGCTGGCCCGGCGGCGGCTCCAGCGCTGGTCCTCCCTCACCCGCCGGGCCGCCCCGCTGCGGGAGAGCTACGGCGTGGTCTCGCTGACCCGCAACCCGGCTGTCGGCCGGCTCTCCGGCGGCAACCAGCAGAAGGTCCTGCTGGCCAAGTGGCTGCAGACCGCGCCCGTCGCCTGCTTCCTCGAAGACCCCACCAACGGGGTGGACGTCGCCGCCATGGCCGAGATCCACACCCTCGTCGACGACCTCGCCGCCCAGGGCGCGGCCGTCCTGCTCGCGTCGTCCTCCGCCGAGGAGGTCATGCGCCTCGCCGACCGCGTGATCGTCGTCAGCGGCGGCCGGACCGTCGCCGAACACGACATCACCGCCATCACCCACGACGAACTCGTCGCCACCGCCCTCGGAGGGCAGCCCCAATGAGCCTCGAAGCACCACCGGCAGCGCCCGGCACCCCGCGGGCCCGCAAGGCCGCACCGGACCGGAGCCCGCTCGGCGCCCTGCGCGGCGTACCGCACATCGGTCTGGTCGTGGTCCTGGTCCTCGTCGTCGTCTTCGCGGGCGTCGAGACCGACTCGTTCGCCACCTCCACCAACGTGCTGAACATCCTGCGACAGGTCAGCGTGGTCGCGGTGATCGCCGCGGGGCTCACCCTGCTGATGACCGCGGGCGGCATGGACTTCTCCATGGGCAGCAACGCCTCCGTCGTCACCGCGGTCGCGGCCCAGCTGCTCGACCACGGCAGGTCCACCGCCTTCACCGTCGTCGTCTCGCTGCTGATCGCCACGGCCATCGGACTGGTCAACGGCGCCGTGGTGACGTTCACAGGCGTCGCGCCGTTCGTCGCCACCCTCGCCACCGCCACCCTCCTGGACGGCGTGGCCCTGCTGGTCCTGGACGGCCTCAGCGTCTCCATCGGCGACCACCTGTCGTCGCTGGGCTCCGGCACCTCGCTCGGCATGCCCCACCTGCTCATCACGGCGATCGTCGTGATGGCGGCGATCGGTCTGGTCATGAAGTACACCGTCTTCGGCCGCGACGCGTTCGCCATCGGCGGCAACGAGCACGTCGCCCAGCTCAGCGGCATCGGCGTCGGCCTGCACAAGATGGTGCTCTACGGCCTGACCGGTGCCCTGTCGGGGCTCGCGGGCCTGATGCTGCTGGCCCGGCTGGCCGCCAGCAGCCCCGGCACCGGCGGGCTCACCCTCCAGCTCACCGCCGTCGCCGCGGTCGTCATCGGCGGCACCGCGCTGGCCGGCGGCTCCGGCACCGTCATCGGCACCGTCCTCGGAGTGCTGCTGCTCGGCGTGGTCGCCAACGCGCTGAACCTGCTCCAGGTCTCCAGCTACTTCCAGACCATCTCCGTCGGCGCCGTCCTGCTGATCGCGGCCATCGCCAACCAGTTCCACAAGAAGTCCCGGCACTGACGCGGCAGCCGCCACCGGTCACCGACGACCGGTCGCGCCCACCCACCCGGCGGACGACCGCACGTCCGCACCCGCACCCGTACGCCACGAAAGGCAGCTCAATGACGAACCTGTCCCTCCGCCCCCGCAGAGCCCTGGCCGTCTCGGCCTGCTCGCTCACCCTCCTGCTCAGCGGCTGCGGCGCCGATTCCGATTCCGGTTCCAAAGGCGGCGGCGGGACCACCCTCGGCTTCGTCAACGGCGCGGACACCGAGTTCCACACGTGTCTGCAAAAGTCCATCGAGCAGACCGCCGAGAAGCAGAACGTCAAGCTCTACACGGCCAACTCGCACCAGAACCCCGGTACCGAGCTGTCCAACATCGAGGACATGATCTCGCGCAACGTCAGCGCGCTCGTCGTCCAGACCGTCAACACCGACGCCCTCAAGGGCGACATCGCCAAGGCGAAGGCCGCGGGCATCCCGATCTTCCTGACCTCGGTCAGCAGCGAGGCCGACGACATCCTGGGCGCGGTGCTCGTCGACCTCACCCAGGTCGGCAAGCTGGACGCCGGCTGGGTGGAGAAGGACGCGGGCGGGAGGTCCGTCCAGGTCGGTGTCGTCGCGGGCGCCCCCGGAGCCGCCTCCGACCTGCTGGTCGACGGATTCACCAAGGCGCTGCCGAAGAACGCGAAGGTCGTGGCCAACCAGCCCGGCATGTTCAACGCGGCCAAGGCCCAGGACGTCGCCGAGAACATGATCCAGGCCCACCCGGACCTCGACTACGCGTTCGTGGCGAACGAGGAGATGGGCTTCGCGGTCCGCAAGGCGTTCGACGCCGCGGGCAAGAAGGACGTCAAGATCGTCACGGTCAACGGCACCGACAAGGGCCTGGCCGCCGTCAAGGACGGCCGCTTCTCCGCCACCGTCGCCAACTCCGCCAAGGACACCGGCGAGATAGCCGTCAAGAACTCCGTCGCCCTGCTGCGCGAGGAGAAGACGGAGAAGATCGCCCACACCCCGATCCGGCTGATCACCAAGGACAACACCGACACCGCGCCGCTGTACTGCCCCGCCGACAAGTGACCCCGGCGGCTCGGCACCCGCCCCGCCCGTGCCGCACGACGGCACGCCCACCCGCACCAGCTATGCCCGACACGGCCCCCGACCCCGGCGGCCGTGACCGGACGGAGGAACCATGGACCGTCTGCTGCTCATGCGCAGCTTCGTCACCGTCGCCGACGTCGGCAGTTTCAGCGGCGCGGCCAAGCTGCTGAGCTCCTCGGGATCACTTGTCTCGCGCCATGTCGCGGAGCTGGAACGGCAGATCGGCGTCCGCCTGGTCAACCGCACCGCCCGGTCCGTCAGCCTGACCGAACCGGGCGTGCGGTACGCCGAGTTCGCCGCCCGCATCCTCGACGAGATCGAGGCGGAGGACTCGAGCATCGCGCACCTGCACGACCGCGCCGAGGGCTCGCTCAACATCATCTGTCCCAAGTGGATCGGCAGCCTGGACCTCGGCGACGCCATCGCCGCCTTCTCGGCCGCCCACCCCAGGATCGTCGTCCGCTTCGAGCTGGGCGGCATGTCCGACCGGACCTACGACTTCCTGGACAGCGGCTTCGACGTCGCCTTCCACACCCGCGACCTGCGGGACTCCAGCGTGCGGCTGAAGAAGATCGCCTCGCTGCCGTTCGTGCTGTGCGCGTCGGAGAAGTACCTGGACCGGTGCGGGACCCTCGGCCACCCCAACGACCTGGCGGAGCACGAGTGCCTGGTCCATGTGAACGACCCGGTCTGGCGCATCGGACACGGACACGCCAGCACCCTGCACAAGATCCGTAACGTCGCCTTCTCCTCCAATTCCTATCTCGCCCTCCAGAAGGCCGCCGTGCACGGCCGGGGAATAGCCCTGCTGCCGCAGCGGCCGGCCTACGACGATCTCGTCTCCGGCGCGCTGCGGATTCTGCTGCCCGAACTGGCCGTACCCGACCGGCCGCTGTTCGCCATTTACGGACCGGGCCAGGAAACACCCCGCAAGGTCACCGTTTTCCTGGATTTCCTCACCCAGTGGTTCTCGGAGAATCCCATTCCCGCGATCGGCCGGTGACGTAAGCGTTGTCCAGTTCATTGTCCGCGCATGCGAATTGAGGAGTCCATGGGAATTCAGCGCATCGAATCCGTCACCTACGGCGTCGAGGATCTCGACACGTGCGTGCGTTTCTTCGGCGACTTCGGCCTGACGCTCGTGGAACGGACCGACGACCACGCCGCGTTCGAGACGCTCGTGGGACAGACGCTCTGTCTCGACACCCGGCCGAGCCCCGCGCTCCCGCCGCCCCTGGAACCCGGTCCCACCCTCCGCGAGGTCGTCTGGGGCGTGGACACCGAGGACGAACTGCGCACGCTCGTCTCGCTCGTCGCCGCCGACCGGGACGTCACCGAGTCCGCGGACGGCGTCCACCACACCGCCGACGAGACCGGCTTCGGCCTCGGACTCGCCCTGGCCCGCCCCCGCCCGGGGCCCGACGCCGCCGTGCGCACCGCGAACGTCACGGGCAGCGTCCGCCGCTGGAACGAACCACTGACCTCCGTCGGCCGCGTACGGCCGCTGCGCATGTGCCACGTCGCGCTCAACATCCCCAAGGAAGGACGCGAGCGTGCCTGGGCCTTCTACACCGACCGCCTCGGCTTCCGGCCGACGGACATCGTCAAGCCCATGGGCGTCTTCATGCAGTGCGAGGGCGACGACGACCAGCACAACTTCCTGCTCTGCCACCGCCCCGACCGCGCGGGACACAACCACGTCTCCTTCGAGGTGCCCGGCTTCGACGACGTCGTCGAGGGCGGCAACCACATGATCGAGAAGGGCTGGCGGGAGGCGCGCAGACTCGGCCGGCACACCGTCGGCTCCAATGTCTTCCGCTTCCTCCACGCCCCCTGCGGCGGACGCGTCGAGTACGCGGCGGACATGGACCGCGTCGACGACTCCTACGCCACCCGTGTCCACGAGACGACGCCGCCCCACCACATCTGGGCGCTGCGCACCAACCGGGACGACGACCAGCAGGACACGGCCGCAGCCCGCTGACCCCCTACGCCCACCGAACTCCGGCCTGAGAGGGCACCCTTCATGACCACCGATGACGGCTATCCCGCCGTCCGCATGTACATAGCGGGCGAGTGGTGCCAGGGCGGCACCGGACACACCGCCCCCGTAGTGAACCCGGCCACCGAGGAGGTGATCGGCGCCGTCCCCCTCGCCACGCCCGGGGACCTCGACCGGGCGCTCGACGCCGCCGGGCAGGGGTTCAGGACCTGGCGCGTGACACCGGTCGCCCGGCGCACCGCGATCCTGCACGCCGCCGCCGACCTGATCGCCGAGCGCGCCGCTGAAATCGGCCGCGTCATGACCCTGGAGCAGGGCAAGCCGCTCACCGAGTCGGAAGGCGAGGCCCGCAGGACCGCCGACACCCTGCGCTGGCACGCCGACGACGCCCGCCGCGCCTACGGCCGCATCATCCCCTCGGCCCCCGGCACCGTCCTCAGCGTCCGGCGCGAGCCCATCGGACCCGTCGCCGCCTTCGTACCGTGGAACTTCCCGGTGGGCGGCCCCAACCGCAAGATCTCCTCCGCCCTGGCGGCCGGCTGCTCCCTCGTCATCAAGGCGTCCGAGGAGACCCCGGCGACCGCCGCCGCCCTGGTCGCCTGCTATGCGGACGCCGGGCTGCCGGCCGGGGTGCTCAACCTCGTCTTCGGCGAGCCCGCCGAGGTCTCCGCCCGTCTCATCGCCTCCCCGGTCACCCGCCTCGTCGCGTTCACCGGCTCGGTCCCGGTCGGCAAGCTGCTCGCCGCCGACGCGGGCCGGGTCATGAAACCCGCCCTGATGGAGCTCGGCGGGCACGCTCCCGTGATCGTGTGCGCCGACGCCGACCCGGGGCAGGCCGCCCGCCGGGCCGCGCGGGCCAAGTTCTTCAACGCGGGCCAGGTGTGCACCTCGCCCAGCCGCTTCCTGGTCCACGAGAGCCTGACCGAGGACTTCACCGCCGAGTTCGTCAAGGCCGCCGAGGCGCTCGTGGTCGGCGCCGGGCTGGAGCCGGGCACCACCATGGGCCCGCTCGCCAACGAACGCAGGCTGCGGTCGGCCGAGCGGCTGACCGCGGACGCCGTGCGCCGGGGCGCCACCGTGCGCACCGGCGGCGAACGTCCGGACCGGCCCGGCTACTTCTTCCAGCCGACCGTCCTCACCGACGTACCGGCCGACGCGGAGCTGCTGTCCGAGGAACCCTTCGGACCGCTCGCGCCGATCCTTTCCTTCAGTGACCTCGACGACGCCCTGGCCACCGCCAACTCCCTGCCGTACGGCCTGGCCGCCTACGGCTTCACCCGGTCCGCGGCCACCGCCGAGCGGCTGTCGGACGGCCTGGAAGCGGGCATCCTCTCCCTCAACCACTGCGGCGGCTCGGTCCACGAGGCGCCCTCCGGCGGTGTCAAGGACAGCGGCTACGGCCGGGAGGGCGGACCCGAGGCGCTGGACGCCTACCTGATCACCAAGCGCGTATCGCACCTGCTGGCGCCATGAGGTACGCACGTGTGTCGGCCGGCGGCCGGGCGGTCTGGGGCCGGGTCGGCGAGCGGGACGTCGAGCTGCTGTCCGGCAGCCCGCTCGACGGCGACCCCCACGTCATCGGCACCATTCCGGTGGCCGGTGCCGTCTGGCTGCCGCCCGTCGTACCGCCCGTGTTCTACGCGGTCGGCTTCAACTACCCGCGCCACATCGCGCACGCCGGGGCGGCCACACCCGGCCGGCCCGAGGTCGGCTACCGCGCCAACAACGCCCTGACCGGCCACCGTTCGCCGATCGTCAGACCGGCGGGGGTGACGGGCCGGTTCGAGGCCGAACCCGAACTCGTCGCCGTCATCGGCCGCACCCTGCGCCACGCCACCCACGCGGAGGCCCGCGCCGCCGTCTTCGGCTGGACCATCGGCAACGACGTCAGCGCCCGCACCTGGCAGCACCAGGACCGCACCTTCTGGCGCGCCAAGAACAGCGACACGTTCAAACCGATGGGCCCCTGGATCGAGACCGACACCGACGCGCTGGCCCAGACGACCACGCTGCGGGTCAACGGCGAGGAACGGGCCTCCTTCCCGACCGGCGACATGGTCTTCGACCCCTTCGACTTCATCGTCGAGATCACCAGGCACATCACCATGCACCCCGGCGACGTCCTGTGGATGGGCGCCGAGGCCACCTGCCCACTCGAAGCCGGGGACACCGTCGACATCGCGATCAGCGGCATCGGCGTCCTGTCCAATCCCGTACGACTCGAAGCGGAACACCCCGTCAGGCCCGAAGCGGAACACCCCGTACGACCCGAAGAGGAGCAAGGGACACAGCCATGAGCGCAGCACCCCGCTACATCCACCACGTCAACTTCCCCACCACCGACCCCGACCGGACCGCCGAGTGGTACACGAAGGTCTTCGGCATGAAGCGGATCATGCCGAAGTCCAACACCCGCGTCGTGCTGATGACCCGCGGCAACTTCGACCTGCACTTCACGCCGGTCGAGGAGATGGAGCGGATGGCGCCGTACCACTTCGCCGTCGAGGTGGACGACTGGGACGAGTTCCTGGCCCACCTGGGGGAGCTGGGCATCCGGCACACCCGGCCGATCGAGCGGCCCGAGAACCAGTCCAAGTTCTGCTACATCCACGACCCCGACCACACCATGATCGAGCTGGTCTTCCACGGCAAGCGCCCCAACTGACGCCGTAGAGCGAGGAGTTCATCCCCATGCCCATCGCCGACTCCGACGGCACCGCCGTCTACTACGAGCGTCACGGCAGCGGTCCCGCGATCCTGTTCGTGCACGGCTCGGGCGGGCACCACGCCGCCTGGTGGCAGCAGGTGGCCGCGCTGCGCGAGGAGTTCACCGTCGTCACCGTGGACCTGCGCGGCTTCGGCAGGTCCGACAGCGATATGAGCGAGTTCGACGGCCAGGACTTCCCCGGTGACGTCGTCGCCGTCCTGGACCGGGAGGACCTGACCGACGTCATGCTCGTCGGCCAGTCCATCGGCTCGGTGGCCGCCCTGCGCGCGGCGCTGCTGCGTCCCCGGCGCGTCTCCTCCGTCGTCCTCGGCCACTCGCTCGGCGGCGTCAGCCACCCCGAGCTGAGGGAACTCGCCGCCGCCGACCGCGCCGAGGCCGTCAAGCTCCCCGTCATCGACCGGCTCCTGACCAAGGAGTTCCAGCGGGAACGGGCCGACCTCACCTTCCTCTTCCAGCAGATGGGCACCTTCAACGCCGCCAGGATGGCCGACCTGCGCAACCTCGACACCGACGGCCCGACCCTCCAGGACATCGCGGACTCCGGCGTCCGGGTCGCCTTCCTGGCCGGCGAACGGGACGCCGTGCTCAGCGTGAAGACCGTCACCCGCGCCCACGAACTGCTGCCCGGCTCCCACCTGGAGATCGTCCCGGACGCCCCGCACTCCATGTACTGGGAGGCGCCCGCCGAGTACAACCGGGCCGTCGCCCGCCTGCGCCGCACCCTCACCGCACCGAAGGAACAGAAGGAAACCGCATGAGCAGCCTCACCCTCGACGCAGCCGACGCCGTCATCGACGCCGTCATCGAGCGCGCACGGGCCCTCGGCAAGGCGGTGAGCGTCGCCGTGGTGGACGCGGGCGGCTTCGTCGTCGCGGTCCGCCGGTCCGACGGGGCGCGCCCGCTCACCCCGGACATCGCCCGCGCCAAGGCGTACACCGCCGCCGTGATGCAGCGCCCCGGGAAGATGCTGAAGAAGTGGCAGGAGAGCCAGCCGGTCTTCTTCTCCCAGCTCTCCCAGCTCCCGGGCGCCGCCCTGCCCATCATGGCCACCGAGGGCAGCGTCACGATCAAGAAGGACGGCGAGATCATCGGCGGCCTCGGCGTCGCCGGGGGCACCGCCGACGAGGACCAGGTGCTCGCCGACGAGGTCCTCGCGGCCCTCGGCTACGAGCTGGAGTTCGCCGCGTGGGGCGTGGCGGGCACGCCGGCCGGGGCCGGTGACGGCAACGGGGCGGCCCGGACCACCGGAAAGGGCGTCTGATCATGGCGGACACCTTCAACTACCGCATCGACCACCACGGCAGCCTCGTACGCCCCGACAGTCTGCGGACCGCCCGGGCCCGGGCCGCCGCCGGAGAGCTCGACGCCGACGCGCTGCGCGAGGCGGAGCGCACCGCGGTCGAGGAGGCGGTGGCCCTCCAGCGCAAGCTGCGCTGCACCGTCGTCACCGACGGCGATCTGCCCCGCGAGGACTTCCGCAGCGCCGTGCTCGACGGCGTCTCCGGCTTCCGGCGCACGGGCCGGGAGACGGACGGCCTGGCCCGCTGGGTGGCCGAGGCGCCGCCGAAGGCGGAAGGACCGCTGGTGGCTGACTGGGCCGACCTGCTGGCCCAACTGACCGTGATCGCCCCCAAGGTGTCGCTGCCGTCCCCGGCCTACCTCGCCGCGACCTGCTTCGACCCGGACCTGGCCGGCTCGGGCGGCCCCGCCTCGGCCCGCGAACTCGGCGAGGCGCTGGCCGGGATCGTGCACGCCGAGATCGGGCTGCTGCTCGCCCGGGGCGTCCGCCTGGTCCAGCTGAACAACCCGCTGCTCCTCGCGCACACGGCCGCCGAACCCGGCCCGGCGGGCGCGCTCTCCTTCGCGGACGCGCTCGCCGTCGACGCGGCGGCGGTCCGGCTCGACGAGCGCCCCGAGGGCGTACGCATCGGCGTCTGCCCCGGCTGGGCGGCGCCGGACACGGTGGACCGGGCCCGCGCCGAGCGCCTGTACGCCGAGGTCCCCGCGGACCGCTGGGTGCTGCCCTACGACCGGGGCACCGGGGCCGAGCTGGAGCTGCTCAGGGCGCTGCCGGAGGACCGGGACGCCTGTCTCGGCGTGGTCGGCCCGGCCGTACCGGTGGGGGAGGACCCCGACATCGACACGGTGCTGGCCCGCGTCGACGCCGCCGCGGAGGTCAAGGACATCGAGGACATGGCCCTCGCCCCGTCCCGCGGCTTCGCCGACGCGGCCGGCCGCCCGCTGCTCGGCGCCGAGGACCAGCGGCGCAAGCTGGTCCTGGTGGAGACGCTGGCCCGGTACTGCTGGGGCAACGAGTTCTGACGCGGGCGCCCGGGAAACGCCGGGGCTCAGAGCACCTGGGCGAAGGTGACCGTGCGGTCGGTCAGCAGCGGCCGTACCGTCCGCACGATCAGCTCGTCGAAATAGCCGGCCGCCGCGTGGGCGTCGAACCCGGCGCGGTCGGTGTACTGCTCGTAGAGCACGAACGAGCCCGGCACGTCCGCCTCCGCGTGCACGGTGTACGCCAGGTTCCCCGGCTCGTCCAGCGTGTGTTCGCGCATCTTCAGCAGCGCGGCGCGCACGGTGCTCTCGTCGGCGGGTGCGCAGCGGTAGTGGGCGACGACGGCGAATGCCATGGGTGGGTCCCTGCTCTCGGTCACGGCTGTGGGCGTGCTGATTCCAGCACGCCCCGGCCCGGCTCCACGCAGGTCCGGGCGTGCGCGGCACGCAAGCAATGCATGCCGCCGCGGGGCTGGTCGGCCCGCCCGGTTCTCGTGTGTCGTCGGTGCGACCACACACCACGGTGCGACCACACACCACGGTGCGGCAGCACACCGCTTCGAAGGGAGCAACGATCTTGACGCGCACGATGGAAACCCTCTCCGGCGGGCAGTGGGTCGCGTCCGACGCCTGGCTGGACGTCCACGACCCGTCCGACCTCCGCGAACCCGTCGCCCGGGTACCGGCGATGACCGCGGACGACGTCACCCGCGCCTTCGGCCACGCGGCGGAGGGCTTCGCCGTCTGGAAGCGCACCAGCCCCTTCGAGCGCGCCCGGATCCTGGGCGGCGCGGCCCGGCTGCTGCGCGAGCGCGCCACGGACATCGCCGCCGACCTGGTGGCCGAGATGGGCAAGACCCGCGCCGAGGCGACCGGCGAGGTGGGCAAGGCCGCCGACTTCCTGGAGTACTACGCCGGGACCGCCCGGGCCGGCTACGGCACGCTGCTGCACGATGTACGCCCCGACACCCGCACCAGCCACCGGCGCGAGCCCCTCGGTGTCGTCCTCGCCATCACCCCGTGGAACGACCCGCTGCTCACCCCGGCCCGCAAGCTCGCGCCCGCTCTCGCGGCCGGCAACGCGGCCGTCCTCAAGCCCGCCACCGAGACCCCGGTCGTCGCCCTGCACTTCGCGCGCGCCCTGCACGACGCGGGTCTGCCCGCCGGGGTGCTGAACGTGGTCACCGGACGCGGCTCGGCCATCGGTGACGCGCTGATCGCCGACCCGCGCATCGCCGCCGTCACCTTCACCGGCAGCAACGAGGTCGGCGAGTCACTGCGCGCCGCACTGGCCGCGCGCAACGTGCGCTTCCAGGGCGAGCTGGGCGGCAAGAACGCCACCGCCGTCCTCGCCGACGCCGACCTCCCGGCCGCCGCGAAGGCCGTCGTCGCGGCCTCCTTCGGGCAGGCGGGGCAGCGCTGCACCGCCACCAGCCGGGTGATCGTCGAGGAGCCGGTGGCGGAGCGGTTCACCGAGCTGCTGCTCGCCGAGGTCGCCGCGCTGCGCACCGGGCCCGGCGCCGATCCCGCGACCACCATGGGACCGCTGGTCAGCGCCGGGCAGCGGGACGGTGTCCTCGCCGACATCGGCCGCGCGGTCGAGCAGGGCGCCCGGGTGCTCACCGGCGGCGACCGGCCCGGGGACGAGGCCCGCAGGCACGGCTGCTACGTCAGCCCCACCGTCCTCGCGGACGTCACCGCCGGGATGAACGTATGGCGCGAGGAGGTCTTCGGGCCGGTCATCGCCCTGCGCACGGTCGGCTCCTTCGAGGAGGCCGTGACGGCCGTCAACGACTCCGTGTACGGCCTCGCCGCCGCCGTCTTCACCCGGGACCTGGCCTCCGCGTACCGCTTCGCCGACGAGGCGGAGTGCGGCCAGGTCGCCGTCAACACCACCACCTCCGGCTGGGACGTCCACCACCCCTTCGGCGGCTTCCACGACTCCGGATCGGCCTTCAAGGAGCAGGGCGAGGAGGCCCTGCGCTTCTACACCCGCGTCAAGACCGTCGCCGTCCACTTCGGCGGATGACGGTGACCGCGCCCCGCGGGGCGGCACGCAGAACGGAGAACCACCATGGCTGACGAGACGATCGGGATCGTCGGCGCCGGCATCGTCGGGCTGGCCACCGCCCGCGAGATCACCCTGCGGCGGCCCGGCACCCGGGTCGTCGTCCTGGACAAGGAAGAGCGGGTGGCCGCCCATCAGACCGGCCACAACTCGGGCGTCGTGCACGCCGGCATCTACTACACGCCCGGCAGCCTCAAGGCCCGCCTGTGCACCCGCGGCACGATCCTGCTGCGCGAGTACTGCGCCGACCGCGCGCTGCCGTACGACGAGTGCGGCAAGCTCGTCGTGGCGGTCACCGACGAGGAGGTCCCGCGCATGGCGGCCCTCGGCGCCAGGGCGCGCCGGAACCGGGTGCCCGGACTGCGCGAGGTGTCCGCCGGGGAGATCCGCGAGATCGAGCCGCACGCCGCGGGCAAGGCGGCCCTGCACTCCCCGCGCACCGCCATCACCGACTACACGCGGATCGCCGGGGAGTTCGCCAGGGACGTCGAGGACGGCGGGGGCGAGGTCCGCCTCGGCTTCCGGGTCACCCGCGTCACCCAGGTGCCGAACGGCATCGAGGTGGCGTCGGGCCAGGACACCGTCCGCGTCGGCCGGCTCGTCCTCTGCGCGGGGCTCCAGTCGGACAGCGTCGCCCAACTCGCCGACGACGGGGCCGAACCGCGGATCATCCCCTTCCGCGGCGAGTACATGACCGTACGCCCCGACAGGGCACACATGGTGCGCGGTCTCATCTATCCGGTGCCCGACCCCCGTTACCCGTTCCTCGGCGTCCACTTCACCCGCCGCGTGAACGGCGAGGTGGAGGTGGGTCCCAACGCCGTGCTCGCCGGTGCCCGCGAGGGCTACCGCCGCTCCCGGATCTCGCTGCGCGACCTCGCCCGGACCGCGGCCTGGCCCGGCACCTGGCACATGGCCGGACAGCACTGGCGGACCGGCCTGAAGGAGCTGCGCGGCTCACTGTCGAAGACCGCGTACATGAAGGCCGCGCGGGCCTACGTACCGGAGATCGGCGCCGCCGACGTGGTGCGCGCGGGCGCGGGCGTACGGGCCCAGGCCCTGGACCGGGACGGCACGCTCGTGGACGACTTCCGCATCCACCAGGTGGGCCGTGTCACCGCCGTCCGCAACGCGCCGTCCCCGGCCGCGACATCCTCGATGGCCATCGCGGAGCACCTCGCGGACGCCGTGCTCGGCGAGCGCCCGAGGGGCTGACCACCGCGCGCCCCACCCTCTCGCCCGACCCCTGAACACCCATCTCAACAGCAGCTTTTCGCGCAACAAGTGCTTGCGCGCGCAGCTCTCGGCAGACCCGCCGGGGCCGCCTAACGTCTGATCAGCCCAGCGTCCTTCCGGCAGCTCTCGCGGCGGCCGGCCGCCCGACAGAAAGAAGCACCGACATGTTCGTCGTCGACTCCCAGGTCCACATCTGGCTCGAAGAGTCCCCCGACCGTCCGTGGGTCCCCGGAGCGCGCGAGCGGATCCGGCTGAACGGCCACCGCGAAGAGCCCTTCAGCCACGAGGAGTGCCTGGCGCTGATGGACGAGGCCGGCGTCAACCGCGCGCTGATCCTCCCGCCGTCGTGGGAGGGCAACCGCATCGACTACGCCCTCGAAGCCTGCGAGGCCCACCCGGACCGCTTCGGCATCATGGCCCGCGTCCCGCAGGACAACGAGGCCGAAGGCACCGCCATGCTGCGGGACTTCGCGCAGAATCCGTACATCAAGGGCACCCGGCTCACCTTCCACCGGCCGCAGGACCGCAACTGGATGATCGACGGCACCAACGACTGGTACTGGCCCGTCGCCGAGGAGCTGTCGATCCCCACCATGGTGCACGCCCCGATCTGGAAGAAGGAGCTCGGCGTGATCGCCGCCAAGCACCCCGGGCTGAAGATCATCATCGATCACATGGGCATCATGGCCCGCTGCGTCGACGACGCCATCGGCTACTGGGTCCAGGAGACCGCCGACCTGCACGAACACCCCAACATCTACGTCAAGGTCTCGGCGCTGCCCGGCTACTCCACCGAGCCGTTCCCGAACAAGAACATCGAGAAGTACGTGCGCGAGATGGTCGACCGGATGGGCCCGGAGCGCTGCTTCTGGGGCACCGACATCACCCGCCTGCTGGGCCACGGCCTGACGTACACCGACACCATCGAGCAGTTCACCAAGCACTTCGACTTCACCGCCGAGGAGCTGGAGTGGATCATGGGCCGGGGTATCTCGGAGTGCCTCGGCTGGCCGATCGAGGGCTGAGGGACCGGGATGACCGACACCGTGAACACCCCGGGCGCCGACGGCGGTGACGCCGTCGTCTCCGCCCTCCATGCCGCCGGCGCCGACTACGTCTTCTGCTCATCGGGGTCCGAATGGGCCCCGGTATGGGAGTCGCTGGCCCGCCGGCACCGCGACGGGGAGCCCGCACCCCGCTACCTCGACCTCACCCACGAGACCGTCGCCGTCGGCATGGCCACCGGCTACGGACTGCTCGCCCGCCGCCCGCAGGGCGTGCTCCTGCACGCGGCGCCCGGCCTGCTCCAGGGCTCGATGGCGGTCCACGGCGCCCTGCTGGCCGGGGTCCCGATGGTGGTCGCCTCCTCGGAGTCGAGCACCTACGGCGACGGTCCGGGCCCGGACCCGGGCGGCCAGTGGTACCGCAACCTGTCCATCGTGGGCGGCCCGCACCACGTCGCCCAGCCGTTCACCAAGTGGGCCAACGAGGCGGCGAGCGTCCACACCCTGCCCACGATGATCACCCGGGCCGCCGAACTGGCCTGGCGGGCGCCCGCGGGACCCGCCTATCTGAACATCCCGCTGGAGATCATGCTCCAGGAGTGGGACGGCCGCGCGGCGGGGCCCGTCGTCCGGCCGGGCGCCACCCACAGCTCGCCCGAGGAGGTCGACCCCGTCGCGCGGATGATCCGCGAGGCGCGCAACCCCGTGATCGTCACGGAGACGGCGGGGCGCGAGGCGGGCGGCTTCGAGGCCCTCCTCGCCTTCGCCGAGGCGTGGCAGATCCCGGTGGTCGAACCCGACTCGGCCGTGTGCGGCAACTTCCCGCGCACCCATCCGCTGCACGCTGGCAGCGACATCGGACCGTGGATGGCGGAGGCGGACCTGATCCTCCTGGTCAACTGCCGCGCCCCGTTCTACCCGCCCAGCCGGCGCCCCTCGAAGGCGCAGGTCGTCGTCATCGACGAGGTGCCGCAGCGCCCGCACGTCGGCTACCAGGTGCTGTTCGCGGACACCTACCTGGAGGGCAGCGTCGCCAACACGCTGCGCCAGCTCGCCAAGCGGGCGAAGGAGCTGGACGTCGCGGCCGTCACCGCGCGCCGCGCCGCCCAGGAGGAGCGGCACTCCGACGAGCAGGCCGCCATCGCCGCCGCCGAGGCGAAGGCCGCGGGGCGGACGGACCGGGCGGGGGAGTCCGGGCAGGCCGAGGGCGTCGATCCGGTGCTGGTCGCCGCCGCGCTGCGGGGGCTGCTCGACGGCCGGGACGGCATCGTCGTCGACGAGACCATCACGCACAGCCGGATCGTCAAACGGCACCTGCGGACCTCGGAGGCGGACTCGTACTTCTACGTCCAGGGCGGTCTCGGCCAGGGCATCGCGGTCGCGCTCGGCGTCAAACTGGCCGCCGGGGACCGCCCCGTGGTGTTCACCGTCGGCGACGGCGCCCTGATGTACAACCCGGTGCTGCCGTCGTACGACGCCGCCAGGACGTACGGACTCCCGCTGCTCATCGTGGTGTTCAACAACCGTGTCTACAAATCGATGAACCTCAACCACCGCAGGTTCTACCCCGAGGGTGCCGCCGCCGGGACCGGTGAATGGCTCGGCACCGATCTGCGCCGGCTGCCCCGGCTCGCCGCGTTCGCGGAGCCGTTCGGGATGCACACCGAGACCGTCGACACGGCCGACGCCCTCGTCCCCGCCCTGGAACGCGCGTTCAAGGCCGTGGCGGAGGGCACCACCGCCGTCGTCGACGTCCTCGTCACCCGCTGAACCGCTGAACCGCTGCCCAGCCGAACACCTCACCCGCTGAACCCCGGCCCCTGAAACAGGAGGCACCCGCCGCCATGTCCGACACACCGCCCCCGACCCCCCAGCCGGGCAAGGTGCTCGTCCCCGCCGAGGACCTGCGCACCTTCTCCGCCGCCCTGCTAGAGAAGGGAGGGCTCGCCGCCGGGCACGCGCGGACCACCGCCGACGTGTTCGTCTGGGCCGCGCTGCGCGGCGTCGACTCGCACGGCGTCGCCCGCGTCCCCGCCTACCTCGACCTGCTCGCCAAGGGCGTCGCCAACGCCGACCCGCGCATCGGGATCGAGTCCACCACCCCGGCCGCCGCCGTCCTGGACGCCGACCGCGCGCCGGGCCCGGTGGCGCTCACCGCCGCCGCCGAGGAGGCCGTACGCCGGGCCGGCACGAACGGCGTCGCGGCGGTGGGCGTGCGCCGCACCGTCCACACCGGCGCCATCGGCTACTACGTGTCGAAGATCGCCGAAGCGGGCCTGGTCGGCATCGGCTTCGTCGCCGGCATGCCCAACATGGGCTACACGGGCGTCAAGGGCGCCGCCGTCGCGACCAGCCCGCTGGCCGTCGCCGTCCCCTCCGCCGCGTCCTCGGACCGGGCCCCGCTGCTCCTCGACATGGCCACCGCCACCATCGCGCTGGGCAGGATCCGGCAGGCGAAGGCCAGTGGCACCCCGCTGCCCGAGAACGCCGCCGCGACCGAGGACGGCACCCCGACGACCGACCCGGAACAGGCGGTCATGCCGCTGCCCCTGGGCGGCGCCAAGGGGTCCGGCATGTCGTTCGCGTTCGAGCTGCTGACCAGTGTGCTCGTCGGCGCGCCGATCTTCGCCGCCTTCCACTCGGACGACCCGCAGGGGCGCAAGCACCGCCAGAACGCGCTGCTGATCGCCCTGGACCCGGCGGCCTTCGGCGGCGCGGAGCGGTTCGCCGCCGACGTCGACGCCACCCTCGGCACGCTCAAGGGGCTCCCGGTGGCGGACGGCGCGGACGGCGTCTTCTACCCCGGCGAGCGCAGCGCGGCGGTGGCGGCCGGACGTGGCGCGGCCGGCATCCCGGTGGCGCCCAAGGTGTGGCGAGAACTGCTCGACCGCGCCGAGCAGTTGGGCGTCACACCCCCTCCGACAGGCTGACCGGCTGACGGCCGGTCCGCCGCGGGGGAGCGGTACGGCACAGGAACGGGCGCCCGGCCCGCCGCATGGAGGAACGGCGGTCCGGGCGCCCGAGTCGTGCCCGCGGGTCCGCGGCCGGTCAGCGGCCGAGACGGATGCGGTTGACCTGGTCCTCGCCGTTCGCGCCGGCGCCGGACTTGTCGACCACGTACGCGGTGCCGTTCGCGACCTCGACGTGGTTGGGGTTGGCGCCCGTCGTCAGGGTCTCCTTGACGGTGCCCTTGCGCGGGTCCACGACGGAGACGGTGGCGTCGGTGCGGTTGACGACCAGGACGTCGCCCGAGCGCTCGTCGGTGGCCACGGACAGCGGGCCCGCGCCGGTCGTGACGGTTTTGGTGACCTCGCCCTTGCGCAGGTCGACCACCGAGACGCCGCCGCCCGTCTGGTCGGCGGCGTACGCGGTGCGGCCGTCAGCGGACAGCGAGACCGAGATCGGGCCGTCGCCCGCCGGGATCAGCCGCGGGGTCGCCGACTTGCGGGTGACCTCGATGAGCTGGTCGTTGGTGAGGTCCGCGGCGTACACCGTGCCGCTGCGCTCGTCCACGGCGAGACCCGCCGGGCCCGAACCCTCGACCGTGACGCGCTCCTTCTCCTCGAAGGTCTTGCTGTCGAACGCCACGAGCGTGCCGTCGCTGAAGGCGCTCGCCCAGACGGTGTTGTGGCGCTCGTCGACGACGATCTCCCGGGCGTGGCCCACGTCCGGCAGCGTGGCGAGGTGCTCACCGGTGCGCTGGCTGTAGACGGCGACCGTGTTGTTGCGGGTGTTCGTCGTCCAGACGGTGTTGTGCTCGTCGTCCACGGCGACCCCGTAGACCGCCTCCACCGCGCCGGTGGAGGCGTCGGTGACCGGCGGCGTGTAGGTGGCCTTCACCTTCAGCGTCTTCGGGTCCACCTTCAGGAGGCTGGAGTTGGCCACCGGCGGCCGGCCGACCGCGGAGGTGGTCCACAGCACGTGGTTCCGCTCCGAGTACGCGGACTGGTAGAGGCCGGTCACGAGGGGCGCCTGGTCGACGGCCGAGGCGGTCGTCCGCGCGGTGCCCGCGGACGCGGTGCCCGTCAGTGCCAGGCTGCTGCCCGCGGCGAGCGCTGTGGCGATCGCCGCGCCGACTGCGGTACGGCGGCGGCTGCGGGTGGGTGTGGTCATGCTGAGTCATCTCCCTGACGTGGGTCGCACGGGTGATCAGTACCCCTAGAAGTTAGCTTAGGCTTACCTAAGTAGCCCGGGGTTCGGGGTGTGATGCGGACTACATTTCGCCGCGAAGGCGCGGGTGGCGCGACGGAGTTGGGCCGGGGCCCGCCGCGGGCGGTCCGGTACGGGCACGGGGCGGGGCGTCAGCCCGTCGCCGTGGTGCCCGTGCCCATGCCCGCGCCGCCCCGGCGGCGGACGACGAACAGGGTGGTCGCCGCGGCACCGGCGGCTCCGCCGACCGCCGCGGCCGCCGCCGACCAGGCGACCGTCGCGTAGGAGACGGACGTGTCCGCGGCGGCGGCGACGGTGCTGACCGACGTGCCGGGCGCGGCCGTGGCGGACCCGCCGCCGTCGGCCGCCGCACCGGCCGCGGTCACCCGGAAGTCGACCTTCAGACTGGTGGGCGGGTTCGGCGCGAGGAAGCGCAGCCAGTGGGCGCCCGTCGAGGTGTCGGCCGGGATCGTCACATCGCCCTCGTAGGAGCCCTGTTCGTCGGCCTTCCACTGACCGAGGATGCCCTCGTCGTCCAGCTTGACGGTGACGGTCTCACCGGCGGGGAACTTGCTCACCTCGAAGTGGAGCTTCCCGCCGGGCTGCACCTGACTGGCCGTGATCCGCGCCTTCGCCCCGGTCTCGGGATCGGTCGCGGAGGCCGGGGCGCCCGAGGCGGCGGGTACGGGCGTCGCGGACGTACCGGAGGCCCCGGACGGGTCCGTCGCGGAGGCCGCGCTCGTGCCGTCCGCCCCCGAGGTGACGGTGAAGCCGGCCTTCAGGCTGGTCGCGGGGTTCGGGGCCAGGAAGCGCAGCCAGTGGGCGCCCTCGGTGGTGCCCTCCGGGACGGTCACGCTGCCGGAGAACGAGCCGTCCGCCCCGATGCCGCCCGACCACTGCCCGATGATCTTCGCGTCGTCCAGTTTCACGGTGAGCTGCTGTCCCGCGGGGAACCCGGTCACCCGGAACGAGACCTTGCCGCCCGCGGCGACCCGCGAGCCCGCGGTGATGGTCGCGGACGTCCCGGCCGAACTCCCCGCCCCCGAACCGCCGGAGCCGGAACCGCTCCCGCTTCCGGACCCGCTTCCGCCCCCGCTCCCGGACCCGGACCCGCTTCCGGACCCGGATCCGCTGCCCGAGCCGCCGCCGGAACCGCTCCCGCCGCCGCCCGAGTTCGTAGACGACACCGTGATGTCCGCCCTGAGGCTGGTCGCGGGGTCCGCCGCCAGGAAGCGCAGCCAGTGCCCGCCCGCCGCCGTGGACGCCGGTACGGTCACGGACCCGGAGAAGGTGCCGTCGGCCCGCACGGCCGACTTCCACTGGCCGACGATCTCGCTGTCGTCGAGCTTGACCGTGACGGTCTGGCCCTCGGTGAACCCGGAGAGGCTGAAGGAGACCTTGCCGCCCGCCGCGACCTTCGAGCCGCCGAGCCTCACCTCGGGCGCCGACGCGGTCGGACTCGACGTGGGCGTGGGGGACGGGCTCGGGCCCGAGGACCCGCCCGTCACCGTGAGGTCGGCGCTGCGCACGCTGGTCTGCGGTGCCAGGAAGCGCAGCCAGTGGCCGCCGCCCGCCGTGGTGCCCGCCGGGATCGTCACCGCGCCGGAGACCGTGCCGTCGTCGCCGATCGCGAACTGCTTCAGCAGCGTCGCGTCGTCCAGCTTGACGCTCAGGCTCGCCCCGGCCGGGAAGCCGGTCACCTGGAACGGCACGTCGCCGCCGGGCTTCACCGAGGTGGTGCCGAGGGTGACGGCGGGCGACGTCGCGTCCGCGGCGAGTGCCACGGGCCCGGTGCCGTCCGTGCCCTGGGTGCCGGCCGTCGCGAGCGGCACGGCGAGGGCGCCGAGTCCGAGGGTGGCGCCCGCGGTGAGCGCGGCCACGCGGCTCAGCCTGGTGCGGGCGGGGCGCGGGGCCCGGGACGGCACGGTCCCGGCGGGGACGGGTCTGTCGGAGTTCATGAGGGGCTGCTCCTGGCGGGCGGCGTGAGAGGGGAAGGGAGAGGTGCGCGGACGAGTCCGTCGGCAGCGGTGCGACAACACGCCGCGAACGCGCAGTTAGGTTAGCCTAGCCTAATTGACTGCCGTGAGGGCGAAGCCGAAGGGAAGTCATGCCCTCCGAGTAAGGTGACCCTTGGTCGATCACCCTGTCCCCGGAGTCCCCTCATGATCACGTCGGTGCCGCCGCAGGGCGCCCCGAACCATCCGCCCCGGCTGCCGCGGCCGGACGAGGTGCCGAGGCTCGCGACGCCCGGCCGCCACCTGCCGGCCCCGGGGACCGGGAACACCGACGCGTTCTGGGCCGGCGTAGGGCGAGCCGGCGCCCCGCTCGTGGCACCGGACCCGCTGGGCAGCGCCGGACACCGGGCGGTCACCTTCCTGTGGCGCGGCGGCCCGGAGACCCGGGCGGTCCAGGTGCTGCCGAACAAGCTCGGCGACCCGCGCGCCCCCGAGGGCAACCTGATGGAACGGGTGCCCGGCACCGACGTCTGGCACTGGACGCTCCGGCTCCGGCACGACTGGCGCGGCACCTACGACCTGTTCGCCGACGAGGGCGGCGGCCCGGAGCCGGGCACCGCCGAGTACTGGCGCCGGCTGCGCGGACAGCACCGCACGGATCCCTTCAACTCCCGTACGCTGCCGCGCCGTTGGGGCGGTGACCCGGTCCCGTACGCGGAGCTGGAAGCGGCGCCGTCCGCGGCCGACTGGGAACCGAGGCCGGACACCGCCAAGGGCACCGTGACCGAGGAGAAGGTGGCGAGCGCGCACCTCGGGGGAGAGCGGCGCGTCTGGACGTACCTGCCGCCGGGGGCGGGTCCGGCGTCCGCGCCGCTGCCGGTCCTCGTGCTGCTCGACGGCGAGCACTGGCAGCCGCGGCTCGGGCTCTGTCACCTCCTCGACAACCTGATCGCCGACGGCCGCCTCCCGCCGGTCGCCGCCGTGCTCCCCGAGTCGGTGGACGCGGCCACCCGCTGGGCGGAGCTGACCTGCCGCCCCGAGTTCACCGCCTTCCTCACCGAGGAACTGCTGCCGTGGGCGGCCGGACGGCTGCCGCTCACGGACGACCCCGCGCGCACCGTGCTCGCCGGGCAGAGCCTCGGCGGACTGACCGCCGCGTACGCGGCGCTGTCCGCCCCGCACCGCTTCGGCAACGCCCTGGTCCAGTCGGGCTCCTTCTGGTGGCCCGCCGCGGGGCCGGAGGCCGAGTGGCTCACCGGCCGGATCGCCGAAGGATCGCGGCTGCCGGTACGGCTCCGGCTCTCCTTCGGCACGCAGGAGTGGGTGGCCCTGCCCGCCGCCCGGCGGCTGCGCGACACCCTCGCAGCCGCCGGTTACGACGACGCCTCCTACCGCGAGTTCAACGGCGGCCACGACTACCTGTGCTGGCGCACGGAACTCGCCGACGGGCTGGTGGAACTGCTCGGCCGGGGATGAGCCCACCGCGAGTTCCACGCGTCCGGGTCACCCGTCGAGCTCCTTCAGGCGGGCCGCCACCACCGCGGCGATGTCGTCGAGGTACCGGTCGCGCAGCAGTTGCGGATGGGTGCAGTCCAGGTCGTGGTTGGCGATCGTGCCGCGCACGTGCGGGCGCCACGCCTCACGGGTGAGCCAGTCCTCGGCACGCGGCGCGGCGGCCGTGAAGAACTGCACGTCGCCGTCGTACACCCCGTGCTCGTGCGCGCGCATCATGCGCGCGTGGTTCGGCACGATGTCGACGATCCGCGACAAGGTGTGGTCGGAGAGCCCGGCGAGCGGGCTGCCCGCGCGGCGCAGCCGGGCGAGCACGTCCTCCCGGGTGCGTTCGCCGGTGCGCTCGAAGCCCGCCATGCGCAGCACCGCGGTCAGCGCGTCGCCCTCCTCGGGCGCGGGCCGCTCACGCCACTGCTCGGCCGGGAACGCGTCGAGCAGCGCGAGGAAGTCGACCCGCTCCCCGTCCCGCTGGAGCAGCGTGGCCACGGTGTGCGCGAGGATGCCGCCCACGGACCAGCCGAGCAGCCGGTACGGGCCGTGCGGCCGGACCTCGCGGATCCGCTCCACGTAGTCGGCGGCCTGCTCCTGGAGGGAAGCGGGCAGCGGCGCGCCGTCCGTGAGACCGCGGGCCTGGATGCCGTACAGCGGCTGGTCCGGGCCGAGGCGGGCGGACAGTCCGGCGTAGCACCAGGCGATGCCGCCCGCCGGGTGGAAGGCGAACAGCGGCGGCCGTTCGCCGCCGGAGCGCAGCGGCAGGACGACGTCGAGCGCGTCCCCGGAGGCCGGGCCGGCGTCGTCGAGGCGGGCGGCGAGCGCGGCCGGGGTCGGTGCCTCGAACAGCGAGCCGATCGTCAGCTCGCAGCCGAACTCCTCCTTCACCCGCGTCACCAGCCGGACCGCGAGCAGCGAGGTGCCGCCCAGGTCGAAGAACGCGTCGTCCGGGCCGATCCGTTCCGCTTCCAGGACCTCCGCGAACAGGCGGGTGAGCGCCTCCTCGCGCGGGCTCGCCGGGCGCCGCGCGGCCTCGCCGCCGGCGAAGACCGGGGCGGGCAGCTCGCGGCGGTCCAGCTTCCCGTTGGGGCTCAGCGGGAATGTGCCGAGGACGACGACGGCCGCCGGGACCATGTGCTCGGGCAGCTCACGCGCCAGCGCGGCCCGTACGGCGGCGGGGTCCGCGTCGCCCGTGACGTAGCCGACGAGCCGGTCGTCGCGGACCAGGGCGCAGGAGCCGTCCACGCCGGGCTGCGCCGCGAGCGCGGCCTCGATCTCGCCGAGTTCGATGCGCTGCCCGCGCAGCTTCACCTGGTGGTCGGTGCGGCCCAGGTACTCGACCTCGCCCTGCTCCGTCCAGCGCGCCACGTCACCGGTGCGGTACATGCGGGTGTCCGCAGGACCGAACGGGTCGGGGACGAACCGTTCGGCGGTCAGCTCGGCACGGTTCAGATAGCCGTCCGCCAACTGCCGCCCCGCGAGGAACAGTTCGCCGGGTACCCCGGGCGGGCACGGCTGGCGCGCCGCGTCGAGGACGTACAGGCGGGTGTTCCACACGGGCCGGCCGATCGGCACCGGGCCCGTGCCGGAGGGGGCGCAGGCGTGGTACGAGACGTCGACCGCGGCCTCCGTCGGGCCGTACAGGTTGTGCAGCTCGACGCCGGGCAGGACCCGGCCGAAGGCGTTCGCCGTCTCGCGGGGCAGGGCCTCGCCGGAGCAGAAGACGCGGCGCAGGCCGGTGCAGCCGGCGGCCTCCGGGACCGCCAGGAACACCTGGAGCATCGACGGCACGAAGTGGCAGGTGGTGACCGCCTGTTCGCGGATCAGCCGGGCCAGGTACACCGGATCCTTGTGGCCGCCGGGCTCGGCGACGACGAGCGTCGCGCCCTCGCGCAGCGGCCAGAAGAACTCCCACACCGACACGTCGAACGACGACGGCGTCTTCTGGAGCACCCGGTCCCGCGCGCTCAGCCCGTACGCGTCCTGCATCCAGCGCAGCCGGTTGTCGATCGCGCCGTGCGACACGACGACGCCCTTGGGGCGGCCGGTCGAGCCGGAGGTGTAGATGACGTACGCGGGGTGGGCGGGCGTGAGCGCACGGGCCGGGTCGACCGCCGGGTAGCCGGAGACGTCGAGGCCGTCCAGGACGACCAGCGGGACCCCGGTGTCCTCGGGCAGCCGTCCCGCGGAGTCGGTGACCGCGCACACCGGGGCCGCGTCCTCGAGCATGTACGCCAGGCGCTGCGCCGGGTAGTCCGGGTCGAGCGGCAGATACGCGGCGCCCGCCTTCAGCACGGCGAGCAGTGACACCACCAGCTCCGCCGAGCGCGGCACGGAGACCGCCACGATCGCGCCGGGCCGCGCGCCGAGGGTGCGCAGGTGCCGGGCCAGCCGGTTGGCGCGGGCGTTGAGCCGGGCGTAGGTGATTGTGGTGCTCCCGTACACCAGGGCGGTGGCGTCCGGGGTCCGCGCGGCCTGAGCCTCGATCGGGCCGATCAGGGTGGTCGGCGGGAGCGCGCGCTCCGTGCGGTTGAACTCCTCGACCACCAGGGCGTGTTCGGCCGGGGTCGCGATGCCGTGGGCGGCGAGCGGGAGGTGCGGATCGGCGCCGGCGAGCCGGTCCAGCAGGTGCAGGAACCGCTCCTGGTGCGCGCCCAGGTCCGTGTCCTCGTACAGGGCCGGGTTGCCGTCGTGGTCGATGCGCAGGCCCTGGCCGTCGGCGCGGTCGTAGATGTTGACCGTGAGGTCGTCGACCGGGCCCGCGGACAGGTTGCGGGCGCGGGCCGGGGCCCCGGCGAAGTCGGCGCCGTAGTCGAAGGGCATGACGTTGACCAGCGGGCCGACCAGGCCCCGGTGCTCGCCGAGCAGACCCAGGTCGCGGCGGATGTCCTCGTAGCGGTAGCGCTGGTGGCGGCGTATCCGCCGGATGCCGAGCACGACCTGCCTGACCAGTTCGGCGAAGGTCGCCTCCGGGGTGACGGTGAGCCTCAGCGGCAGCACGTTCATCACCATGCCGGGCACCCGCAGCGCGACCGAGCCCATGCGGCCCATCATGGGCAGCCCGAGCACGACGTCACAGCGGTCGGTGGCACGGGAGGTGTACAGCGCCTGCGCCGCGATCAGCACGTCGGGCCAGGTCGCGCGGAGCCGGTCGGCGAGGTCGCGCACCCCGTCCGTGACGTCCGGCGCGAGGTACGCCGTGCGGCGGCGGAACGTCCGCGCGGGCAGCGCGCCGCGGCCCGCCGGCCGGGGCGGCTCCGGACGGTCGGCGAACGCCTCCGTCCAGTGTGCGCGGTCGGCGGCGAAGGTGTCCGAGGCGCGGTAGGCGGCGTCCTCGGCGACGAGATCGGCCAGGCTCCCGAAGCTGCGCGGGGCCGGTTCCTCGCCGCGCACGAGGGCCGTGTAGACCTCGGCGGTGCGCCGCACCAGGAGCGAGTAGCCGTAGCCGTCCATCACGAGGTGGTGGATGCGCTGGTACCACAGCCACCGCTCGTCGCCGACGCGGAACAGGGCGTGCCGGAACAGCGGCCCCGTGGCCAGGTCGAAGGGTTCGGCGAGGTCGGCGCGCATCCAGGCGTCGGCCCGCTCGCCGGGGTCGTCCACCGCGCGCAGGTCGCGCACGCTCAGCGGCGATTCGAAGGCGTCGCTGTCGCGCAGGTGCTGGCGCGGGCCGTCGGGGGTGTCCTCGACGGTCACACGCAGCGCGTCGGCCTCCGCGGTGACCCGCCGCAGCGCGGCGGCGAACAGGTCCGGGTCGAGCGGCCCGTCGATCTCCAGGCACTCGGCGGTGTTCTGCGCGGGGCTGGCCGGGTCGAGCGCCTGCGCATACCACATGCCCGACTGGGCGGCGGTCAGCGGCAGTACGGTCGCGGGCGTGTCGTCCGCGAGACCGCAAAGGCCGGGAAGGGCGGCCGGGAGGACGGTCATGACACCCCCAGCAGCGGGGCCCACGCCTCGATGGCGGGCCGCTCGGCGAGGTCGGCGAAGGCCGCCTCGACGCCGTGCCGTTCCCGCCAGCGGGCGAGCAGCGACATGATGCGGACGGAGTCGAGACCGTAGTCGACGAGGCTCTCGTCGAAGGGGATGTCCGCGGGGTCCTCGCCTAGGGAGTCGGCGACGTCGCTGCGGATCTGCTCCAGGGTGAGGGCTGTGCGGGGCATGGGTCCGGCCTCCTTGCAGAGCGCGTCGGTGGTGGTGACGACCGCGCAGCGGCCGGCGGCCCAGCGCAGGGCCATGTCGTGGTCCTCGCGGGAGAAGTCGGCGACCGCGTCGGCGACGACGAACGCCCGGATGTCCCGCTGCCACGCGTCGGCGGCGCTCATGAGCACCCCGATGTGCGCGTACACCCCGGTGATGACGAGTTGGTCGCGCCCCGAGTCGCGCATCAGCTCCTCGAGTCCGGTGCGGACGAACGCGCTGTACTTCCACTTCGTCAGGACGGTCTCCCCGGGCTCGGGGGCGACGGCCTCGGGCGCGGCGAGCGCCGCGGGGTCGTCCGCGACGCCCGGCCCCCAGAAGTCCAGTTGGAGGCCGCGCTCCTCGGGGGTCTGGCCGCCGCGCTGGGCCGAGTGGACGACCGGGACGCCGAGCCGGCGGTACTCCTTCAGCAGCCGGGCGGTGTTGTCGAGCATGCCGGTCACCGGCTGCCGTCCGGCGGGGAACGCGCTCAGGAAGTGCTGTTGCAGATCGTGCACGAGCAGCACCGCGCGGTCGGGGTCCACGGTCCACGCGACGCGGCCCGCGGGCAGTTCGTCCGCCCGGGGCAGCGGATAGGGGGCGATGGCGGGAAGTGCCATGTCAGTGGGGGGCCTTTCAGTGCTGCTCGGGGGTGACCGCGGCGGGCCGCGGTCCCTGCTGCTCGGGGGCGGCCGCGGAGGACCGCAGTCCCTTCTTGCTGACCTTGCCGACACCGGTCTGCGGGAAGGCGTCGACGAACTGCACGAGGTCGGGGACCTTGTAGGAGGCGACACCGCGTTCGCGGACGAAGCGTTTGACGGCGACGGGCTTCAGCGGTTCGGCGTCCGCGCGCAGGACGACGTAGGCGAGGGAGCGCTCGCCGAGGTACTCGTCGGCGACGGCGACCACGGAGACGTCGTGCACGGACGGGTGGGACAGGATGATGTTCTCGATCTCCTCCGGGGCGATCTTCTCGCCGCCCCGGTTGATCTGGTCCTTGGCCCGGCCCTCGACCACGAGATGGCCGGTGGCCGTACGCCGCACGATGTCACCGGTGCGGTAGAAGCCGTCCTCGGTGAACGACCTCCTGTTGTGGTCGTCGGCCCGCCAGTAACCGCGGATCGTGTACGGGCCCCGGGTCAGCAGATGCCCGAACCCGCCGTCGGCGACGTCCTGTCCGGCGTCGTCCACGACCCGGATCTCGTCGTCCGGGGAGATCGGCAGCCCCTGGGTGGTGACGACCGTCTCCGGATCGTCGTCCAGGCGCGTGTAGTTGACGAGCCCTTCCGCCATGCCGAAGACCTGCATCAGCCGGCAGCCGAGGGCGGGCTCGAGGCGGCGCGCCGCCGCCTCGCTGTACTTGGCGCCGCCGACCAGGACCAGCTCGAGACTGGACAGGTCGTGCCCGGACTTCGGACCGGCCTCCGTCCACACCAGGGCCAGCGGCGGCACGAGCCCGGTCATGGTGATCCGTTCCCGCTCCACGAGCGGGAACGCCGTCTCCGGGTCGGGCGCGGGACACAGCACGTTGGTGCCGCCCGCGTACAGCACGCCCAGCCAGCCGGGCGAGCTCATCGGGAAGTTGTGCGCGGCGGGCAGCACGACGAGGAAGCGGGTGTCCCCGTCCACGCCGCAGATCTCGTTGGAGCCCCACAGCGAGTACATGTAGTCGTCGTGGGTGCGCGGGATCAGTTTGGGCACACCGGTGGTGCCGCCCGAGAGCTGGAGGAAGGCCAGCTCGTGCGGTTCGGGCCCGGCGGGCGTCCCCCCGGGCTCGCGCGGCACCTCGGCGAGGGCCGTGTGCTCGCCCGCATCGCCCACCACGAAGACATGCCGCAGCGTGGGGTTGCGCTCCTTGACCCGGGCCGCCAGCTCGCGGTGGTCGAAGCCCGCGTGCCGGTCGGGGATCACGTAGGCGACGGCCCCGGTGAAGGAGCAGAAGTAGTCGATCTCCGTCTCCCGGTGCGCGGGCAGCGCGTACACCGGCAGCGCGCCGATCCGGAACAGCGCGAAGACGACCTCGACGAACTCGCCGACGTTCGGGAGCTGGAGGACGACCCGGTCGCCCCTGCCGATCCCGCGCGCCGCGAACCCCGCGGCCAGCCGGTCGGCGCGTTCGTCCAGCTCACGATAGGTCCAGGTGCGGCGCTCGGGGGCCGGGTCGACGAGCGCGATCCGGTCGGGATGGGCGGCGGCGCGCTCGCGCAGCACACCCCCGAACGTCTCGCCGCGCCAGTACCCGGCGGCGCGGTAGCGCTCCGCGAACTCGGCCGGCCAGGTGGGGGCGTCGACCCCCGGGGTGAGTGCGGCGACGGATTCGGCAGCGGTCACAGTTCGGCCCCCACGGCGTTGAGGAACGTACGGAACTTGGCACCGGTCTCCGCGGTCTCGGCCTCCGGCGACGAGGCGGCCACCACGCCGGCCCCCGCGAACAGGCGCAGTCCGCGTCCCTCGGCCTCGGCGCAGCGGATCGTCACGACCCACTCGCCGTCGCCGTCCGCGTTCTGCCAGCCGACCATACCGGTGTACGGGCCGCGGTCGAAGGGCTCCGACTCGGCGATGACGGCGCGCGCCACGTCGGTCGGCGTGCCGCACACCGCCGGGGTGGGGTGCAGCGCGGACGCCAGGTCCAGGGCGGTGACGTCCTCGTCGGCGAGGTCGCCGGTGACGGTCGTCGACAGGTGCCACATGGCCTCGGTGCGGACCAGGGTGGGCCGTTCGGGCACGTCGAGGCGGGTGCAGAAGGGTGCGAGCGCCGCGCGGACGGCCGCGACGACCACGGCGTGCTCGTGCAGGTCCTTGGGCGATTCGAGCAGGGCGACCGCGCGCCGTACGTCCTCGGCGAGGTCGCCGCTGCGGGGCGCGGACCCGGCCAGCGGGTTGGCCGTGAGCTGCCCGCCGCGGCGGGCGACGAGGAGTTCGGGGCTGGCCCCGATGAGCGTGCGGCCGGGTCCGGTGGGGACGGCGAAGGTGTAGCCGCCCGGGTCGCGGCGGGCCAGGCTGCGCAGCATGCCGGGCAGGTCGAGGCGGTGCGGCGAGGTGAGTTCCAGGGTGCGGGCGAGCACCACCTTGTCGAACTCACCGGCCCGCATGCGGGCGACGGCGGCGGCGACGGCCTCGGCGTACCGCTCGGGCGCCGGGACCTCCGTCACCTGCCAGTCGGGCCGCTGCCCGGTACGCGGCACGGGCAGCGCGACCAGCGGGTCCTCGCGCAGCGGCGGCGCCCAGCGGACGTTCTCCGGGACCGCGAGCGCGGCCGGGGCGCCGGGCGCGAAGGGTATCGAGCCGACGACGACCGGCCCGGGGTCGCCCGCGGCGCGCCGGGCGGCCAGGGTGTCGCGCACCCGCCGGGCAGGCGGCCGTGCGTCGTGCGGTACTTCGGTGGCGGTTCCGCTGCCCAGCAGGGTGTGGTGGGGGGTGGCAAGGAACCGGTCGCCGCCGGGCCGGTAGGCCTCCAGCAGCGCGGTCGCCGCGCCGGGGGCGACCAGATCGGAGGTGACGGGTTCGCTCAGTGAAGCGGACATGGGGTGTCTCCAGAGGGTGTGGGGGACGAGCCCGGGTCGTTAAGCGGGCGGGGTCGGTTCAGGCCCGCAGGGTGGCGCCGCCGTCGACGTACAGGTCGTGCATGGTGATGTGACGGGCGCGGTCGGAGACGAGGAAGACGACGGCGTCGGCGATGTCGGCGGGGTCGGCGATCCGGCCGAGCGGGATGCCCGTGCGGTGGCTCGCCAGGTCTCCCTCGATGACGCGCCGCGCGGCGGCCGTCTCGTCCTGCCCGGCCGTCCACAGGGCGCGCTGCATGTCCGTGAGGGTGGAGCCGGGGGAGACGGTGTTGCAGCGCACGCCGTGCGCGGCCACCTCCAGGCCCAGGCACTTGGTGAACATCACGGCCGCGGCCTTGGAGGCGGCGTAGGCGGACAGGCCCGCGCGGGGGATGCCCGCCGCGTTGGAGGCGACGGTGACGATGCTGCCGCGGCCGCGCCCCGTCATCCGCCGGGCGGCGGACCGCGAGACATGGAAGACCCCGTTCGCGTTGACGGCGAAGGTGGCCGCCCAGTCCGCGTCGGTCAGGTTCACGACATCCGAGGAGCGCAGTGTCCCGGCCACGTTGACCGCGATGTCCAGCGGTCCGAGGGTGCGTTCGGCCTCCTCGACGAGGGCCTCGACGGCGGCCGCGTCCGTGACGTCGAGGGCGCGGGCGGTGACCCGGTCGCCGTACTCGGCGGCGAGCGCTTCCAGCCCGTCGGGCAGCACGTCCGTGGCGAGGACGCGGGCACCGCGCTCGACCAGGGCGGCGACGACCGCCGCGCCGATGCCGCGTGCGGCACCGGTGACCAGTGCGAGCCGGCCCGCGAATTCGGTCTCCGCGCTCATGCGACCACGGCCTTGCGGGCACCGGCGGACCTCGTGACGGCCGCCCGACCGCCGCCCGGACCCGTCCGCCCGGCCGCGCCGGACACGGTGGCGCGACCGCCCCTCACCAGACCGAGCCGCGGGTGCGCGGCGGCCGTGGCGGTGGGGTGGGCGGTGCGACGGGCGGGGGGACAGGGGTTCGGCGCCATGGCCTGGGATCTCCGTACGTGGTCGGGAACAGGGGGGTCGGGACCGGCGGCACGGTCGGCGCCTCGGAGCCCGAAAGCCCTTGCTGCGCAAGGCAGTTGAGGCATTTCCGGGCAGGGTGAAGCCGGCCGTTCCGTCACCGCTCGGTGACGACCTTAGGTTAGGCTAACCTAATGCGAAACCCCAGGCCGAAGAGACTGTCAACAATCGGCGAGAGTGGCTCGCTCGCTGTGTGTCCGCCATGAATCCGCCCCTGTTGGCGTTATCGGCAACGAAATTGTTGACAATAATCAGGACGCGGAAATACCTTCGTGATCACGAGCAATCAGGAGTGGCGCGGTGGCGGGCCGCACCGAGTAGCGCCCCGCCTCGCCCGCAGACGCGGTGACCGCCCCGGGCACCGCCGCCGCGACGCCGGGTTCCACCCTTTCTCAGTCATGAAGGGCCCGGCGTCGCGGCGCCAGCCGGTCGCCGGCGCGGGTACGGTCGGCCAGAACCCGTCAGATGCTCACGGCTTGACGGCCACCGCGCCGAACTGCGGGAGCGTCACCCCGGCGCCGGGTTCCGCGCGCCACTGCCCGCACGACACGAGGCCCGGCTCCACCAGGTCCAGGCCGTCGAAGAACGCGGTGATCTCCGCACGGGTGCGGGCGGTGATCGGCGGCGTGGCGTTCTCGTTCCAGATTTTCATGGCCGGCACATTGCCCTCGCCGCCCAGGTCGCCGTCGGTCGTCGGGTGCGTCAGGACGAGGCAGCTGCCCGAGGGGACCGCGGCCATCACCCGGCGCACGATGTCCCGCGCCTTGCCGGCGTCCAGGACGAAGTTCAGGATGCCCAGCATCATCACCGCCACCGGGCGGTCGAAGTCCAGGGTCGACGCGGCGCCCTCGACGATGGCGTCCGGGTCGTGGGCGTCGGCGTCGATGTAGGCCGTGGCGCCCTCGCCGGTACTGGTGAGCAGGGTCCGGGCGTGGACCAGCACGATGGGGTCGTTGTCGACGTAGACGATCCGCGACTCGGGTGCGATCCGCTGGGCGATCTCGTGCGTGTTGTCGAGGGTCGGCAGCCCCGTGCCGATGTCCAGGAACTGCCGCACCCCGCGCTCCCCGGCCAGGAAGCGGACCGCCCGGCCGAGGAACTCCCGGTCCGCCCGCGCCACGTCGCGGATCACCGGGAACATCGAGGCGACCTGCTCGCCCACCGCCTGGTCGACCTCATAGTGGTCCTTGCCGCCGATCCAGTAGTTCCAGACCCGGGCGTTGTGCGCCACCGAGGTGTTCAGTCCGCCCGAGGCACCCGACGGGCGTTCGGTCTCGCTCACGTTGTCCCCTTCCCTGCGCACCCGTGCGCACCCGCGAGGTGCCCGGGTGCGTGCCGCCGCCGCGGCGGCACCTGACCGTGACGGCCATTGTGCCCCGTTGATCGGTACGCCGAGGCCCGGACCCGGACCGCGACGGCGGATGACGGTACGTCAGGAGCTAGGGCAGACAGCCGACATGGGCGAGGGCCTGCTTGAGGAGCACCCCGTGACCGTTCGGCATCTCGTTGAGGACCAGGGGCGACGACGCCTCCTGCGGGCTGAACCAGACCAGGTCCAGGGCGTCCTGCCGGGGGCGGCAGTCACCGGTCACCGGCACGATGTAGGCCAGCGACACGGCGTGCTGGCGGGGGTCGTGGAACGCGGTGATCCCGTGCGTCGGGAAGTACTCCGCGACGGTGAAGGGCTGGAGCGAGGTGGGGATGCGGGGCAGGGCCATCGGGCCCAGGTCCTTCTCCAGATGGCGCAGGAGCGCGTCGCGGACCCGTTCGTGATGCAGCACCCGGCCGGAGACGAGGGTGCGGCTGACGGTGCCGTCGACGCCGATGCGCAGCAGCAGCCCGATGCTGGTCACTTCGCCGCTGTCGTCGACGCGTACGGGCACCGCCTCGACGTACAGGATCGGCATGCGGGCACGCGCCTGCTCGAGCTCGTCAGGGGTCAGCCAGCCGGGCGAGGTCTCGGTCATGTCAGACATTGGGTGATCATACTTTCCAAGCCTCGTATGGGGCGGGTGCCGACACAAGTCGTCCGTAATGCGCACCGCGGGCACGTCTCGTGCGCTCTGCACAACCGGACGGGGCGCGGTTTAAAGTGACCCGTTGGTGGTTGAAACCCCAACCAGATATGCCGCGATGTTCCCCGGAGTTCCCCGTTCCGTTCCGCAGGAGGAGCACTTCATGGATGCAGTGGACCTGGCCGCGACCGAGACGGAGCGCGAGCGCGTCCGTGAGACCTATCTGAGCGACGACCGGCCGGCGAGTTCCGCGCGCGGCGTGCACCACGTCGCGCTGCTCTCCTCCGACGTGGAGCGGACGGTCCGCTTCTACCAGGGCGTTCTCGGTTTCCCGCTCACCGAGGTCGTCGAGAACCGCGACTACCGTGGCTCGACCCACTTCTTCTTCGACCTGGGCCACGGCAACCTGCTGGCCTTCTTCGACTTCCCCGGCCTCGACCTCGGCCCCTACGCCGAGGTGCTCGGCGGACTGCACCACCTCGCCGTCTCGGTCGACCCCGACACCTGGCGGCACCTGCGCGACCGGCTCGCCGCCGCGGGGGTCTCCTACCAGGAGGAGAGCGGTACGTCGCTGTACTTCCGTGACCCCGACGGCACCCGCGTCGAACTGCTCGCCGAACCGCTGGGCGAGATGTACGGGACGTCGGTGAGCTGAACCGGCGGCGCGCCGTCCCGTCCGGGTCCGTCAGCTGTCGTAGCCGTCGTAGCCGTCGCGGAGGATCCGCCGGGCCACCGTGGCGCGAGCCTCGGCCAGTTCACCGGCGATCCGCTCCTCGCGGTCCCCGCCGCTCGTGACCGCCGCCGGCACGGGCACGCCGGCGAGCAGGCACTCGCGCCGCAGATGCGTCGGCGGGTGGGTCGAGTCGACGCTGTGCCCGCGCAGGGCGCCGGCCCGCCGCTGACGTGTGTACTCGTGCTCGGGCACCGACCGCAGATGCACGGCGAGCCGGTCCCACATCCCGGCCGCCCAGGCCGCGTGGGAGCTGTCGCGCCGCCGCGCCCGCGGATCGTTGGTCTCGCGCCGCAGGGCGACGACGACCGAGTCCGCGACCAGCAGTCGGTCCATCAGGCCCACGGCGCCCTCGGTGGAACCGGCCCGGGCCGCCATGGCGTCGGCCAGGTACTCGGCGCGCTGGGTGGCCCGCAGGGTCGCCCGGTCGAGCAGCATCAGTACGCCCTGGACCAGCGTGCGGGGCACGAGGTAGGCGAGGTTGACGAACCACTCGACGGGCGTCGGGCGCGCGATCGGCGCGAGGTAGTACCGCCAAGTGGTCAGCGAGCGGTAGGCGGTCGCGACGACGAGTCCGTGCCGGGTGTCGCCGTTGCTGTAGTGGCCGAGTTCGTGCCCCAGCAGCGCGATCCGCTGCCGCGGCGACAGGATCTCCCACAGGGGCAGCCCGAGCGTCAGCAGGCGGCGGCCGCGCAGACTGCAGGTGGTCACGCTCGCGTTGACCGAGGCGTCGACCGCGATCACGTCGACGCCGCGGGTGCCGGCGACCCGGGCGATCTCGTCGACCAGGCCGTACAGCTCCGGTGCGGCGTCCCGCCGCAGCACCGGCCGGTCGTCCGGCACCCGGGGCAGCCGGGGCCTGAGCGGCCACGCCAGTGCCAGCAGGAATACGCCCGGAATCATCGCGGGCACGCCCCAGCCGGCGACCAGGAACAGGACGCCCGCAGCGACCACCGCCAGGGTCACACCGTGCACGGCGAGCGCGATGGCGTGGGCCAGCAGCGCTGAGGCGTCCCGCCGGGGGCGCAGGTCCGCCCCCGCGGTCACTTCGGCGAGCAGCTTCTCGCCGTGCCTGCGGGCCAGTTCGCGCCGGGCCCGCTCCAGACGGCCCCGCTTCTCCTCGGGCCGGCCGGGGTCCACGTTCCAGTCGCAGGCGGCGCACCAGACGGTGAACCGGTCGTCCGTGTGCATCCCGGCCCCGCACTCCGGGCACGACCGGGCCGTTGTCTCCTCAGGGCTGCGCACGCGCGCGCCCTCCCTTCCCCCACGGCTCCTCCCCAGAGGCCGCCTGTACATGACAGGGCGAACATGACGGGGCCAAGCTGATCATGTTCGGCACTCGCGCGCAAAGCCGATTGCCACCGCGCGGACGGCTCCCGCCCGGCGGCCGGGCACCGCGCCCGTGGAGTTCCCCGGCGACCACGGCGGCGCGGCGTGAGGGACCGTGTCCGTCAGCCCAGGGTCTCCCGCCAGTTCGCCGGGACGCGGTCCGCCGGGCCGGGGGCGGGCTGGTCCGCCGGGCGGCTGAGCGGGGGAGCGAGGTCGGGACCCGACTCGTACAGCTCCGACGTCTCGTAGTTCCAGAACCAGCTCTCGCCGGGCTCGAAGCTGCGGACGAAGGGGTGCCCGGAGGTGCGCGCGTGCTCGGTGGCGTGCTTCGAGGGCGAGTCGTCGCAGCAGCCGATGTGCCCGCACTGGGCGCAGCGCCGCAGATGGAACCACCAGCCGCCCACGGCGTCGCAGTCGACGCACCCCGTGCCGCCGGGCGGGACGGCGGGGTCGATTCCGGCGGGCAGGCTCATGACGGCTCCTCGGGAGAGTCGGGGGAGAGAGGGGAGTCGGGGGAGCCGGGAGGGGGCGGGGCGTCCGGGGTCGGCGCGGTCAGGGGCAGCCGGACCTGGAAGCGGGTGTCGCCGGGGACCGACCGCACCTGGAGGCTCCCGTGGTGCTTGTTGACGACGATCCGCCAGGAGATGTCCAGGCCGAGGCCGGTGCCCTCGCCCACCGGCTTGGTGGTGAAGAACGGGTCGAAGATTCGGTTCCGGATCTCCTCCGGCACCCCGGGCCCGGTGTCCCGGAACTCCACCAGCAGGGTGTCCCGGTCGAGCGCGGTGCGTACGGTCAGCGTCCCCTCGCCGGCCATCGCCGCCACCGCGTTGTCGATGAGGTTCGTCCACACCTGGTTCAGCTCACCGGGGTAGGCGGGGACGCCCGGCAGCGTCCGGTCGTACTCCTTGACGACCTTGATGCCGGGTCCCGTCTTGCCGCCGAGCATCATCAGCGTGCTGTCGAGCAGTTCGTGCACGTCCGCGATCCGGTACGGTGCGCGGTCCAGCTGCGAGTACTGCTTGGCCGCGCCCACCAGGTTGGAGATGCGGACGGTGGAGTCCTCGATCTCGTTCATCAGCAGCTCGGTCTCGACGGTGTAGTTGAGCCACCGCACCGCGCCTTCGAGGGTCTGCTCGTCCACCGCCGCCGCGACCTGGTCGAGCCAGTCGGTGTCGAGCCCCGCCTGCACGAACGTCGGAGCGAGCTGCCAGCCGCCGTCGATGCCGTGGTCGTCCAGCCAGTCGGCGAGCGCGTCCTCACGGTCGGACGCCTCCAGCGGGCTGAGCGGGGTGGCCTTGGCGACCTGCTCGGCGGTGCGCTCCTGGATCTCGACGAGCGTTTCGAGCGTGTCGCGCCGGTAGGGGCCGGAGGCGATCGCGCCCAGCTTGTGCCGCATCCCGGCCACCCGCTCGCGCAGCGCCGAGGTGGCCCGTACCGCCGCGGCGGCCGGGTTGTTCAGCTCGTGCGTCAGGCCGGCGGAGAGCGAACCGAGCGCCAGCAGCCGTTCGCGCTGGCCGATGGTCTGCTGGGTCTTCTGGCTGCCGTAGAACATGCCCTCCAGCAGGTGCACGGCCATCGGGAACCAGTCCCGCAGCACCGCCGCGAACACCTCGGCGGGCAGGATGAAGAACCGCGACGGCTCGGTGACCCGCAGGGAACCCTTGTACCGCGCCTCCTCCGGCGCGACGCTCAGATAGGACTGCATGGCGCCCGCGTACACCCCGCGCTGGGAGGTGCGGTTGGTCTCCACGTCGTCGCCGCCTACCCGGCGCGTCATCACCAGGGTGCCTTCGAGGAGGACGAAGAGGCAGGTCGCGGGGTCACCCTCGTGGTAGACGTAGCCCGGCTCGAAGAGCTCGACCCGGCCCTCGCCGCACAGCCGGGCGAGCTGGTCCTCGTCCAGCTTCTCGAACAGGAACAGCGACGCCAGTTCCGCCCGGTCGCAGGGCATCGGCCGCCCGCTCACGACTGCTCCAGATAACGGTGGACGAGCATGACGGCCATGGCTCCCTCCCCGACCGCGGACGCGACCCGCTTCGCGGACTCCGCCCGCGCGTCACCGGCGACGAACACCCCGGGCACATTGGTCTCCAGGTGGTACGGCGGCCGGTCCAGTTCCCAGCCGGCGGGCGGCTGCCCGTCCGGCGTCATGTCCGGGCCCGCGAGGATGAACCCGCGCGAGTCCCTGAGCACGGTCTCGCCCAGCCAGTCGGTCAGCGGGGCCGCGCCGATGAAGACGAACAGCCACTGCGCGCCGACGAGTTCGGTGTGCCCGCTCGCCACGTCCCGCAGGGTGAGCTGCTCCAGGTGTCCGTCGCCGTGCGCGGACTCCACGACCGTGCCGGTGCGCACGTTGATATTGGGCGCCCCGTCGATCTGCTGGATCAGGTAGTGCGACATCGACGCGGTCAGCGAGGAGCCCCGCACCAGGATCGTCACCGACTTCGCGCCCCTGGACAGATACATGGCCGCCTGGCCCGCCGAGTTGGCGCCGCCCACGATGTACACGTCCTGGCCCTGGCAGGCGGGCGCCTCGGTGAGCGCCGAGCCGTAGAACACCCCGCAGCCGGTCAGCTCGGCCAGCCCCGGCGCCTGGAGCTGCCGGTACGACACCCCGGTCGCGAGGATCACGCTGTGCGCGGAGATCGCGGAACCGTCCGAGAACCGGATGGTGCGCGAGGACCCGGCGACCTCGAGCCCGGTCACCTCCCGCGCGGTCAGGATCTCCGCGCCGAACTTCCCGGCCTGGCGCCGGGCCCGGTCGGTGAGCTGGGCCCCGGACACCCCGTCGGGGAAGCCGAGGTAGTTCTCGATCCGCGAGCTCTGCCCCGCCTGCCCGCCGGTCGCGGACCGCTCGACCAGCACCGTCCGCAGGCCCTCGGAGGCCCCGTACACCGCCGCCCCGAGACCGGCCGGACCGCCGCCGATGACCACCAGATCGTAGAACTCGGCGGCCGGCGTCGTCGCCAGCCCGACGTGGGCGGCGAGATCCGGGTCCGCCGGCTCGACGAGCGGGGTGCCGTCCGGGGTGACCACGAGCGGCAGCCGCTGCCCGTCCTCCCCGGCCGCCGACAGCAGCCGCCGGCCCTCCGGGGTGTCGGACGAGTACCAGCGGTACGGCACCTGGTTGCGGGCCAGGAACTCCCGTACGTCCGAGGAACGCGCCGACCAGCGGTGCCCGACCACCTTGCAGACGGGGACCGGCCGGTGGTCGGTGGCCCGCCAGACGTCGAGCAGGTCGTCCAGGACCGGATACAGCTTCTCCTCCGGCGGGTCCCACGGCTTGAGCAGATAGTGGTCCAGATCGATCACGTTGATCGCGTCGATCGCCGCGCTGGTGTCGGCGTACGCGGTCAGCAGCACCCGGCGCGCCCCCGGGTACACGTCGAGGGCCTGCTCCAGGAACTCGATGCCGTTCATCTGCGGCATCCGGTAGTCGGCGAGGATCACCGCCACCTGCTCGCCGCGCAGCTTCAGCTCCCGCAGCGCGTCCAGGGCCGTCTCCCCGGACTCCGCCCGCACGATACGGTGCGCGTCGCCGTAGCGGCGCCTGAGGTCGCGGGCCACGGCGCGCGACACACCAGGATCGTCATCCACGGTCAGAATGACGCTCCGCGCAGATACGGCGGCCTGTGTCATACGTCTCCCACCCCGAACCGAAAGTTTGTGCAGCCACAATCCTAGGTACCGGCGGCGCGCTCCGCCCCCGGTAACCGGACGCGCCCCTACGCGGAGGGCTCCGCCTCCTCCGCGGGCGGCGCCAGCCCGTCCCGCACCCCCGGCAGCACGTTCTCGATGTAGTCCCGCACGGCCGTGTCCAGGCCGATGTCGTGCTGGGCCCGCTCGGACAGGTACCAGCGGTGTTCGAGCAGCTCGTGGTACAGCTCCGCCGGGTCCATGGAACCGCGCAGCTCCGGCGGCACGGCCCGCACGGTGGGCCGGAACACGTCGCGCACCCAGCGGTGGGCCAGGACCTCCGGACGGGCGGCGTGGGGGTCCCCCCTGCCCGAGCGGAGCCGAGAGCTTGGGGGAGGGTCGCCGGGCGCGTAGTCGTCCTGGGTGGCCATCCAGCTCTCCAGGTCGTTCAGCAGCCGCCGCGCCTGGTTCTCCTCGGCGTCCAGACCGGTCAGCCGCAGCAGCTGGCGCTGATGGTGCCCGGCGTCGACGACCTTCGGCACGAAGGTGACGGTGTCGCCATTGCTGGAGTTCGCTATCTGCATCTCCGCGACGTCGAACCCGAGGTCGTTCAGCCGCCGTATCCGGCGCTCGATGTAGTGGTACTTGCCCGCCGGGTAGACGGAGGTCCGGGTCAGCTCCCGCCACAGGTCCCCGTAGCGGCCGCAGATCTCGGTGCCGAACGCGACCGGGTCCACCGACGGGTGCAGCGCGCCCGCCGCCTCCAGGTCGAGCAGTTCCCCGCTGATGTTCACCCGGGCCAGATCGAGGTCGTAGTCGCGCTGCCCGTCGCTGAGCCGCGCGTGCAGGTCCCCGGTCTCGGCGTCCACCAGGTACGCCGCGTACGCGCCCGCGTCCCGCCGGAACAGCGTGTTGGACAGCGAGCAGTCGCCCCACGCGAACCCGGCCAGGTGCAGCCGCACCAGCAGCACGGCGAGCGCGTCCATCAGCCGGTTGATGGTGGCGGGCCGCATCGTCGTCTCGAACATCGACCGGTACGGCATCGAGCCGCCCAGGTGCCGGGTGACCAGTACGGGTTCCAGCGGGCCCGCCGCGCCCTCGCGCCCGGTGACCACGGCGAGCGGGTCCACCGCCGGGATGCCGAGCCGGTCGAGATCCCGCAGCAGCCCGTACTCGCGCACCGCGGGCCGTTCGGCGAGCTCCTTGACGGCGATCACCTCGGCGCCGGCCCGCGCGTAGCGCACCACGTGGCGAGAGATGCCGCGCGGCAGCGGCACCAGGTGGTGTTCGGGCCACTCCTCCAGGGGCAGCTCCCACGGCAGTTCGAGCAGGAGCGCGGGGTGCTCCGGGTTGGTGGCGCTGATCTGCAAAGCCATCGCTGTGCTGCCCTGCCTCGAGGTCGACGATCATCCGGCAGCGGTATCTCCGCATCCGGTGGCCGGTTTCGTCAACCATGAGGTCCGTGGCCGCCCCCGCCGGGCGGTCCTCACCGCACGCCGCCCCCGTGCCGCGCGTAGTGCTCGATCAGGGCCGCCCGGGTCGTCTCCAGGCGGTGGGCGAGGATCGCGGCGATCGTACGGGTCAGCGACAGTTCGAGCCCGGGGTCCTCGGCGCACAGGGCGCGCACCTCCCCGGCGTCGAACTCGTAGGCGCGCACGGGGCTGAACGCCTCGGCGCCGAAGTCCCAGCGGTGCGGCGGGAACAGCCAGGACCAGCCCAGCAGATCGTTCGGGCCCAGGGTCGCGACGGAGATGCGTCTGCCCGGGACGACCTCCTGGTCGAGCGAGACGGTCCCGGAGTGGATCACCCAGAAGCGGTCGGCGGTGCCGCCGGCCTCGAAGATCCTGCCGTCCTCCGGGAAGGCGACCTCGCGGGATACCCCGAGGAGGCGTTCGCGGTGGTCGGCGGAGAGGGCGTGCAGCAGGCGGAGCGGTGTGGGCATCGCGCACCTCCCTCGCGCCGCCCGGCCCCGGCCGGCGACGGGTGCCGCGGCGCGTCTCGTACCCGTTGGTGTCCCGTCACTCTCCATTGGAGCGGAATCCGCGCGTTCCGTCGCGTCGGAGGCCGGGATCCCGGTCCTTACCGGCCTGTGCGCCGTCCCCGGCGGGGCGGTCAGGGCTTGCGGGCCACTCCGCCGTGCACGTCCGTGGGCTGCGGGTCACTGCCCGCCCCGGGGCGCCACAGCGGGCAGGAGACGATGCCCGGCTCGACCAGTTCGAGCCCCTCGTAGAACGCGGTGATCTGCTCCGGGCTGCGCAGCACGTACGGGACGGCCCCGGTGTCGTCGTAGCCCTGCTGGGCCTCCTTGAGCGCGGCGTCCGTGTCCGTGCTGTCGTAGTGCACGAAGTAGCTGCCGGACGGCAGGGCGGCCTGGAGGCGGCGGACGATGGACACGGCCTCGCCGTAGTCCTGGATGTGGCCGAGGATGCCCATCAGCATCAGCGCCACCGGCCGGCCGAAGTCGAGGATCCGGGCGGCCGCCTCGATGATCTTCTCGGGCTCGTGCAGATCGGCGTCGATGTAGTCGGTGACCCCCTCGGGGGTGCTGGTCAGCAGCGCCTGGGCGTGCCGGAGCACCAGCGGGTCGTTGTCGACGTAGACGATGCGCGACTCGGGGGCCACCCGCTGGGCGACCTGATGGGTGTTGTCGTACGTGGGCAGGCCGGTGCCGATGTCGAGGAACTGGCGGATGCCGAGCTCGCCGGCCACGTACGTGACGGTGCGGATCAGATAGCCGCGGGAGGCGCGGGCCATGGTCTCGATGTTCGGGGCGACCTCCTTGTAGGCGTCGCCCGCCACCCGGTCGACCTCGTAGTTGTCCTTGCCGCCCATCCAGTAGTTCCAGATGCGGGCCGAGTGCGGGACCGATGTGTCGATCTTGGACAGTGCCTCTTGGTCGGGGATGGACCGGCCCTCTGCCATGGGGATTCTCCTGCCGTGCGTCACGCGTGGTCTGCTACTCAACCTACCGTCAACCTCCCCCCGCATCGCCCGAGTTGAAAGTGCGGAGCGGGGCCGCGGATCGGCTGTCCGGGCTCGCCGGGGCCGACGGTGACGACCGGGACGTGCTGGGCCAGGGTGCGCAGCGCCCGCGCGTAGGCGTTGACCACGGCGGCGTCGGCCTCGCCGGGGACGGGACCGGCGGTCAGGTGGACGAGTGCGCCGTCACGTTCCGCCACGGCCTCGGCGAAGTCCATCGCCTGGATCCAGGTCACCCGTGAGTGCCCGTGGCGCAGCGGCCCGTAGACGAGTTCGTGGACGAGACCGCCGTCGACGGCCAGCCGTCCGGGCGCGGCGAGGAGTTCGCGGTACGGCCGGGTCGGGTCCACATGGTGCAGGGCGCCCCGCGCGGGCCGGATCAGGAAGCCGTGGCGGGCGAGCTCGGCGAACAGGGCGGATCTGCCGACGCCGTCGGGTCCTTCGACGACGAGCGTCCGGCACTGGGTGAGAGCCTCCCGCAGGATCATCCCCGCATCCCTTCCTGACGGCGGACGCCTTCGACGCGCGCACGCTTGACGCGCACACGTTCTTCAGTGTGGGGGACAACCCGCACGGCGGGAGTAGTCGTGCGGGTTGTCCGGTTGTGCGGGCGTAGTGGTGCGGTACGGGCGCCCGCACGATCGGGGGCGGCCCCGGGCGGCCGGCGGGTCAGGCGACCAGGAAGTCGGCCCGGCCCGACTTCACGCCCGCCACGAACGCGGCCATCTCGTCCCGCGAGTAGACGAGGGCGGGACCCTCGGGGTCCTTGGACTGGCGCACTGCCACCTTCCCGTCGGGCAGCAGCTTGACCTCGACGCACGCCCCGCCGGTCGGGCCGCTCCAGGGCTTCAGCCAGCCCTCGGTCCCCAGGTCGGTGGCGCTCATGCCGCTGCGGACGGGGTCCGTCGCTCCCATGGATCACAACTCCTTACGCAGTTCCGCCAGGATGTCCCTGGTTCTTGCGACCGGCTCCGCCTGCACGGACATCCGGTCCAGTACTTCGAGATGGGTGACCACGTCGGCCGGCTGGTCCACGTAGACCGCGCCGGTGAGGTTCTCGGTGTAGACGACGTCGGGCAGTTCGGAGAAGCCGAGCCTGAGGTAGTGGAAGGGGCCGAAGGCGCCGGGGTGCGCACCGGCACGGAAACGCATGACCTGAATCCTGACCTTGGGCAGGTCCAGGACTTCCTGGAGCCGGTCGATCTGGGCCCGCATCACCTCGGACCCGCCGACCGGCCGGCGCAGCACCGTCTCGTCCAGCACGGCCCAGAGCGCGGGCGCGTCGGGCTTGTCGAGCAGGCTCTGCCGCTTGACCCGCAGGTCGACCCGGCGGGCGATGTCGTCCTTCGACTTGTTCGGGAAGCCGACGCGTATCAGGGCGGTGGCGTAGTCGCGGGTCTGCAGCAGGCCGGGGACGAAGTGAGGTTCGTAGACACGGATGACGCTGGCTTCGCTCTCCAGGCTCACATAGGCGCTGAACCAGTCGGGGAGCACGTCGCGGTACTTGTACCACCAGCCCGGCCGGTTGGCCTCCCTGGCCAGCCGGACGAAGTCGTCGATCTCGCGGTCCCGCACCCCGTAGGTGCGCAGCAGCTCCTTCACGTAGGGGATGCGGAGTCCGACCTCGGCCTTCTCGATCCGGCGGACCGTCAAAGGGGTGACCTCGATGGCCCGCGCCGCCGTCTCGAACGAGACTCCGGCCTCTTCCCGCAACTGTCGCAACCGCTTGCCGAGAACCATCCGCAGGACGGTCGGCGCGCTGCCGCCGGAGCGGTTCTCGCTCACGTCCTACCTCCCGGAACGGGCGTCACAGCGTGCAGTGTGTCACGCGGGCGGACGGTGGTGACAGGGCGATGCACCGCTTTCTGAAATTATCAGAACGCCGGTTGCAGGCTGAGTCTGTCCGCCACCATAGTGAGTAAGTGACCTGTCGCACACACACCGGCGACGACGTCAACCGCTGCCCGCGGACACGGACCTGACGGATCGCCGGTCACCGGCGGCAGCCGCACGTGACCGTGATGCGAGACCTGGGTGGCCACCGTGATGGACGGACAGTCGAGGAGTTCCGGCAGGGGAACCGCCGCCAACAACGCGCTGGCCGCGGCGCTCAAGGACGCCGGCTGCTCGTACGCCTCGCTCGCCCTCCGGGTCAACGAACTGGGACGCCGCCAGGGTGCGGACTCCAATTACGACAAGGCGTCGGTCACCCGGTGGCTCCAGGGGCAGCAACCCCGCGGTGTCACACCGGAGTTGATCGCCACCGTCCTGTCGGAACGGCTGGGCCGCGCCGTCTCGCCCGCGGATCTCGGTTTCCACCCCGACCAGCAGCGTCCGGTCGCGGGCCGGGCACTCGTGTATGGCGAAGACGTGGCAGAAACCCTTCACACCCTGGCGGAGCTGGGGTCGACAGACATCTCCCGGCGCAGCCTGCTCGGCTCGGTGCCGTTCGTCGCCGGCGCGCTGGCGAATCCGCAGCGCGAGTGGCTGCTGTGGCTGCTCGAACACGAGGAGGGCGCGCATCTGGCGCTGGTGCCGGACGGCGGCCCGGTCGAGCAGGTGCACGCGATGATCCGCATGTTCGACGAGATGGACAACCACTTCGGCGGCGGCGGAGTACGCACCAGCATCGTCCACTACCTGGCCACCGAGGTCGTGCCGCTGCTGCAACGGCGGGGCGTGGCCCCGCGCCTGCAACGCCGGCTGTTCGCCGCGGCCGGACGCCTGGCCGCGATGGCCGGCTGGAGCTCGTACGACGCGGGGGAGTACGGCCTCGCGCAGCGGTACATGATCCAGGGGCTCAGGCTCTGTGCCGAGGGCGGTGACCGGGTGCTCGGCGGGCAGATCCTCGCCGGTCTCTCCCATCTGGCCACCAGCCTGGGCCGCCCCGACGAGGGGGTGTCGCTGGCCCGGGCCGGTCTCGTCACCGCGAAGGGGGCGGGCAGCCCGCTCGGCCTGATGCGGCTGTACGCCATGTCGGCGCGCGGGCACGCGGCCCAGGGCCGCCGGGCGGAGGCCGCCGAGGCGCTGCGGCTGGCCGGGACACAGCTCGGCGCGAGCCGCGGAGCCGACCAGGAGTCGCCGTGGGTGCGCTTCCTCGACCACCACTATCTCCAGGCCGAGTCCGCGCTGTGCTTCCGTGACCTCGGGCTCGGCGCCCAGGCGGAGCGCACGGCGAGCGAGTCGGTCAGTGCCAACGCCGACCGGCGCAGGCGCCAGGCGATCAGCCGGTCCGTACTGGCGACGGCCCACCTCCAGCAGAACCGCCTCGACGAAGCCGTCGGCGTGGCGAACCAGGCGCTCGACACCCTCAGCACCGTCCACAGCGAGCGGTCGATCCAGGCGCTGCGGGACTTCCGCAGACGCCTCGAACCGCTCCGCCGGGAACCGGTGGTGCAGGAGTTCGAGCGGAGGTCCCGTCCCGTGCTCGGGGCGGTGGCATGACCGGGCGGCCCGGGCTGTCGGCGGCCGGGCCGCCCGGTGTCCACACGGCCGTCGGGGAGGTCGCCGAGGCGTGCGCGGTGTGTCAGTAGCCGTCGGGGGAGGGCGCGTTCTGGGCCCGGTCCACGGGCAGGTGCGCGCCCGAGATGCCGCTCGACCAGTCCGAGAGCAGGAAGGCCACCACCCGGGCGACCTCCTGCGGCGCCACCGGCCTCCCCGACGGCAGCTCCTCGGCCACGAAACGGGCGTACCGCTCCGGCTCGTCCGTGCGCATCCGGTCCCAGCGCCGCCCCGGGATCAGCATCGAGCCGGGCGAGACGGTGTTCACCCGGATCCCGTCGGGGCCCAGCTCCCGGGCCAGCGAGGCGGCCAGCTGGATCTGGGCGGCCTTGGCGACGCCGTACTGCGCGTACGGGCCCGGCTTCCAGCCGGAGATCGACGCGATGACGACGGCCGAGCCGCCGCCGGCCGCCCGCAGATACGGGACCGCGGCGCGTACCAGGCGCGCGGCGTGCCCGACGTTCGCCTCCCAGGTCGCGGACCAGTCCCCGGCCCCCGCCGCCTCGAACCGGCCGCCGCGGGACCCGCCCGCGCTGGCCACCACCCCGTCGAGGCCGTCGAACCGCGCGGCCGAGGCCGCGACGAAGCGCTCCAGCTGCTCCGGCTCGGTCACGTCCAGGGCCCGGGTGAAGAGCGGCGCGTCCAGGGACGCCGCCAGTGCCCGCAGTCCGTCCGCCGAACGGGAGCAGGTGGCCACCCGGGCGCCCTCGGCGGACAGCAGCCGCACGATCTGTTCGCCGAGCCCGCGCGTGCCGCCGGTGACCAGGACCCGCTTGCCGCGCACGCCGAGCCAGCCGGTGCCGCGGCCCCGGCGCTCCACCCGCCCGCTTCCGCTCACGTCCCTCACCTGGTCGAACATACATGCCATACCACTACGGGCCCGCAACCGGCCAACCCCCGCAACCCCTGGTTTCCGTGCCGTTCTCCTTGTTGGCTGCTCGGGCAGCCACCCCGACCGCCCCCCACTCGGCTGCACCCGAAGGAGGACCGATGACGGTACCCCGGGCGCACCCCCGCCGGCCGTCGCCCGCACCACCCCCCGGCGCCCACGCGCCGGACGGCCACGCGCCCGGGGACCGGGAGCGCACCGGAGAGCTCGCCGTCATCCACGGGAGCGAACCCCGAAGAGTCCGCAGCGCGGTGCCCGCCCACCCGTCCCAGGCCGCCGGGGTACGGCGCATGGTCGCCGGCTGTCTCGCCGGGCTGCGGCTGCCCTGCGAACTCCTCGACAACGCCGTCCTCGCGACGGACGAGATCTTCTCGAACGCGGTCAAGTACGGCAGCGCCGATCCCGGCGACACGATCACGGTCACCGTCGAGTCCACCGCGTGCGAACTGCGGGTGACCGTGACCGACGGCTCGTGCGAGATGCCCAGGACCCGGGACGCCGACGAGGCCGCGGAGTGCGGCCGGGGGCTCGCCATCGTCGACGCGCTGGCCGACGACTGGGGCGTCGTACCGCCAGAACCCGGCGAGCCCGGCAAGCGGGTCTGGTTCACGCTCGGGCTGCTGGGGGCGGGATGAGGACCGCGCGGAGCACACCGGACGACCTGACGGACGGCACCGGCGCCGCCGCGGCGTCCCGCCCGCCCGGCGAGACAGCCGGGGGCACGGCGGGGGACACGGCCGGCGGCAGGCGGCCTTCGCACGGGCAGGGCCGCCGGCACGGGGCAGGCCGGCCCGAGGGGGAGGGCGAGGCCCGTCGCGGGGACGCCCCCGCCCGTGCCGGAGACGACGCGCCGGACGCGGACCCTGGCACGGACACGGACGCCGAAACCCCGGACGCCTCCGTGCGCGCCGCCGGTGCCCCGGCGCCCCGGCCCATGCCCGCGGCGCTCACCGTCGTGCTGGCCGGGGAGCTGCTGCGCCGCGCCGAGAAGGAGACCCGGCTGATGCGGGAGGCGCAGGCGAACCCCGCACCGGGCCGCCGCCGAGCCATAAACGAGTGCCGCAGCGACAACGCGGACGCCCTGACGGCGGTGGTCCGCCGGTACGGGTGGCCGACCGCCGACCAGGTCGGACCCGCCGCCTCGACCGCCGCCCTGATGATCCTGCTGCACACCCGGGACCTCGACTTCCAGCTGCTGTGCCGTGACCTGATAGCGCAGGCGGCGGCCGACGGGCGCTGTTCCGCCGCCCAGCACGCCTACATAGCCGACCACTGCGCCGTGGAGCTCGGAGAACCGCAGTACTACGGGACCCGGGTCAACCCGGTGACCCTGCGGCCCTACGCGGTCCGCCGGCCCGGCACCCTCGACGAGCGCCGCCGGGACGTGGGCCTGTGCCCGCTCGAGGAGCAGCTGCGCACCCTGCGCCGCACCGGCTGAGCGGCCGCGTTCCGGACACCGGCGGGCGTGATGTACAGCACGCGCCCGTGAGCCGCCCGCGCGCCCCGCGCCGGATACCTCCTGCGCACGGCTTGATCGCCGATCAAGAGCGGAGAATTCCCTGCCCACGGTGCGTTCCGCACATTTGACACCCAGTTGAGCGCACGGATAAGAAGCAGGCCTCCAAGTCGAGAGGTGGAGCGTGTACGAGCCGAAGGTGATCGGGGACTGGCAGGAGTGCGAGGAGCACCCCGGCCTGCGTGTCCGGGTCCACGGCTTGAAGAGGTCGGAACCCCCGCGCGGCCGGGACGACGCCGCCGAGGGACTCACGTACTTCCGGCTCCGCGTGACCGTCGAGAACCGCACGAGCGCCCGCTACGGCATCCACCTCGAGGACGGCCAGATCGACATCAGGCTGGGCCCGGACGGCGAGAGCGCCTTCATGGACTGGCGCAACTCCCGCTTCGTGGAGGGCTTCGACGTCTACCCGCTGCGCCGCGTCACGGCCGTCGCGTACGCCGCCGGCGCGGAGGGCGACCTGGCCCAGGTGGACATCCAGGTGCAGCTCAAGGTCGACGAGGAGTGGGCGGAGCGCTGTCTGTGGTCCGGCGGCGTCGACCTGCCCGAGGCCCCCGTCGGCACCGGCGTCCGCTCCGGCGCCCCGGAGGACGGCCTCGCGTGTCAGGTGAGCAACTTCCTCAGGAGGGAAGCGGGCCCCGCCGCGGACTGAGCTTGATCTTTATGGTGTGAGGTGATCGCGTTTGGTGATGCTGTCGGGACGTTTGACGGTTTTTCCCACGTCGTAGTGTGGTGCTTGGCGCCAGTTTTTGGTGCCGGGTCGGCGTCCGGGGCCTGGCCGGTTGGATTTGGGTGCACGGGTCGGGCAGGGCAGGTCCGGGCGGATGTTCCTGAACCCGCGGCGGACGCGGGCAGGGGTGAGTCGGCCGGGCTCGGCGGGCTTCTCCCAGGGGTGGCGGAGGTCGGCGACGACCTTGCGGACGAGCCGGAGCTGGGTGTGAGCGGAGATGATCAGCCATGTCCACCGGTCCGCCGCCTCGGGGGTGCGGAGCTTCGGGCGGGTCCAGCCCAGCGTCTGTTTGATCATTCTGAAGGTGTGCTCAAGATCGAATCTGCGCAGGAACGCCTGCCAGCGCAGGTCGACGTCCTCGCCCGGCAGGCCGGTGGCCGAGGACCACAGCCAGATGGGGAGCGGGTCATGACCGCCGGGCAGGCGGTCGACTTCCAGGCGGATCAACGTGCCCTCGATGACGGGGAGTTCTCCGCTGTGGTCGATCCAGGCCGAGCGGGTGGTCAGCCTGGGGTGGATGCGGTCCCAGGCCCTGGCGTGGGCGGTGCCGTAGCGGTCGGTGGCCTGCATTGTCGCGGCATCCGGGTCGCCCCAGGTGTCGGGCTTGGCGAACCGGAACTCCTTGCCGTGCTTCGGGGGCCGGCCGCCTTGTGGCGGTGAGATCCACGGAACGGGGACCGGCTTGCGCATCACGCGGTCCGTTCGCATCCGGCCGAGGACTTCCACCGGCAGTCCGGCCAGGACATGAGCCATGCGCGGAGCGTCGTAGCCGGCGTCGAGGACGACCAGGATGTCCCGGTCTCCTGCTCTCCAGCGGCCCATGTCGATCAGGTCGGCGACCACCCGGCGGACCTGGCCGGCGGTGGTTTCGGCGACATCGCCGGCCGGTCCGAGCCGGACCGCGTCCAGCAGCTGGCACCACGAGGTGCGGCCCGCCTCCAGCGCGGCGACGAACGAGTAGGGCCAGCCGGGCACGAACTGGTCCGAGGAGCGTCCGCTGCGGCCGTAGACATGGCAGAACAGCCGGTCCGGGCAGGTCGGAGCGTCAGGCCGGAGCCAGTGGGTGACGTCGACAGCCAGGACCAGACGCCCGTCGGCGGCCTAGGGCTGCGGCCCGGCCAGCACCTGCCGTGCGACGCCATGCACGCACTCTCGCCGCACCGGGCGAAAGCCCGAGTACGTCCAGTACGAGGGCTTGCGCCCGGCACGCCGGGCACGCACCTGACGACGCGCGGCCCGCCCGTCGGGCGAACGACGGAACTTTCGCAACACGCCCTACAGGAACCGCCGTACCGGTGCCACCGCTCCTTCCCGCAGCCGCTCGGCGAGCGGGCGGCGCTTCCAGCGTCCGGGGTCGATGGGCTCGGCGTTCTTCCGGTCCTGCTCGAAGTCGTGGTCGAGTCCGGCGGTGAAGTCCTCGTCCAGCACCGCGAGCATGACCTCCTCGTCGTGCTCCATGGAGCGGCGGTTGAAGTTGCTGGAGCCGATCAGCGAGGCGACCCCGTCCACCGTCATGATCTTGGTGTGCAGCATCGTCGGCTGGTACTCGCGGATGTCCACCCCGGCTGCCAGCAGGGTGGCGTAGTGGTGCCGCCCCGCGAGCAGGCACGCCCGCTGGTCGGTGTGCGGCCCGGGCAGCAGGATCTCCACCCGCACGCCGCGCCGGGCGGTCGCGCTCAGCAGGTCCACGAAGTACGTGTCGGGCGCGAAGTAGGCGGTGGACAGCCGCAGCCGCTCCTCGGCGGACTCCAGCACCACCCGGACCAGGGTCTGCATGTCCTGCCAGCCGAAACTGGCCGAGCCCCGCACCACCTGCACGGTGGCGCCGCCGGGCTGCTCGTGCTGGGTGAACCGGTCCCGGTCGTCGAAGAGTTCGGTGTGGCACTCGGCCCAGTTCTGTGCGAAGGCGGCCGCGATGCCGTCGACGGCGGGACCGCGGACCCGTACGTGGGTGTCGCGCCACTCGGCCGGGTTGCGGGCGTCGCCGCACCACTCCTCGGCGATGCCGACGCCCCCGGTGAAGGCGGTGTGCTCGTCGACGATCAGCGCCTTGCGGTGACAGCGGTGGTTCTGTTTGAACGGGGAGAGCCACAGCGGCTTGCGGAACCAGGCGACCTGCACCCCCGCCGCGTGCATGGTGTCGAGGAGATCCCCCTCGATCTCCTTCGCGCCGAAACCGTCGAGCAGCAGCCGGACGCGCAGGCCCGCGCGGGCGCGGTCGGCCAGCGCGGCGGCGAAGTCACGCGCTATCCGGCCGCGCCAGTACACGAAGGTCATCATGTCGACGGTGTGCTCGGCGGCGCGGACCGCGTCGAGCATGGCCGGGAAGATCTCGTCCCCGTTCCGCAGCGGCACCAGCTCGTTGCCCTCGGTCGCCGCCACCCCGATCAGCCGCTCCAGACGTCTTCGCAACCGCTGCTTGCGCCGCTGTGACTCCGCCGCCCCGGGGGCGGCGGGCTCGGCCTCGACGACTGTCTCGGGCATGCTGCGTCTCCTGTTGTCCGTTCGGTGTCCGCCTCGTTCCGCGTGTCCCCGCCGGCGGGGGCGGGATGGGGAGGGGCGGCCGGCATCCGCCCGTCTTCCCTGACACGGGCCGCCCCTCCGCTCGACCGCGCCGACGTCGGGGTGACCCAACCCCGCCGACTCACACGGGAGCATCGCCGCCGACGCGACCGGGGGGAGCGTGTCAGCGGCACTCGCTCAGGTGCCCCCCGATCCGGGTTCTATGCAGGAGAACTCCGCGAGGTTTCCGCGAACCCTCCGCGAGTTCCGCGCAACCGGCGACCTGCGGCACCCGAGCCTCGTACGTCACCACCCGTAGGGGACCGGGCCGGGTGCCGACGGACCGTCAGCCGGTGACCGGGCCGGGGCGGTCCGCGAGGAACGCCGCGCTGTGCCGGGCGAACCGCCGGACGGCCGGGGTGGCCCGCTCCCTGAGCCAGACCAGGCGGAGTTCGGCCGTCGGGCCGTCCGCGAGGGGAACCCGGGCGATGCCCTCCGGCGCCGGTGTGTCGAAGCCCGGGACCGCGCCGATCGACACGGCCTGCCCGAGCCGGACCACGGCCAGCATCTGAAGACCGTCGCTCACCTCGGGGCCCGGCCGGCCCGGCGGCCCCGAAGGCCACAGATGCGGGCTCATGGCCTGCGGGTTGGCACCCGTCCACCGCACCACGGGCTCGTCCGCGAGGTCGGCGACCGTGACGCTCTCCTCGCCGGCCAGCGGATGCCGGTCAGCGACCATCACGACCAGCCGCTCGCGCCGCAGCGGTACGCCGTCCAGCACCCCGCCGGTGACCGGCGCGCGCCACAGGGCGACGTCGGCCGTCCCCGACCGCAGCCGGTCGAGCTGGTCGTCCGCGGTGCCGACGGCCGCCCTGGCGGGCCGCGCGGGACCGGTCGCGTTGTAGGCGCGGACCAGGTCGTCCAGGAGGGCGGCGTCGCAGCCGGGGCCGGTCGCCGTCAGCAGGGCGAGTTCCTCGGCCGCCCGGCGTACCCGGGACGTCGCGTGCCCGACCTGTGTGACCAGCGCCTTGGCCTCCTCGAACATGACCTCGCCGACGGGGGTCAGGGCGACGTCGCGGTGGGTCCGCAGGAACAGCGGGGAGCCGACGTCCTTCTCCAGTTCGCGGATGGCGCGGGACAGCGCGGGCTGGGTCATCGACAGGCGTTCGGCGGCCCGGGTGAAGTTGCGCTCCTCGGCGACCGCGAGGAAGTAGCGCAACTGACGGATCTCCATGCCACCCATGCGCACAGGCTCTCACAGCGGCGCTCACCTCGGCTCTGACCTGGGCTCATGCCCGTACGGCATGGTGGCGTGCCGGATCGGACCTTCCGCCCGTGCCGCCCGCGGATGTCTCCTTGGTGACGGCGGACGGCGCCTCCGTCACCACACCCACCGGACCCGAACGGAAGAAGAGCATGACTGAGCATGTCCGTACCGCCGTGGTGACCGCCGGCACCGGAGGCATCGGCCTGGAGACCGCCGTCGGGCTCGCCGCCCGGGGCTGGGACGTCACGGTCGTCGGGCGGGACGCCCGGCGCGGGGACGCCGCCGTGGCCCGTATCGACGCCGCCGCCGGGCGGCCCGCGGGGCGCTTCCTCGCCGCCGACCTCTCGTCCCTCGCCGAGACCCGGGACCTCGGCGGGAAACTGGCCGCCGAGGGCGCCCTGCACCTGCTGGTGAACAACGTCGGCGGCATGTGGACCCGGCGCTGGGAGAGCGCCGACGGCATCGAGGGCAGCATCGCGCTGAACCATCTCTCGCCCCTGGTGCTGACCGAGACGCTGATCGAGGCGCTGGCGGCCGCGGCACCCAGCCGGATCGTGAACGTCACCTCCGCCGCCATCGCCGCGGCCGTCCCGGTCTTCGAGGAGGCCGAGCCGCCCGGTCCGCATTACGGCCTGGCCGCGACCGGGCGGGCCAAGCTCGCCCACCTCGCGCACACCATGGACCTCGCCGAGCGGCTGAAGGACCGGGGCGTGGCCGTCTTCGCCGCGGACCCGGGGGCCGCGGCCACGGACAACGCGGGCGAGATGACCGCCGACATCCTGCCGCCGCAATTGCGCCCGCACTGGGAGCAGATCAAGCAGGGCGTCTCCGCACCGGTGGCCGACGCCGCCCGGGCGCCCCTGTTCGCCGCCACCGACCCGTCCCTCACCGGACGGACGGGCGTGCTGATCGGTCCGGCGGGCGCCCCGGACGACACCCTGCTTCAGCATCTGACGCCCGAGGTGGCCGAAGCGGTGCGCCGGTGGACCCCGACGCTGACGGCCTCACCGTACGCGGTAAGCGGTACGGATGCCCGCCGCGTTTTTCGCGGCGGGCATCCCCTGCACCTGCTACGCCCTGACCGGAGGCTGTTCCGCCAGCCGCCGCCGCATGTCCTCCAGCCGCCGCAGCGTCCGGCGGTGCTGCCAGACCATCCAGCTCATGAAGACGACGGCGGCCGCGAGCATCACGCCGCCCGAAGTCGCCGAACCGGCCGCGAACCAGAGGCCCGACGTGCCGAAGAAGATGACCGCGAGCAGCGGGAACGCCCACCGGCGGTTGCGCACCAGGCGTTCCTGGCGGCGGTCCACCAGCCGGGCCATGGCCTCGCGCTCCGCCGGGTCGTCGGGCACGTCCCCGCCCTTGAGGATCCGCCGGTCCATCCCGGGCACGTTGTCGGCATCCGTGCCCACCGCCCGGGCGTCCCGCTTCCGGCGCCGGCGCATCCACCAGGTGAGCCACCCGACGTAGATCACTCCGCCGACCAGTGCCGACGGCCACGCGTGCAGGCCGCTGAGGAGCAGCCGGACGCCCACCCACACCACCAGCGCGAGCAGTCCGAACACCCACCAGCGGTCCCGCCAGTCGCGGTCGCCGGACGCCGTGCCCTTCCCGGACTCCGGTGACTCCATACGTCCTCCCCCTTGTCTAGATCGGGGCGCGGCGGCCCCGGACTGCACGTCCGGATACCCACGGCGCTCACGGCCATACCGCCCTTTCGCTCCTGTCCCGGGCGCTCGGCCATCTGGTGGGACCGGCGTGGGCGGCGTGAGCGGCGGCGCCCGCGGGGTACCCGGGGCCCGTGACGGCGAGGGAAGGAGCCACGGTGGGTGAGAGCCACGCGCTGCGGACCTATCACGGCAAGCGCGACTTCGGCCGGACCGGGGAGCCCAGGGGCGGCGACCGCGAGGCGTCCGGGGACGCGAAGTCAAGGGGCGACGGAAAGGGCGGCGGGCAGGCGCCCCGCTTCGTCGTGCAGATCCACGACGCCTCCACGATGCACTTCGACTTCCGGCTCCAGGTCGGCGACGTACTGAAGTCCTGGTCGGTCCCCAAGGGCCCGTCCCTCGACCCCGGGGACAAACGGCTCGCCGTGCCCACCGAGGACCACCCGCTGGAGTACGAGGACTTCGAGGGCGTGATCACCGAGGGCCAGTACGGGGCGGGCACGGTCATCGTCTGGGACCACGGCACCTACGAACCGCTCAGCCACGACCGGCACAAGCGGCCCGTCCCGTTCGACCGGGCCCTCGAGGACGGGCACGTCACCTTCCGGCTCGACGGCGACAAGCTGCACGGCACCTTCGCGCTGACCCGCTTCCGGCAGGGCGGGGCGGACGGCAAGGGCGAGTCCTGGCTGCTGGTCAAGAAGGACGAGGGCCGGGCCCGCAACGGGGACCGCGGGACGCCCGATCCCCGCAGGGCCCGCTCGGCGCTCAGCGGGCACACCCTGCACCAGGTCGCCGCCGGGGCCGAGAGGAGCACCGGGTGACGACGGACCTCCTGGACACCCTGTCCGAGGACGAGCGCGGACTGCTGCGGGACGCCCCGCCCGGCACGGAGCTGGCGTCCCGCCCGATGCTCGCCACCCTGAGCGACCGCCGGGACTTCCCGGACCGCGACCGGTGGATCTTCGAACGGAAACTGGACGGCATCCGCCTGCTCGCGGTCCGCGAGGGCGACCGGGTCTCCCTGCTCTCCCGCTCCGGCCGCCGCGTGAACGACACCTACCCCGAGATCGCCGAGGCGCTGGCCGCGCAGCACTCGCCCGACTTCACGGTGGACGGCGAGGTCGTCGCCTTCGCCCGGGGCCGCACCGACTTCTCCCGGCTCCAGCAGCGCATGGGCCTGACCCGGCGCCGCGACATCGAGGCCAGCGGCGTGGCCGTCACGTACTACGTCTTCGACCTGCTGCGGCTGGACGGCGCTGACACGACACGGCTGCCGCTGCGCACCCGCAAATCGCTGCTGCGCCGTGCCCTCGCCTACCGGTCGCCGCTGCGGCTGACGACCCACCGCAACGCGGGCGGCGCCGAACTGCTGGCCGAGGCCTGCGCACACGGCTGGGAGGGGCTGATCGCCAAACGCGCCGACAGCCGCTACACGCCGCGCCGCTCCGCGGACTGGCTCAAGCTCAAGTGCGCTCAGGAGCAGGAGTTCGTCGTCGGCGGGTTCACCGAACCGGCCGGCAGCCGGGTCGGCCTCGGCGCCCTGCTGCTCGGCTACCACGAGGGCGGCCGGCTGCGGTACGCGGGCAAGGTCGGGACGGGCTTCGACCACCGCACCCTGCTCGCCCTGCGCTCCCGCCTCGACGAACTGGGCGTCCTGGCCCCGCCGTTCGACGACCGGGTCCGCGAGGCCCGGGCCCGCTGGGCGAGCCCCGAACTGGTGGCGCAGATCGCGTTCACCGAGTGGACCCGCGACGGAATGCTGCGGCACCCGCGCTATCTCGGGCTGCGGGACGACAAACCGGCCGGTGAGGTCGTCCGCGAACGGGCCGCCTGACCGGAGGCCCGGAGGCTATGAACTCCGCGCAGGCGGGCACGGTGACGACGACGGACCGGACGGACCGGACGGACCAGGGGTGGCGTGATGTGCTGGAGTGCGGAGGCCGATCTCGTGGCCGGGGCCGGTATCGCGGCCGTGGGCGTCGCCTGCGTGGCGCGGTGCCGCGAGGTACGCCGGCTGCCGATGGCCGCGCTGCCCCTGCTGCTCGGCGCCCATCAGCTCGTCGAGGCGGCGGTCTGGCACCACGGCGGCGGAACGGGGCCCGCCACCGTCGCCTGGACCGTCATCGCCCTTCCGCTGCTGGCCCTGTGGGTGCCCGTCGGAGTGCTGCGCGCGGCGCCCCGCGACGCCCGGCGCCGGCTGGCGCTGCCGCTGGCGGCGGGCGTCGCCACGGCCGCGGCGCTCGGTTACGCCCTGGCCACCCGGCCGATGCGCGCCGAGGTCAGGGGGCACACCCTCGGCTACGTCACCGACCTGCCGTACCCGCAGGTCCTCGTCGCGGGCTACCTCCTGGCCACCGTCGGAGCCCTGCTGCTCTCCGGCGACCGGGGACTGCGGATGCTGGGCGTCCTGACCGCCGCCGGCGCGCCGGTGTGCTGGGCGCTGTGGCGGTTCGAGTTCGTCTCGACGTGGTGCGCCTTCGCGGCGGTCTGCTCGGTGGTGCTGTTCTTCTGGGCACGCGGACATCCCGGCCGCCAAAGCGGTGACCGCGGACGGGGAGGCGGAGGCCGCCGCCCGGCGCGAACCGCTGGGTGAGTCCGGGGAGGTGGCGGCGGAGTTGCCGCCCCTGCCCGCGCCCGGCTCACCGGACGGTCTCGCCGCACGTCCGTGCCGGTGTCCCGGTCCCGGACGGCCTGCTGCGGGAGACCATGCGGAGGCCCGCCCCGTCGACGACGCGTATCTGCAGGGAGCCGCAGCCGCAGCGGGTCCACACGGTGTGACCGCTCGCGGTGGTGTGCCGGGAGAGCACCTGGAGCGGCTCGGCGTCGTCCGGCCATCCGCAGTACGGGCAGGCCCGGACGGCCGGACTGTCGGCGGTGCCGGTCATGTCAACTCCTCAAGTAGTCACGGGAAACGGAACCGTCGGCGGACGGGCCCCCTCCGCCGGCTTCTCCAGCGTGTACCCGCGTCTTTCTATACGTCCAGGTTGACTTTCCGGACGGCACCTTGAAGCGTTGCCTTCATGATTGACCTGCGCCGACTCCACGTCCTGCGGGCGGTCGACCACTACGGCACCGTCACGGCCGCCGCACGCGCCCTGCACGTCACACCGTCCGCCGCGTCGCAGCAGATCCGCCAACTCGCCCGCGAACTCGGCGTCGTACTGCTCCAGCCGCAGGGGCGCGGGGTGCGGCTCACCCCGGCGGCGCTCGGTCTGCTGGCGCACGCGGACGCCATCCAGGCCCGCTGGGAGGAGGCCGAGCGCGAACTGCGCGCCGACCACGGCGAGGTGTCGGGCCTGCTGCGCACCAGCGGTTTCCCGGTGGCCGTCTCGGTGCTGCTCGCCCCCGTGGCGGCCCGGCTGCGCGAGCGTCATCCACGGCTGGCCGTGCGGATCCAGGAGGCGGAGGTGCCGGCCGGCTTCGACCTGCTCTTCGAGGGGGAGATCGATCTCGCGGTGGTGGAGTCGACGCCGCTGAACCCGCCCCTGGGCGACGCGCGCTTCGACCAACAGCCGCTGCTGGACGACCCGTTCGACCTGGTCGTGCCGGACACCCACCGGCTGGCGGGGCGGGCGGTCGTCGACCTCGCGGACGCGGCGCGGGAGGAGTGGATAGCGCCGGTGCCGGAAAGTTCCTGCCGTCCGCATGTGCTCTCCGCGTGCGGTGCGGCCGGTTTCACCCCCGACGTGGTGCACCACGCGCTGGACTGGAACGTCACCGCCCATCTCGTCGCGCACGGACTCGGTGTCGCCCTGGTGCCCCGGCTGGCCCACCTCACCCCGCACCTGCCCATCACCCGGGTCCGCTGCGCGGGCGACCCGCACCGCAAGCTGCTGACCTGCACCCGCGCCGGCGGTCACGCCCGGCCCGCGGTCGCCGCCGCGCTGCGCGAGCTGCACGAGGTCGCGGCCACGGCGGTGGCCTGACACCGGCCGCCGCATCTGGCGCGCCCCCGAAGCGCTGCGGGCGCGCCGCCGGAGCGGAGCGGGCGTGCGGCCGGAGCGAAGCGGGCCGTGTGACCGATACCTCGCAGACGTGGCCGAACGTGATGTATTGGCGCCCGGAAATTCGGGCAAGAACACAAAGCGGTCAGGAGACGCCTGCAAACAGACCGGTTCGCTCAGTTGAGGCGACGGTTCGTACGCAGGATGGGTCTTCCCGGCCCCGATCCCGGCAGGGAGGCTGTCGTGCCGGGGCCCGGACCGCACGCTTCCGGAAGCGGACCCGCCGCACGTCGGACCCTGCGCCGCCCCGCCGCGCCCGGCCGCGTCCCGGAACGGCACGACCCGACGCCAGGCGTACCGCGAGTCCGCCCCGTCACCGCGAGGTGAGGGGGCGGACTCGCGCCTGGACGGGCCACGGCAGAAGGTTTCTCAGCCGAGGAGGCGTTTGCGATGGAGCACGCGGGAACTGCGCCACGGGTACTGGTCGAAAATCTCACCGTCACCGCGGGGAGCGGCCGGCCGGCGTGGCTGATGCGCCCCGTCGGCGGCATCGACCGCACCGGTCATCCGCTGTTCGACGCCGTCCGGCGGGCCGGGGCCGAGCGGGACGCCGTGGTCGTCGTCGACCTCTCGCACGTCGACGCCGTCTCGCCGGCGGGTGTGGGGGAGCTGCTGGTCTGCGCCCACGCGCTGCGCCGCACGGGCGGGCGGCTGCTGTTCGCCGGGGCCGGCGCGGACGTCGAGCCGCTGCTGCGGATCGCCGCGGGACGGGACGCCGTACCGGTCTTCGCCACCGCGGAGGAGGCGGTGCGCGCGGTCACGGACGACACGGACGACGACGGGCCCACGGCGAAGGCGAGCGCGGGAGCGGCCACCGGGGCCCGTACCGGAGCGGCCACCGGACCCGGCACCGGAGCGGCCACCGGACCCGGCACCGGAGCGGCCACCGGACCCGGCACCGGAGCGGCCACCGGACCCGGCACCGGAGCGGCCACCGGGCCCGGCACCGGAGCGGCCACCGGGCCCGGCACCGGAGCGGGCATTGGCACCGGCGCGGGCGACGGCACCGGTGCCGGCCGGACCGACGGCCGCAGAGCCCCGCGGAGTGCCCGGGACGACCAACTCGCCCGGTTGCGCGGGGCGGTGTCCGCGCAGGCCGTGCTGGAACAGGCCGTCGGGGTCGTCGTCGCCCTCACCGGCCTGTGCGCCGGGGACGCCCTGGACGTCGTACGGGAGATCGCCCGGCACACCGACATCAAGACGAGACACGTCGCCGAACTCATCGTGGAGTACGCGCGTACGGGGCATCTGGCCAGTGACATCCGGCAGCAGTTGCGCACGAGCACGGCCGACCGCGTCGCCGTACCGTCCGAGGCGGGGTGACCCCGCACCGCCTCACGAACCGGCCCTCGGAACCTCCTGGAACCCCTGTAGGACCTTCTGGGGACGCAGGTCGCGGCGTACGAGGGCGGCCGCGGTGTCCGTCGGGCGTTCGCCGTGCCGGTCGGCGTAGACGTGCAGCGCCCGCGCCGCCTGCGGCAGCGGGAGCGTGCCCGCGGCGGCGATCATCCCGACGGCGACGTCCACGGTGGCCTTCGCGGAGACCGCGGACTGCACCCGGGCCAGGATGTCGACCAGGCGCAGCGGTTCGGCCCGCCACTGGAGCACCGCCGTGCCGCTGAGGTCCGCGAGCGCCTGGAGCAGGTGCAGTTCGGCGGTCGGCAGGGGTCCGGCCTCCCGCATGAGGACGTGCAGGACGCCGATGGTCTGGCCGTGGCCGCGTATCGGAAGCGCGTGCGCGGCGGCGAAACCGGCCGTTGCCGCGAGCGGGGCGAAGCCGGGCCACCGCTGTGCGGCCGCCGCCGGGTCGGTGACGTCCACGGGCCGTCCCGAGCGGCGGCAGTCCGGGCAGGGCCCCGTCCGCCTCTGGCTCCGGAAGACCGCCACGACGGGGGCACGGTCGTCGGACAGCGCCATCGTGCGCAGCCCGCCGTGGACCGTGGTCAGCATGACACCGGCGGCGTCCGCCCCGGTCAGGGCGGTGGAGTGGGCGACGAGACGGCGCAGCAGGACGAGCGGGTCCACGTCACTGGCGACGCTGTCCGTGAGGCTGCGGAACGCCTCGACGATTCGCTGTTCGCGGCTCATACCGGTCTCACCGTGCTCCTGCCTTCGGTCCTGCCGTTCCCATGGTGTCCCCGGCGTTCCGGGGGGCCTAGTCATGGAAATCGATTTTCCCGGCGATGACGTCGAGGGCGGCCTCGCTGACACTCTGGCCGTGTGCGAAGGCGTGTGCCCTGAGCCGCGCCAGGGCGGTGGGGGCGTCCAGACCCAGATAGATCATGATCATTCCGGTGGCCTGGTGCACCTCCTCGTGATCGGTTTCGGCCGCGCTCAGCCACCAGGACGGCGGAGCACCCGATTGTGCCGCGTCGGTCTGCAGAACCAGCAGGGAGGTGGTGATGGCGTCCGCGGCGGACACGGCGAACGCGGTGTCCGCCGCGGACAGCGGGCCCGGGGCCTCGCGGTACAGGTCGAGGGTGCCGATGGCGACCGTGTCGCTGCCCAGGGGGAGGGAGAAGACGGCGCGGACGTTGAGTTCCACCGCCTGCTGGGCGAAAAGGGGCCAGCGCAGCGCGTCCTGACTCCGGGCGAGGTCCGCGGCCTGTACGGGCGCGAGCTCCGCGAGCGCGCTCTGGCAGGGCCCGTCGCCCAGGGTGTACTGGGCCTCCGCGAGCCGGCCCGCCACCGGGTCGCTCGACCACCACACGGTGCGGGTGGTGCCGCCGCCGCTGAGCGAGATGGACGCGCCGCCCATGCCGAGCATCTCGACGCAGGCCCGGCACAGCCGCGCGGGCGCCTCCTCGTGGCCGGACGCGCCGGCACGGAGTAACTCCGCCAGCCGCCTCGCCGCCCGTGCGCCGCCGTCCGCGCTGCCCTCGCCGGCGCCCTCACCGGACGGACCGGGATGATCCGGCCGGGCGGATTCCACTACTGATCACCTCCGACGGGACCGTCCCGGAGCCTCTCGGTCCCTCGCCATCGTTGCGCCCCCGCGTCCGGCGGGGGCAGGGCCGGAGTCCCAGGGCACGGTCGGTGTCCCGCGCCGTACTGGAGATCAGCAGAGAGGTGCAGTATGTCAAACACTTCTGCCCGGCGGTGGTGCGCGGCACGGTTCGAACCGGCACGCGGGGTACCCCTTCACCATGAGCGACAGCAAACCTCTGGCCCTGGTGACCGGGGCCTCCAGCGGCATCGGCCTGGAACTGGCGCGCCAGTTCGCGCGGCACGGCTTCGACCTCGTGATCAACGCCGAGGACGACCGGCTCGCCACCGCCGCCGGTGAACTCGGCGGTCTCGGGGCCCGGGTCGAGACCGTGCGCGCCGACCTCAGGGACCCGGCGGGCGCCGACCGGGTCTACCACTCGGTGTCGGACCGCATGGTGGACGTGGCGGCGCTCAACGCCGGTGTCGGCCTCGGCGGCGCGTTCGTCGACACCGACCTCGAGGACGACCAGTCCGTCATCGACCTGAACGTCACCTCGACCGTGCGGCTGGCCAAGCCCCTGGTGCGCGACATGGTCGCCATCGGCGAGGGCCGGCTGCTGTTCACGTCGTCGATCGCCTCGACCCTGCCGGGCGCCTTCCAGCCGGTCTACAACGCGACCAAGTCGTTCATCCAGTCCTTCGCCCAGGCACTGCGGGAGGAGCTGAAGGACACCGGTGTGTCGGTCACGTCGTTCATGCCGGGGCCGACCGGGACGGACTTCTTCCGCCGGGCCGGGATGGCGGACGACACCCCGATCGGACGCATGGAGAAGGACGATCCCGCGCAGGTCGCGGCGCAGGCGTACGACGCCGTGATGCGTGGCAGGAGCAAAGTCGTCACCGGTTCCGCGAAGACCAGGGCGCAGGGCATCGCGGGCAAGGTGCTGCCCGACCGGCTGAAGGCGGTCGCCCACCGCAGGATGGCGGAACCGGACGAACCGGACCGGCAGGACTAGGCGTTGAGCGGCTGGATCGCGATCCAGCCGCTCAACGCCGGGGACCTACGGCGGCGGATGGTGCGGCGCCGGCGCCGGTCCCCGTGTGG
>NZ_JBHWHV010000052.1:0-72665 GCF_042732375.1 Streptomyces sp. NPDC059785
CGGCAGCACCATGCGGCTGCCGGGGCGGGGCGCCCGTCGTGCGTGGTCCCGAACGTCCTGCTGTGCCGGTGTGCCAGGTCGCTCAGGAGGCGACGAAGCGGGCGATCTGGCCGAGCACGACGGTGTCGGTCAGGTAGCCGATGTGGGTCTGGCAGACCACGTTGTTGTTGGTCGCGCCGTCCAGTCGCGTGCTGGTGTACGGGATGATGATGCCGTCGCACGCCGAGTACCAGGTGGCGTACTTGGTGTCGCCCGGCGTCTCGTCACCGGCGGAGATCTGCGAGATGAACGAGGAGCCCGGGTACATCTGCTGGCAGGTCGTGTAGATCAGACAGGCGCCGGCGTAGGTGGTGCCGTGGTTGGCTCCCGCGATCGAGGCGAGGTGGCTGACGCTGGTGTTCCCGCCCAGCACCTTCAGGTAGTACTGGCTGACGAGGCCGCCCATCGAGTGGTTGACGATGGCCACCTTGCTCGCGCCGGTCCGTGCTTTGACGGTGTTGACGTAGGTGGCGAGGCCCTGCGCGTTGGTGATGTTGTTGCCGTAGGAGTTGTACTCGTAGGCGAACAGGTTCGAGCTGGACCAGCCGCTGGCGCGGAAGACGCTCATGGCGGTGACCCAGTTGGAGGCGTTGCCGGTGTAGCCGTGGACGAAGACGACCGGGGTGCTGGTGGACAGTGTGCGCGCGGCGGTGTCGGCCGACCGCGTGGTGGCGGTGGCGGTGCCGGTGGTGTCGGCGGCGCCTGCCGTGGGAGCGGCGGCGAAGAGTGTGAACGCGGTCGCGGTGGCCGCGAGTACGCCGAGGAGCCGGCGCGGAGAACGGCGACGGGTGGTGCCCATGGAGCCCTCCTGACGGGGGATGCGGGTGCCTGGCCCGACCAGAGTCGTGGGCCGGGACGCGGACGCCATCGGCTAAATCACCGGTGAACGGGGGGAGTCGGGGGCGCGTCGCATCACGGGCACCAGGTGGTGCAACCCCGCACGCGGGTGTCCCGCGGCAGCCGCGTCACTCGCCCCGCACCTGTTCGTGCGACGTCTGCGCGACACGGGCCACGATCGAGAGCGCTCCGGCGGGCGGCTGGAACGGCGCAGGGACCGCGATCTCGACCGGCGCGACCACGGCGCTCGCGTCGCCCTGCCGCCCTGCCGCCGTGCCGTGCTCGACCACACCCGCGGCCTCGTACCGCGCCCGGCGCCTGCGAGGGGAACCACAAGCTGCCGGGGGGCCGACGACGGTGCGGACGGAGTGGGGGTCGGTGCGGGCGGGAGGGGCCGCAGCCGGCGCGGGTGGGACCGGGCCGGCGCGGGTGGGACCGGGCCGGCGCGGGTGGGACCGGGCCGGCGTGGGCGGTACGGGAGTCGGTACGGGTGGATCGGTGGTCGGTGCGAGCGGGTGGGGCGGAGTTGGCGCGGATGGGGCCGGGGTCGGGGCGGGTCAAACGGGGGTCGGTGCGGGCGGGAGGGGCCGCAGCCGGCGCGGGCGGGGCCGGGCCGGTGTGGGCGGGGCCGGGTCGGTGTGGGAGGGGCCGGGACGGTGTGGGAGGGGCCGGGACGGTGTGGGCGGTACGGGAGTCGGTACGGGTGGGGCGGGTCGGCGTCGGCGGTTCCGGAGTCGGCGACGCTCGCCACGGACCGAGGCCGGGTGACGCCGTACACAGCCGTCTTTGCCCGCATCGACGGTCCACTGGCAGGCTCCGGACATGCCTCTCCGCATGCCTCCCCCACGCTTCCCCGCACGCCTCGCGCCAAGCAAGCGAGGACGCCGCCTCGGACGACGCCCTGATCGCGGAGGCCGCGAAGACGGCCGTCGCGGCGCTCCGTTGAGCGACCGTTTCGGCGCTCCCCCGCCCGACCGCGGCCGGACCGAGGACCTCACCGACCCGGAGGCGATGCCATGACCGGCCCGCCGACGGGGCCTACAGGTCGTCGCAGGTCTCGCGAAGATAGCCCGAGTCGCCCTCCGGTACGAGGTCGAGGTCGCGGCGGACGATGCTGATGTCGTCGCCCCAGCCGTCGCAGGCCCGCCGCAGCCCGCGCTCGGTGTACTCGATCACCATGACGTGGTCGCCGAACGCGTCGACGTAGCCACCGCACTCGTCGTACGCGCCGCACTCCTCGACCACCGCGAAGTCCAGGCCCACCCTCTTGCGGGCGGGGGCCAGGTCGACGGTGTTCTTCTGGCCGATGGCCAGGCCCTTCTCGTGGGCGTGGTCGGCGAGCAGGGTGAGGAACGCCTTCGCGTCGTCCGCGCCGAGCAGGCCGTCCGGGACCCGTGTGTAGCTGTCGTAGTTGTCCGGGTCGACCGCCTGGAAGCCCTTGGACGCGCACTGGTCGATCCAGCCGTCCACCTTCTCCGCGATCCGCTCGCGCTTGCCGGCGGTGCTGATGTCCAGGATCGCCTCGCCCCAGTCCTCGTCCATCACGACGTCGCCGCTGTCGTCGTGCAGCAGCAGGTCGGAGTCCCAGTCCTGCTCCGCGTCCGGCTGGGCCTGGAAGGCGTTGACGTAGCAGATGTTGTAGACGCCGGACGCGGGCGACGCCGTGTGATCACGGGTGACGATCCCCACGCCGTCCGGCGGGGAGGAGGGGCCGCCGAGCTGGTAGTCGAAACCGGCGTGCACCGGCGGAAGCGTGACCTTCCCCGTACTGCTCGCGCTGCTCGTGCCGCCCGCGTCCCGGGTGCCGTCGGAGCTGTCGCCCGAACAGGCCGTGAGGAAGGAGGCGAGGGCGGCCGACACCGCGAGCAGCGCCGCGGACCGGCGGGCGGGCAAGCTGTTGTTGCGCATGACTGACGTGCTCCGTATGAGGGGACACGACCCCGCCTCGGACGCGAGCGGTCCTGGCGACTCGGTCCGGACTCGGGGCGTGAGGGCCTGCCGTCGCATCCCCCTCGGGCGGCGAAGGGCGTTCGACGACAGGCTCCGGGCCGCTCCACCGGCTGGGCATGTCTCTTGGCCGACGGCTCACCGGCAGCCGCCGTCGACGCTAAACGATCAGAAAACCGCACGTCAAACCGGGTGCCCCCACGGCGCTCACTGCTCGCCGGTGCCGCTGTTCGCGAGTGGCCTCGCCGTGCCCAGCTCGCGCAGGACGCGGGTCAGGTCGGCGGGGGCGGCCGCGAGACGGACCGGGGTACCGGCGTCGTCCAGTTCGGCGACGTGCCAGCTCCGCGGGACGGTGTCGCCGTCGCTGCCCCGGACGCGCCGCACGTCCCCGACGGTGAGCCGCTCCACCGGTATCCGCTTCGCCGCGAACCGGCCCGGACCGTGGTGCGGAGTCACCGCGGGCCCCTCGCCCCCGAGGACGATGTGCGTACCGAAGAGGTTCGGGTTGTACTCGGTGGCGTCCAGGAACCGCGCGGGGACGAACACCTCGCCGTCGACGGGCTCCCGGTCCTCCTCCGCCGCCGCGGTGTCGTCGGGCGTACGGACCCGGGTGGCACGCCAGGCCGCCGCGAACAGGGCGAGCGAGGCCAGTGCGCCCAGGGCCGCCCAGGTGACCGTCGCCGCGGAGGTGAACAGGGTGGTGGGGTGGAGGTAGCACAGCGGCAGCAGCCACAGAGCCGTACCGGCCAGCGCGCCCGCGAACGGCAGGGGCGAGGGCAGGATCTCGTCGGCGGGCAGCCGCCGCCCGCGCCGGTGCATCAGCAGCAGGGCACCGGCGTAACCCGCCCCGAGGACGCACACCGCCGCCGCGACGGCCACCTCACCGCCGCTGGTGAAGTGCTCGCGCCACACGTAGTGGTCCCCGGTGATCACCGTCACCCGGTGCCGCCACACGGTCAGTTCGACCTCGTCGCCCGCCTCGAAGTTCCGGGCCGCCTCCTCGGAGACCCCGATCCGCTCCTGCGGCCGGGCGTCGGCGAAGTACACCCAGCTCTGCTTCTTCCCGGACTGGGCGTCGGTCCGCGCGATCACGGCCTCCCGCGTGGTCAGGCACTCGGCGCGCTCGGCGGCGGGCGTCCGCGCGGTGCAGGAGACGGCCGCCCGCCACTCCCGCTGCTCGGCCTCCGCGGCCGGCACGAACCACGCGGCCAGACCGGCCCCGGCGAGCAGCAACGCGCACATCACCAGCGGGAGCAGCGCACTGTGCCCGGCGGAGCGGTACGACACCACGGGGACGTGGTCCGAGGCCGGGGTCCCGAAGCGGCGGTGCAGCGCCCGCAGCGCACCCAGCCGCGCGTCGAACTCCGCCCGGTCCTTGGGCGAGGTGCTGTACGGCAGGGGAAGGCGCCGTCCGCGCCCGTCGTTCAGCAGCACGGTGACACGGCGGTACACCTGGCCGTGGCGCCCGTACTGGACGTACACCTGAAGGTCGGCGACGTCGCCCCACGGCACGCTCCGGGCGCGCAGCAGGGTCCGGGTGTGCAGCCCGTACGCGTCTGCGCGCACCCGCGCGGTCACCGAGTACAGGCACACCAGCCCCGCAACCGCGGCCGCGAGGCCGATGAACACCCCCACGTCCAGGACGCCGCTCCCGTACGCCACACGCACCGCGGCCAGCCCCGCCCCGGCCGCTCCCAGTGCGCTGACGAACCACAGGGCACGCTTCCGGACAGGGCCGTACGTCACTTCCCCCACATCGCTCATGTGCCGCATCGTGTCACCGGCGAAGCCGCGCACACCTGTGCAGGGTGCGGCAGTGTTGCGGGCCCGCACACTGCCTGCTCGTCACGGCCCCGCCACCGCTGACATACGTCCTCGGCACCGCTTGCCTGACCACCGCCACCGCCACCGCCGCCACCGCCGCCGCCGTCACCGCGCAGCGCTGGTGTCACGGGCTCCGCTGGGCCCGCGGTGGCTGACCGGTGCCCGCGACCTGGGCGCGGAACGCCGGGTGGATGCGGCGGTAGCGGGCCACGGCCGCCTCGCGTTCGCCTGCCGTGAGGTGGGCGAGTACGTCGGCGTAGCCCTGGCGCCACACGCGCCAGGTCCCGTCGTCCGGGACGAGGAACAGGATGCGCTGGTAGCGGCTGACGACCAGGTCGATGTGGGTGAGCAGTTCCCGGTTGCCGGCGGGCGCGATGAGCTCCCGGCTAAAAGCGGCCCCGGTCAGCGCCGCGGTGGTGAGGTCGCCCGCCTCGTAGGCGCGCGTGTGCCGGTCCAGCAGGTCGCGCAGTACGGCGATGCCCTCGTCGGTCACGTGCGGCACGCTCCAGGCCACCCCGGCGCAGGTCAGCAGCTCCATGACGGTGATCAGTTCGAGCGCGTCGTGCGGCGAGAGCGTCGTCACGACCCGGCGGCGGTTGGGCGAGATGTCGATGTAGCCCTCCGCCCCGAGCTGGGTGACCGCCTCCCGGACCGGGGTGCCGGTTCTCGCGCGGGCCAGGTACCTCAGTCGATGCGGGCCGTCTCGCCCGAGGTCAGACGGTGGTAGCGCGCCTTGACGCCCGGGCCCTGGTCGCCCAGGAAGCCGCCGACCATCGCGGTGCCGATGTCGTTGAGCGCGCCGTCGTGCACGGCGTAGGCGTCCCGCGGGGCGACCTCGCGGACGTAGTCGATCAGGTGGCCGACGGTGGACCACGGGGCGTGCACCGGGAGCAGCAGCGTGCTGACGGCGGCGTCGGGGACGGTCAGCGCGTCCCCGGGATGGAAGAGGCCACCGTCGATCAGGAATCCGATGTTGGCGACGCGCGGGATGTCCGGGTGGATGACCGCGTGCCAGGTGCCGTGGACCCGTACGTCGAAGCCGGCCGCGGTGAACGCCTCGCCCTCGCCGACGGCGGTGACCCGGGTGCCGAGGCCGTCGAGCCGCCCGGCGACGGCGGAGTTGGTCCAGATGTGCAGGCCCGGGTTGTCCTCGGCCGCCCGGCGCAGCGTCTCCTCCGAGAAGTGGTCGAAGTGTTCGTGGGTGACCAGGACCGCGTCCGCGCCGTCCAGCGCATGCGGTTCGGTCAGGCCGCCCGGGTCGACGACCAGGCGGCGGCCGTCCTTCTCGACCCGGACGCAGGCGTGGCCGAACTTGGTGAGCTCCATGGTGGGCATCCTCCCGATCGCTGAAGTATGTAACTCAACTGTACAACTAAACTGTACAGCTACGTTTCAGTAAGCCGGATAGGATGGACCCTATGGACGACGAGGACGCGCGCGGCGAGGGCGAGGCCCACGGGCAGGCGCTGGCCGAGGACCTGCGCCAGACGATCGGGGAACTGGTCCGCGCGGTGCGCGCCGTGGACACCATGCCTCCGGGGGAGGCGGCCGTCCTCGGCTTCCTCGACCGCGGCGGCCCCCTCACCACGGCCGACCTCGCGCAGCGGCGTCACGTGACGCACCAGTCGGCCGCCAAGTCGGTGAAGGAACTCGTCAGCGGCGGCCTGGTGCGCACCGAGCCGCACCCTGGCGACGGCCGCAAACTCCTGCTGCACATCACCGACGCCGGCCGCGCCCGCCTCGACCGCGAACGTGCCCAGCGCACCGGCGCCCTCGAAGCCGCCCTGCACGACGAGTTCGACGCCGAGGAGCGGCGGCGACTGCGCGACGGCGTGGCCCTGCTGTCCCGCCTGACGGCGCGGCTGACCGGCGGTACGTGAGCGGCCGGCGTCCTCAGCCACTCACGGGCGCATCCTGGGTGCCGCCCGACAGGCGCCGCTCCAGCGGCCGGATCACCACGCTCGCGGTCAGCGCCAGACAGCCCACGGCCACCCATGGCAGCACCAGGTGCACGCCGTACAGGACCCCGAACAGGCCGGGGGTCACCATGTCCGCCGTCGCGAACGAGTACTGGAACGCCGCCAGACAGGTCCCCCGCGCCCGTTCCGGTGCCGCCTCGGCGGACAGCGCGTTCGAGGCCGGGCCGTGCAGCATCTCCGCCACCGCCCACAGCAGCATCACCAGCGCCAGAAAGCCGACCAGCCAACCGCCCGGCGGCAGCAGCACGGCCAGCGCCGCGGCCGCGCACCAGACCGCCCACACCCGCCCGCCCCAGGCCATCGCGCCGCCCCGGGAGGTGTGCCGCCGGGAGCGGCGGGTGACCTCGGCCGTGCAGGTGGCCACGACCGCCGTGGTGATCGTGAGGAACACGCCGACCGCCCAGCCCGGCGCGTCCAGCCCCCGGGTCACGTAGACCGGCACCGCCACCGCGAGGAACACCGTGCAGATGTTGAACAGCACGTTGACACCGATCAGCGCCAGATAGGGCCGGTTGCGCAGCAACTGCCGTACGCCGTGCGGGGACTGACCGTCGGCCTCGCCCGCGGGCCGCGGCGCGCCGCGGACGAACAGTCCGACGGCCGCCGCGGCGAGGACGAAGGAGAGCGCGTCCGCGAGGACCATGCCCCGGTACGCCTGCTGCGAGGCGAGTGCGAGCAGGCCGCCCGCCAGCACCGTGCCGGCGCCGGTACCGGCCGCCCGGATCATGCCCGCCCGGGCGAACCACTGGTCCTTGGCGTCCCCGTCCGCCTGCTCGGCGATCAGCGCGAAGACCGACGACCAGTAGATGCGCAGCCCGGCCGCCTCGGCCAGCGCCGCCAGGAAGAGCGACACCGGACCGGACACCCCCAGGTACAGGAAGAACCCGGCGGCCTGCACCAACTGCCCCGTGATCACCACGGGCCGCGGTCCCGCGCGGTCCACGATCCGGCCGACGAGCAGCGGCAGCGGGAGCGAGCAGGCCATGGCCGCGGTCAGCAGCAGGCCGACACCGCCCTCCGACAGGTCGGTGACGGCGAGGAAGTAGACCATGGACAGCGGGAGGTAGAGCCCGGTGCCGACGGCGTCGACGGCCAGTGCCACCGGGATCGCCCACACGGCGCCGTCACGGGCCCCTGGCCGCCTCACGACGCGCCGGACGCGGCGCGGACCGCCGTGCCGGTGTGCCGCGCCTGCCGCCGCGGGACGTTCCGCCGGACCTTTCTCGGTGACACGGGGTGGGCCTCGTTCCTGTCCGACGGCTGCGACTTCTGACGAAGTCGCAGCAGACAACGGATCGACGGCGGTGTCCAGCGAATTACCGGCGCCGCTCGGCGGACCGTCGGCGGCGTCGGGCGGACCGTCGGCGGCGTTCGGTGGAGCGACGGCGGTGCTCAGCGAACAGCCCGGCCGCGCTCAGCCGACTGCCCCCAGCGCTCAGGCGAATCGGCGGCGCTCAGTGAACTGTCGGCGGCGCCCAGCGAACCGACGGCGCTCTAATCCCCGCCACCGCCGTCGCCCCCACCGTCCCCGCCGCCGTCTCCGCCCCCGCCATCGCCGCCGTCCCCGCCGTCCGAGCCCCAGCCGTCGCCGCCGCCGGACTCGTTGTCGTCGCTGCCGCTGCCGAGGTTGCTGAACCAAGGGCGGTCCCACCACTCGTCCACGGCGATCGGCTCGCCCCCGTTCGACGGCCGCCGCTCCGCCCTGAACCGTGCCGAGCCCGTCGTGTCCCCGAGCCCGAAGGCGACGGCGAAGAGCTGGGCCATGACGGCGTCCAGCGGGTCGGGGCTCTCGTACCGCACGGGGGACAGCGGCAGCAGCACCGAGTCCGGATCGGGCGCGGACCGGCGCGGGGGACGTGCCAGCAGGGCGACGCGCCGGCCCCCGCGCAGCAGCCACGAACTCGCCGCGTTCTCACGGCGCAGCGTCCACTGCTGACCGTCGACGACCACCTCGACCGAGCTCTTGGACTTGCGCAGCTTCTTCTTGAGGGTGAGCTGCGCCCGGACCTCGCCGACGGTGAGGTGAAGACCCTGGGACGGCCCCGCGGTGTCCTGGTAGAAGCCGTGCGGCGCGCGGATCCGTACGACGGGAGCGTGCGGGCCCCAGACGTCGGCGCGGACCAGGCGCCGGTCGACGGCGACGGTGACCGGACCGGCGGGCCCCGGCGCGAACCGCCGCGCCATCCACAGCGGTACGTCCTCGGCCCGCGCGCGGGCCGCCAGCGCCGCCACCTGCTCGGGCCCGCCGCACCGGCGGACGCTCAACTCGCCCAGCGCGCGGGCGAATTCGGTGGCCTGCCGCACTCTGACCGGTTTGGTGGTGCCCGTGACACGGGTGACCGGGACGACTCCGGGACCCTCCGCCAGGCGGTCCAGGGGGCGTTCCGCCCCGCCGCCCCCGAGCCAGTACGCCCGCAGGTACGCCTCGGCCATGGCGCCGGTGTTCAGCTCGTCGAGCGGAGTGACACCGATGCCCCTGCGCAGGCACGTCTCGGTCAACTCCACGGTCCGCGCCAGCGGATTCCACGACCGCTCCCCATAGAGCACCTGGTTCACGACAACCCCCGTATTCACGTGACTCGGCAGGGCCCACCTTCGCACAGGAGCGGCACGCGGACGATCACCTGTTCCGCAACTGTCGCGCCGTCACGACGTGTTGTGATTCCCGTACAGTCCGTGGCGGCAGGTGGTCCTGCCGGAAGCCGAGCCCGGCGGCCGGCCAGGTGCCAGGTGAGGGAACAGGCAAGGAACAGGGAGAGGCCAGAGACATGGACATCGAAGCGGGTAGCGGCTCCCACGCGTACGCGGCCGAGCGGGGGGAGCCGGTTCCGGCGCCGCCCCCGGTCCCCGAGGCGGAGCCCTCGCTCGTGGCCCGATGGCGTGCGGAAGGGGGCGAACTGGTCGAGCTGCTGACCCGGGTGCGTGAGCGGACCGGCGGTCTCGCGGCATTCCGTCTCGGACCCGCCCCCACCGTCCTCGTCACCGATCCGCAGGCGGTGCAGCACGTGCTCGCCCGGCACCCGGACCGCTACGTCAAGCGCTCGCACCGCGCCCGGCTGCTGATCGGGGACGGCGTCCTGGCTGCCACCGGCACCGCGTGGAAGCGTCAACGGCGCCTGCTGCAAGCCCAGTTCACCGGTACGGGGATGCGCCGCCACGAACAGCGGATCACCGCCGCCGCCGAAACCACCGCCGGGCGCTGGGCGGACCACGCCCGTACCGGGCGGACCCTCGACGTCGCCGGGGAGATGCGCCGGTTCGCGCTGGACGCCATCTGGCGCTCGCTCACCGGGCACCCCCTCGACGACGGGACCGAGCGCGAACTCGCCGCCGTCGCGGCCGTGGCGACCGCCCTGCCGACGCTGCCCGCCGACGTCGGCGACGCCCGGGCGGCCGTCGCCGCGGAGCTCGCGCGGATCGACGCGGTCGCCCGGCACGCCATCGAGGCCGCCCGCACCGGGGCGGCGGGGCCCGACGGCCCCGGGTTGCTGCACGTCCTGCTCGACGCCGCCGCCGAACATTCCGAGTACACCGACCGGTTGATCCGCGACGAACTGGTCACCCTGCTCACGGCCGGGCACGAGACCACCGCCACCACGCTCACCTGGCTGTACCTGCTGCTCGACCGGAACCCCGGCGCCCGCGAACAGGCCCTCGCCGCCGGGGGAGCGGGCTCGGCCGAGCGACGGCAGGCCGTCCAGGCCCTGGTCCACGAGACGCTGCGGCTCTACCCGTCCGCCTGGCTGCTGCCCCGCCACGCCACCGAGGACGACACCCTCGCCGGTCACACCGTCGCGGCCGGTACGGACATCCTGGTCTGCCCCTACCTCACGCACCGCGACCCCGCGCTGTGGCCCGACCCGGAGCGCTTCGACCCGCGGCGCTTCCTGGCCCCGGACGGCCGGCCCGCGCACCCCGGCGCCTACCTCCCCTTCGGCATCGGCCCCCGCGCCTGCCTGGGCCTGCAATTCGCGCTCCGCGAGACGACGGTCCTGCTCGAACGCCTGCTGCCGCACTACACGTTGGCCTTCTCCGCCGTCCCCACGGGCACGGAGTACGGCATCACCGTCCGCCCCGCCGGCCCCGCCCTCGCCGTCCTGAACCCGGCGGCTAAGCCCTGACCTCCGGCTTCTCCTTCGCCTCCTGTTCCTGCTGCATGAGCTCCACCAGGCTGGAGAAGCTGTCCGCCGCGTGGCCGTCCGCCATGCCGCGCCGGAAGAGACCGGCGACCGCGGCCGGCAGCGAGGTGTCCACGCCGGAGCCGGCGTTGGTGTGCAGGACGTGCTCGACACTGGCCGTGCCCATGGCCAGGCGGTCCACGTCACCGGCATGGTTCCCGGCGTCGATGCGCCCGGCGTAGAAGGCGAAGAAGCCGGGCAGCGAGTTCGCCGTGTCGGTGGCGTGCGGCAGGATGTCGGCCGCGGTGAGGCCGTTCGCGCGGGCGAGGGCGACGGCCTGCCAGAAGCTCAGCATGGACGTCCAGAACATGACCATGCCCAACTGGTAGAAGAGCGCGGCCAGCCCCGGGTCCGTACCCCGGTGGTCGGCCCGCCCCGTCACCACTTCGAGCAGGGACCGGTGCTCGTCGAACACCTCGCGCGGGCCGCTGTAGAAGGTGAGCGACGCGGGCTGCCCGACGCCGGACGGCGGCACGGTGATGCCGCCGGTGAGGTGCACGGCGCCCCGCTCGGCCGCCCAGCGGGCGGCTTCACGGGCCCGCTCCGGGGTGTCCGAGCTGAGGTTGACCAGGACGCGGCCGGTCAGCGCGGACGCGGCGGGCTCCAGTACGTCGTACACCGCCGCGTAGTCGGTGAGGCTCAGGATCACCACCTCGTTCGCGGTCAGGGCCTCGCGCACGCCCGGTGCGAGCACCGCGCCGCGGGCCACGAGGCCGTCCGCGCGGGACGCGGTGCGGTTCCACAGGGTGACCGCGTACCCGCGGTCCAGGAAGGCCGCGGCCATCGCCCGGCCCATGGGACCGAGCCCGATGACGGTGACCGACCGCTTGGTGCTGCTCATACGGATACCTCCGGAGGGCTGAAACGAACGCTCTATTGGGAGCGGTGGCGGTAACGTATCACGCGTCTAGAACGAACGCTCTACTCAATGGCCGGGTACGGTGACCCCATGCAGACCAGCACCCGGGACCGGATCGTCGTCACCGCAGCGCGCCTCCTCCAGCGGCAGGGCTACACCGGGACGGGGATCAAGCAGATCGCCCAGGAGGCACAGGCGACCCTCGGCTCCGTCTACCACTTCTTCCCGGGCGGCAAGGAAGCCGTCGCCGTGGCCGCGATCACGCACAGCGGCCGGGAGTTCGCGGCGCTGCTCGGGAAGATGCTGGACAGCGAGGAGGACCCGGCCGACGCGGTGCACGCCTGCGCCGGGCGACTGGCGACGGAACTGCGTGCCTCGGGCTGGGTCGACGGCTGTCCCGTCACGGCGGCGGCCCTGGAGACCCTGGGCACCGACTCGGAGATCCAGCGGGTGTGCGCGCAGGCGCTGCGCGGCTGGGAGACGCTGGTCCAGGACAAGCTGGAGCACGGCGGCTTCCCCGCCGACACCGCACGGGAACTGGCGACCACCGTCATCAGCACCCTGGAAGGCGCCGAAGTCACCGCCCAGGTCTCCCGCAGCGAGGAGCCGCTGCGCGCGGCGGGCCGCCAGCTCGCCCGGCTGATCCGCTCGTACGGGGTGACGGGCGGCTCCGCGGCGTCTTGACGGAGCCCGTCGGCTTTTCTGCGAACCGTCGGGGTGCGGTCAGGTCTGGCGGGCGTGCAGCGGGCTGTTGGCGTCCTCCTCGGGGCACTTCCGCCGCGGCCGGTGCGCGGGCCGGTCACGGCGCCAGTCGTAGGTCGCGAGGGCGAGGGACGCGGCCATGCCGAGCAGGGCGGCGCCCAGCGCGGTGACGAGGGCGCCTCGGTAGTCGTCGCTCCGGCCGAGCACCAGGTAGAACAGGCCGGGCAGGGCGGCGGTGCCCACCGCGGCACCGAGCCGCTGACCGGTCTGGAGGGCACCGCCCGCCGCCCCCGCCATGCGTACCGGCACGTCCCGCAGCGTCATCGTGATATTGGGAGAGACCACGAAACCGCCGCCGATGCCGCCGATGAACAGCAGCGGGGCGGCGAGCCAGGGGCCGACGTCGAGCGGTGTGAAGCGGAGCAGCAGCGCGGTGCCGCCCATGCCGATGATGACGCCCGTGAGACCGCACACGGTGAGCAGGCGCCCGAACCGGTCCACCAGCCGCCCGGACACCACGGCCGCGCTCGCCGACCCGATGGCGAAGGGGGTCACGGCGAGGCCGGACTTCAGCGGCGAGAAGTGAAGACCGTGCTGGTAGAAGAGGGCGAAGACCAGCCAGACGCCGCTGAAGCCGATGAAGTACAGCGTGCCCACCCCGGCGCCGACGGCGTAGCCCCGCACGGTTGTGAACAGGCGCGGGTCGAGCAGCGGCTGGGCACCCCGGGCGACGAGCCGGAACTGCCGGCGGGTGAAGGCGGCGAGGATCGCGGCACCCACGAAGAACAGCCACCACAGCCGGCCGATGCCGCCGGATTCCGCCTGGACCAGCGGATACATGACGGCGAGGACACCGAGTCCGAGCAGCGCCACGCCCGGCAGGTCCACATGGCCCCGGCCGGACTGCCCGGTGCGCGGCAGCAGCCGGCGGCCGAGCAGCACGGCGAGGATGCCGATGGGGACGTTGACGTAGAAGATCCACCGCCAGCCCTGGTCGCCGGAGGCCAGGGCGAGGATCGCGCCGCCGGTGATGGGCCCCGCGGCGGAGGAGATGCCGACGGTCGCGCCGAAGAAGCCGAAGGCGCGACCGCGTTCGGCGCCGCGGAACATCTGCTGGATGAGGGCGGAGTTCTGCGGCGCCATGAAACCGGCCGCCAGGCCCTGGGCGAGCCGGGCCGCCACCAGGAGCGTGATGTCGGGGGCCGCGCCGCAGGCCGCGCTGAAGATCACGAAGCAGCTCAGGGCCAGCAGGAAGATACGGCGCCGGTCCAGGGCGTCGCCGAGCCGGCCCGCGGTGACGAGGGCGAGCGCGAAGGCGAGGGCGTATCCGGACACCACCCACTGCACCTGGGCGGGGGAGGCGTGCAGATCGCGCTGGACGGTGGGCAGCGCCACCGCCACGATCGTCACGTCCAGCAGACTCATGAAGCCCGCCACCAGAGTGACCCACAGGGCCCGCCACCGGTGCGGGTCCGGTTCGTACCCGTCCCCCTGGGCGCCCGGGTTCCGGCCGTCCGCCCCTGACGTCGACGCAGTCACATGGGCTCCTCTCACCAGGGCTCAGCCCGGGCGGAACAAGTTCCCTCAACCGGCACGAGCACACACACCGCGAACGTACCCGGGACGTACACGCCCCGGCCCGGCGGGCGGGCGAGCCGCCGGGCCGGGCCGGTCACATGCGGTGGGCGGGGTCAGTCGGTGATGGTGGGCGGGGCGGTGAGGAACGGGCGCAGCTCGATCCACTCCTGGATCGGCTTCCCGCCGACGCCGGGCGCGGCCGACAGCTCTCCGGCGAGCTGGACGGCGCGCTCGTGGCTGTCGACGTCGATCACCATCCACCCGGCGATGAGGTCCTTGGTCTCGGCGAACGGGCCGTCGGTGACGGGCGGGCGGCCCTCGCCGTCGTAGCGGACCCAGGTGCCCTCGGCCGCGAGCCCCTGCGCGTCCACGAACTCGCCGCTCGTCTCCAGCCGGGCGGCGAAGTCCTGCATGAACCGGATGTGGTCGGACACCTCCTGGGGAGTCCACTGGTCCATGGGGGTGCAGTCGGCCGGGTCGGGGGCGCCGCGGTAGTGCTTGAGCAGCAGGTACTTGGCCATGGTGGTGGTTCTCCTCGGGACGGGTGCGGCCCGTTGCGGCCGCATTCGTCCCGGGGACGGAGCCCGTCGGCCGTTCTCGACACCGCCCTGCGAAGTTCTCCGAAGTAAACCGCCGGCCACCGCCGGGCGCCCGCCCCGTACGGGGTCACAGCCAGGTCGTCGCCAGCCAGGCCGTCGCGGCCCCGGCGGCGATGAGCACGAGGTTGAGGGCGACGCGGCGGTCGCCGAGGCGGAGGTGCACCCCGGTCGCGGCGATCTGGAGGACCACGAAGCCGACGGCCGCCGCCAGGGCCGGCCAGGCGGCGATGCCGGTCAGCGGCGGGAGGACCAGTCCGGCCGCCCCGAGCACCTCGACCAGCCCGATGGCTCTGACGGCCGGCATCGGCACGCTGTCCACCCAGGCCATCATCGGCCGGAGCCGGTCCCGGCCGCGGACCACCTTCACCCCGCCTCCGTAGAGGTAGAAGAGGGCGAGGGCACCGGCGACGATCCAGTAAGCGATGTTCACCCGCCCATCGCACCGCCGGGCCACCGCGGCTGTCCAAGACCTCTTGCGGAACGTCGATACCGTAAGGGTATCGTCGCAGCATGGAGCTACGTACGCTGCGCTATTTCGTGGCCGTCGCCGAGGAACTCCACTTCGGCCGGGCCGCCGTGCGGCTGCACATGAGCCAGCCGCCGCTGAGCCGGGCGATCAGGCAGCTGGAGGCGGAGCTCGGCGCCGCGCTCTTCGAGCGTTCTCCCGCCGGCGTCGCGCTCACCGAGGCGGGGGCCGTGCTGCTCGACGAGGCGCGCGGTCTGCTCGACCACGCCGACCAGGTACGCGTACGCGCGGCAGCCGCGGCCGGCGCCGCGACGCTCACCGTCGCGCTGCTCGGCGACAGTACCGATCCGGACGCGACCCGGCTGGCCGGTGCCTACCACCGGCTCCACCCGGACGTCGGGGTCCGGGTCCGCGAGACCGACCTGACCGACCCCACCTGCGGGCTGCACGCCGGAGCGGTCGACGTCGCCCTGACCCGCGGACCGTTCGACGGGACCGGCCTGACCGTGCGCGAACTGCGCGCCGATCCGGTGGGGGCGCTGCTGCGTGCCGACGATCCGCTGGCCCGGCGGGGCAGCCTGGAACTGGCCGACCTGGCGGACCGCGTGTGGTTCCGCTTCCCCGACGGCACCGATCCGCGCTGGCAGTCGTACTGGCACGGTGGCGAGCGGCGCGAAGGCCCGGTGGTGCGCACCGTCCAGGAGTGCCGGCAGGCCGTCCTCTGGAACGGCACGGTCGGCATGACCCTGCTCGGCCATGCGCCGGGGGACGGGCTCACCGTGGTCCCGCTGCTCGACATGGAACCGAGCCGTGTGGTGGCGGCGTGGCACGAGGGCGACACGAACCCCCTGGTGCACACGTTCGTCCGGATGGCGACCGAGGTGTACCGGAGGTGAGCCGGTCGCCGTCGAGGGCGAGGTCGCCGAGCGGGCCGAGCCCGTTGAACAGGACGATCTGTACGTGCATGGAGGGGCTTCCTTTCCGGCCGCGTGCTCTTCCGGAACGCTGAGCAACGGTCGCAGCGGGAAGGAGTGGCATGCCTGATGCCGGCCGACGATCTTCGCCACCCGTACCAACCGTGATGTGGCCGATGGCGGCGATGACGGTGATGGCCGCGACGGCGGGGCCGAAGTGATACGTCCCGGCCCCGCCGCTTCCCGCCGTCTCCCCTCAGCTCACGGTGATCCGGTCGATGTCGGGTGCCCAGTCGGAGGGGTTGGTGAAGGTGATGCTGTTCGCCGTGCCGGCGTTCAGGGGCAGGCTCACCGTGGCCGTCCCCGGTGTCGTCCAGTCGGCGGTGGGGGCGAAGGTGACGGTCCGTGGTGTGCCGCCGTTGACGCGGACGGTGGCCGAGCGGGCGACGGCCGTGGCGTAGTGCACGGTCACCGACCTGGTGCCGCCGGTGCCGCCGTCGACACCGTTGAAGGTCAGTGCGGCGCCGTTGCCGAGGTAGCCGACCTTCGCGCCGCCGGAGCAGGAAGCGCAGTCGGCGGTCACCGCGGTCCCGGTGAGGGTGTTGCCGGAGGCCTCCGCCTCGTAGCTCTTCGCCGTGGTGGAGCCTGAGCCGACGGACATGGCGCCGAGGTCGAGCCAGCCGTCGCTGTTCTGCCCGGAGTTGGCGAAGCGCAGCTTCTTGGCGGCGGCGCTGATGTCGTCCAGCGGGTTCTTGGCCTTCATGACGAGCCGGTATTCACCGGTGGTGACACCGGAGAGGTCGACCGTCGTGTCGAAGTACTGGGGATAGCCGTAGTCGAGGTAGGTGGGGTCGGAGCCCACGCCCCAGTCGGGGAAGGCGCGGATCTTCGACGGCATGACCTTGCGCAGGTCCCACGGGGTGGCCCAGGACTTGACGACCTTGCCGGAGGAATCCTGGAGGCCGAGGCTGACCGTCCAGGGGTAGTAGAACGGGGCGACGCCGTCGTTGCTGATGCGTACCCCGACGGTGGTGGTTCCCTGTGCGGTGTCGTGGAAGTAGGCGTTGTCGACGCTGAGGTCGTAGCCCATGAGCCGGACCGCGGCCGCCACGTTCGGGTCGCTGGAGGAGTAGCCGGCGCTGCCCTCGTTGATTTTCCAGGTGGTGTGCTCGAGTTCGACGCAGGCCTTGCTGTTGTCCACGGCGCCCGAGCCGCCGGGCCAGTTCGCGAAGGCGGTGGACTGGATCTCCGGGCGGACCTCACCGCCCATGGAGGCGGTGGTCCACCGGTTCTCCACGCCGCGGTCGAGGGCCTTCTGCAACTGGGACCAGGACGCGCCGCCCATGGACACGGGCAGGGTCAGACCCGCCAGGGGACTGCCCTCGCGGTAGCAGAACGAGTCGTCGTGGAAGCCGACGGCGGGCAGGCCGTCGGCGGCGCCGCCGCCCGACTCGGGGTACCTGACTTCGAGCTTGGTGTGCGTGAAGGCGCTGTCGTACGCCCGGATGATCTCGGCGCCGTGGGCGTCGGTGGGCATGTAGTTCGGGTACGAGTCGCCCGAGGTGTCGGTGTCGTAGGGCCAGGTGTGCCACTCGCCCCACAGGCCGATCAGGCCCATGTGGATGAAGCCGATGCGGGGGTCGCCGTCGTAGCGGGCGCCGAACGCGGCGATGAAGTCCTCGAGCGCGTCCAGCAGGTACGGGCTGTCGTAGTCGGGGCTGGTGGTGTTCCAGTAGGCGTTGGTCCGGTTGGCGACGTGCCCGGCGAAGCACGCGGGGATCGCGTTCGCGGGGTGGCTGCCGCTGCCGCCCGGATACTCCGGGTAGAACCGGACGGCGGCCTGGTTGCCGTATGAAGCGGTCTCGTCGAGGGCGCTGTCCAGGACGTCCCAGTCGTAGTCGCCGCAGTCCGAGGCGTTCTTCATGACCTCGGACAGACCGAAGTAGCTCCAGGTCAGTGAGTGCGGGTAGCCCGTGTTCTGGTCCGTGCCCGGCTGGTAGAAGCGGGCGAAACCCTTGAGCGGGTTGTCCAGCGGCGCGTCGGCGCGGGCGAGGGTGTGGACCGGGAGCGAGGGGTCGGGGTCCGGGCCGGGCGCGGGCCGTGCGGGCGCGCCCTGCGCCGCGGCGGCCGAGGCGCCGGTCGAGCCGGCGGCCGGGGCGGCCTGGGCGGTGCCGGGCAGCACCGCCACGGCGAGGGCGAGGGCCGCGGAACAGAGCGCGGCGAGCACTTCTCTGCCGCGTCGGCGTGCGAAGGTGCGCATCCTGTCAACCTCCGTGAGGTGTGGGGGAGCCGTCGGCCGGGTGGCGCCCTGGCGGCTGTCCAGGACCGGCGTTCTGCTGAGCTTTCTTATGCGTCAGCGTTGACAAAGTTTCGCTGTTGCTCATCAATATGTGTCCACGGTGCCCCACTGGCAAGAGGTGCGGCACAGATCTCTTCGGAGGGGAACCATGGGCGCGAACACCGCAGTTGCGCCACCGCACCGGAGCGTCGGCGCACGCCCGGACGAAGCCCCCGCCCCGGGCAGACGGCGCCGGCCCCGTGACGACCGCAGGGCGGCCTGGCTGTTCCTGGTGCCGGCGCTGGCGGGCTTCGCGCTCTTCTACGCGTATCCGACCGTCCGCGGCATCTACTACTCGCTCACCGACTACAACCTGCTCACCTCGCCGGCCTTCACCGGAGCGGACAACTACCGGCAGCTCATCGGCGACGACCAGTTCTGGAACGCGCTGAAGGTCACCGGCTACTACGTGCTGCTGAACATCGGCTCGCAGACCCTGCTGGGCCTGGTGCTGGCCACGCTCATGCACCGGCTGACCCGCTCGGTGGCGCTGCGCGCGATGCTGCTCGTGCCCTGGCTGGTGCCCAACGTCACCGTCGGCCTGCTGTGGATGTGGCTGCTCGACGCCAACCTCGGCCTCGTCAACCACGTACTGAACGCCCTCGGCCTCGGCACCACCGGCTTCTTCACCTCGCCCGACTGGGCCATGCCGACCGTCGCCGCCGTCAACACCTGGGCATACACCGGCTACACGGCCCTGCTGCTGTACGCCGGGATGCTCCAGGTACCGCAGCACCTCTACGAGAGCGCCTCCCTGGACGGCGCGGGCGAGTGGCGCATGTTCACCAGAATCACGCTGCCGCTGCTGCGGCCGGTCCTCGCCCTGGTCCTCGTGGTGTCACTGATCGGCTCGTTCCAGATCTTCGACACGATCGCGGTGACCACCAAGGGCGGACCCGTCAGCGCCACCCGGGTCATCTACTTCTACATCTACGAACAGGCCTTCACGAACTTCCACATGGGCTACGCCTCTGCCGTGGCCGTCGTCCTCGCGGTGATCCTCGGCGTGCTGACCGCAGTGCAGATGCGCCTGCTGCGCGCGTCCCGTTCGGACCTGGCCTAGAGGAGGCAGACCATGAGGAAGCAGAGCACGATCCGCATCCGCCGTACCAGGGTCTCGCCGGGCCGGATCGCCGCGTGGGCGCTGCTCGCCGTCGCGCTGGCCCTGACCGTCTTCCCGTTCTACTGGATGGTCCGCACCGCCCTGACCCCGGCGGCCGACATCTACTCCGACTCCACCGGGCTCGTCCCGCAGCACCCCACGATGATCAACTTCATGCGGGTGCTCGGGCTGACCAGCCAGGAGGAGGCCCGCGCCGCCGGCGGCTCGGGCGCCCAGGTCGACTTCCTGCGCTACCTGCTCAACTCCGTCGTCTACAGCGGGCTGATCGCCGTCCTGCAAACGCTGTTCTGCGCCATGGCCGGCTACGCCTTCGCCCGGCTGCGCTTCCCCGGCCGGGACGCCGTCTTCGGTGTGCTGATCGCCGCGCTCATGGTGCCGCCGATCTTCACCGTGCTGCCCAACTTCGTGCTGGTGAAGAACCTCGGCTGGCTGAACACCTTCGCCGGGATGGTCGCGCCCAGCGTGCTGATGACGCCGTTCGCGGTGTTCTTCCTGCGCCAGTTCTTCCTGTCCGTTCCGCGTGAGGTGGAGGAGGCGGCCGTCCTCGACGGCGTCGGCGCCTGGGGCATCTTCTGGCGGGTCGTGATGCCCATGACCCGCGGCCCGCTCATCACCATCGGGCTCACCACCACCGTATGGGCCTGGAAGGACTACCTGTGGCCGCTGCTGACCGGCCGCGAGGAGCAGACCCGGGTGCTCACCGTCGCGCTCGGCATCTTCCAGCAGCAGTCGCCCAACACCCAGCCCGACTGGACCGGTCTGATGGCCGGTTCGGCCCTGTCGGTGCTGCCCGTCCTGGTGCTGCTCATCGTGCTCGGCCGACGCCTGGTCGAGTCCCTCAACTTCACCGGCATCAAGTGACCACCCGTCACCGGCATGAAGTGACCGCCCGTCACCGGCACCGAGTGACGACCCCTGCACCGGCATCGAGAACCCCGCACCCCCGTACCAGCCCGAAAGGCCCTTCGTGATGAGTCACAAGTACCGGCGCGCCGGCGCGGCCCTGCTGTGCCTGGCCGCCACGTCCACCCTCGTCTCCTGCGGCGGCTCCGGCAGCGGTGCGGCCGGCGGCACGACCATCGACTACTGGCTGTGGGACGACAAGCAGATCCCCGCCTACCAGGAGTGCGCGGACGCCTTCCACCAGGCCAACCCCGACATCACCGTGAAGATCACCCAGACCGCCTGGACCCAGTACTGGCAGAACCTCACCACCCAGCTCACCTCCGGTGAGGCCCCCGACGTCTGGACGAACCAGAGCTCCTACTACCCCCAGTTCGCCACCACGGGCCAACTCCTCGACCTCCAGCCCTACGTGGACCGGGACAAGGTCGACGTGTCCGCCTACCAGTCCGGGCTCGCCGACGTATGGGTCAAGGACGGCAAGCGCTACGGACTGCCGAAGGACTGGGACACCATGGCGGTCGTCTACAACACCGCCATGCTGAAGAAGCAGGGCGTGGACACCGCCCAGCTCGACGACCTGACCTGGGACCCCGACGACGGCGGCACCCTGGAGAAGACGATCGCCAAGGCCACCGTCGACACCGAGGGGCGCAACGGCCTCGACCCGGACTTCGACAAGGACCACGTCAAGACGTACGGATTCCTGCCCGAGTGGGCCGACGGCGCCCAGGGCCAGAACGGCTGGGGCAACCTCGCCGCCGCCAACGGCTTCACCTACCTCGACAAGAACCCGTGGGGCACGCACTACCAGTACGACGCGCCCGAACTCGCCGACACCATCGCCTGGTACAAGCACCTGATCGACCAGGGCTACGCGCCCCGCTTCGACAAGCAGTCGACCGTCGCCAACTCCGAACTGCTCGCCGCGGGCAAGGGCGCCATGACCATCGCGGGCTCCTTCGCCATCTCCACCTACACCGACACCAAGCTGAAGCAGAAGTTCGCCTTCGCCCCGCTGCCGACCGGCCCCGAAGGGCGCAAGAGCGCCGTCAACGGGCTGTCGGACGCCATCTGGGCCGGGAGCGAGCACAAGGACGAGGCATGGAAGTGGGTCGAGTACCTGGCCTCCGCCGACTGCCAGGACCGCGTCGCCGAGCAGGCCGTCGTCTTCCCCGCGCTGAAGAGCGCGACGAAGAAGGCGCTCGCCGCACACGAGGCCAAGGGCCACGACGTACATGTCTTCACCGACGCCGTGGCCGCGAAGGACGGCACCTTCCTGCTGCCGGTCACCGAGCACGGCACCGAGATCGGCCCCGTCGTCCAGGACGCCATCCAGTCGGTGATCCTCGGCAAGGCCCAGCCCGAGGCAGCCCTGAAGTCGGCGAACGACAAGGTGAACGCCCTCTTCAAGTAGGGCCCGCCACACCGGGCTCCCGCGGCCGGCCGCTTCGGCCGGCCGGCACTCCCGGACGTTTTTCCCACAGCACGCACTACGCAAGGAGATACATGGCCCAGCTCGTGGACCTCGGCGGGCGCACGTTCGCCCTCGGGCTCGAAGGCGACGCCCCGCCGCAGCCCACCGACGGCGGACTGCTGCTGCCGCCCGGCCGGGTGGCCCTGCTGCACGGCCTCGGCGACGCGCTCTTCTACCGGCACGGACACAACTCCTGGAGCCCCTGCGGCTGGCGCCGCCTGTCCGACGCACCCCTGCGCATCGAGAGCCCCGAACGCCGCCTCACCGCCGACGACACCGTGTGGGACGACCCCGCCCGGCACCACTCCTCGGCCGTCGCCGCCCTCCAGGGCGCCGACGGACAGGTACTGCTGCTCGGCGCGCTCGGCCTCGACGTCCCGCGCCTCACGGCCGACCGGGACACCCTCGCCGGGTGGTGCGAACGCGACGGAGCCCCCTGGTTCCTCGCCTACGGCGACGAGCAGGAGGTCTTCGCCGCCTACGCGCGGCAGCTCGCCCCCCGCATCGGCCGCAGCGACAAGCGGGCCGGCAACGTGTGGTGCAGCTGGTACGCGTACTACGAGAACATCACCGAGCAGCAGCTCACCAAGGACATCACCGCCCTGCGCGGCCTGCCCTTCGACGTCGTCCAGGTCGACGACGGCTGGGAGGAACAGGTGGGGGACTGGGAGCCCAACGCCAAGTTCCCCTCCGGGATGCGGGCCCTGGCCGACCGGATCACGGACGCGGGACTCCGTCCCGGCCTGTGGATCGCCCCGTTCATCCTCCTGCCCACCTCCCGCACCGCCCGTGAACGGCCGGAACTGCTGCTGCGCGACGCCGACGGCGAGCCGGTGACCGCGGGCCACAACTGGGGCACCGGCTACTGGGCGCTCGACCTCACCCTGCCCGCGGCGCAGGAGTATGTGCGGGAGCTGATCCACCGGGTCGTCCACGAGTGGGGCTTCACCTATCTCAAGCTCGACTTCGTGCAGGGCGGCACGGCGCCCGGTGTCCGGTCGGCGGACGTGGGGCGTGAGGAGGCGTACCGGACCGGACTGCGGATCATCCGCGAGGCGGCGGGCCCGGACGCCTACCTGCTCGGCAGCGGCGCACCGCTGCTGCCCTCCCTCGGGCTGGTCGACGGCATCCGCAGCGGCCCCGACGTCGCACCGCTGTGGGAGCACTACGCCACCCAGGACCCGTCCGACGCCCTGGCCCGCAACGCCGTCGTGAACGCCCTGCACCGGCTGTGGCAGACGCCGCTGCTCGAAGTCGACCCGGACGTCGTCTACTTCCGCAGCCGTCTCAACCTGCTGACCGAACAGCAGCAGCGGTGGCTGCGCGACCTCGCCGACATCTGCGGCTTCCGCGCCGTCTCCGACCCGCCGGGCTGGCTGCATCCCGACGAACTGGAGGCGATGACCGGGTACCTGGCCGTACGCCCCGAGGTCCGCAGGCTCGGCCGCTACCGGTTCGCGCTCGACGGCCGGGAGGTCGACTTCACGCCGGCGGTCCACCCGGAGACGGAGCAGCGGTACCCGATCACCTGACCTGGCCGCGGGCACGGCCACCGCCGTAATTAGTAAACTGCTCAGCAATATCCAGCGAGCTTTCCCGGCGGCGGGCACGGACGATCTCAGGGAGCACCAGCATGGCGACGACCGGAACAGACCTGGCCCGGATGCGCGAGATGAACCAGCTCTCCATCGTGTGGGCGCTGCGGGGCAATCCGCCCTCGACGGTCACCGAACTCGCGGGCCGGGCCGGGCTGTCCCGGCCCGCCGCCGACGTCCTGGTGCAGGCCCTGGTCGCCGACGGCTGGGCGGAGGTCGAGGAACCGGGGGCCAGCAGCGTGGTGGGGCGCCCCGCGCGCCGCTTCCGGTTCCGGGCCCGGGCCGGGCACGTCCTCGGCATCGACGTCGGCGTGCACAAGATCCTCGTCATGCTGAGCGATCTGGAGGGCGGTCTCGTCCGGACGGTGCGCCGCCCCGTCACCCCGGAGGCGGCGCCCGAGGCACGGCTCGCGGCCGTGGACCGAGTCATCGACGAGGTTCTTCGAAGCGCCGGTATGACACCCGACGACATCTGGGCGGTGACGGTCGGGGTGACGGGACCGGTCGACGACACCGGGCGCACCACCCTGTTCACCCCGCTGCCCGGCTGGCACACCACCGACCCGGCCGCCCATCTCGGCAGCCGCTTCACCTGCCCCGTCCAGGTCGAGAACGACTGCAAGCTGGCCGCCGTGGCGGAACGCTGGAAGGGAACCGCCCAGGACGCCGACGACATCGTCTTCCTGCTCGCGGGCCTGCGCACCGGCGCGGGCCTGATCCTCGACGGCACCCTGCGCCGGGGGCACGGCGGCGCCGCCGGCGAGATCGGCGCCCTCAAGGCGGTGCGCTGGCTCGCCGCCCCCGCCCACCTGGAGAACTGCCCCGGCGTACCGGCGACGGCCGCGCCCGGGGAGGCGGCGGCCTGGGTCTTCCAGGCGGCCCGGGACGGCGACCGCGACGCGAAGACCGCCGTACGGCGCTACACCCGCGACCTGGCCGTGGGAGTCGCCGCCCTGGTCCTCGCCCTCGACCCGCAAGTCGTGGTGTACGGCGGCGGGTTCTCCCGCTCCGCCGACGTGGTCCTCGATCCGCTGCGCCGGGAACTGACCAAGCACTGTCTGCGGCTGCCGGAGCTGCGGACCTCCACCCTCGGCGACGAGAGCGTGGCCCTGGGCGCGGTGCGCCTGGCGCTCGACGAGGTCGACAGCCGGCTGCTGGGCGACGGCCTGGCGGCGCCCACCGCGCCGAGGCGGTGAGGAGGGCCGCGTACATGAGTGATCCGCCGGTCCACGGGCCGGCGGATCACTCATGTACGCGTCGTGTGTCAGGCCGTGCCGGCGCGCAGCTCCCGCAACGAGTCGGTGGTGAGCGGGCGGGGGGTGTGGTCGGGGTCGACGAGGACCACGGTGCAGGTGGCGGCGTGGGCGAGGGCCGTGGTGAGACTGCCGTCGGCGAACTGGGTGAGCGGGCCGCGCGGCGAGCGTCCGATGGCGATGACGCGCGCGCCCGTGCGTTCGGCGTGCTCGGCCAGGACCCGGCCCGCCGCGGCGTGGTCGCCGACGCTCTTCAGGACCTGTCCCGTGGCGGCGATGCCGTGGGCGGCGAGCCGGTCGAGGTGGGCCCTGACCGCCGCGCGGGCCCGGTCGTCGGTCTCCGTGTCGGCGGCCTGCCCCTCGACGACCGCGGTCTGCTGGACATGGACGACTTCGAGGGGGCTGCCGGTGTCGCGGGCCAGCCGCGCGGCGGCGTCGACGATGACGGGCGCCTTGTCGTGGTGGCCGACGGCGACGAGGACATGGGCCGTGCCCTCCGCGACCTTCCCGCCGACGGGGGTGAGGGTGGGGGTGACGGGCTCCGCCTCGTCGGTGTCCTCCTCGGCGGCGCGCAGCAGCTTGTGGCCGCTGGCCAGGACCGGGATGGCGAGCACGAAGGTGGCGGCGCCCAGGTAGAAGGGGACGCTGAGGCCGCCGGCGCCGGCGAGCTTGCCGGCCGCGTACGGGGCCAGGCCGCCGCCGATGAAGCGGACGAAGCCGTAGGCCGACGACGCCACGGGCCGCTCGACCGGCGAGACGAGCATGACGGCCTGCGTGGTGAGGGTGTTGTTGATGCCGATGAAGACGCCGCTCACGATCACGGCCACGATCACGACGGCCGGGGCGTCGACGCCCGCGGCGATGACCGCCATCACGATGCCGAGGCCGAGCAGGTTGGCGTAGAGCACGGGGGCGGTGCCGAAGCGGTTCTGTAGACGCGGCGCGAAGAACACGCTGAACAGGGCGACCAGCAGCCCCCAGCCGGTGAAGACCAGGCCGAGCTGATGGGCGTCGAGCTCCATCGGGTACGGGGCGTAGCCGAGCATGGTGAAGAAGCCCCAGTTGTACAGCAGGGCCATGATGCCCATGGTCAGCAGCCCGCGGTGGCGCAGCGCGGTGAGCGGGGCGAGCGGTGAGGTGGGCTTGGCCGGCTTGGGCAGCGAGGGTACGAAGGCGATCGTCGCGACGAGCGCGATGGCCATCAGGCAGGCGACGCCGAAGAAGGGACCGCGCCAGCTGATCGAGCCCAGCTCCCCGCCGAGGAGCGGGCCGACGGCTATGCCGAGGCCGAGGGCGGTCTCGTACAGGATGATCGCGCCGCCGAAGCCGCCGCTGGCCGAGGCGACGATCACGGCCAGGGAGGTGGCGATGAACAGGGCGTTGCCCAGGCCCCAGCCGGCCCGCATGCCGACGATGCCGTTGATGGAGCCGGACGCGCCGGCCAGGGCGGCGAAGACGACGATGACCGCGAGGCCGACGACGAGGGTGCGCTTGGCACCGATCCTGCTGGAGACCCAGCCGACGATCAGCATCGCCACGGCGGTGACGATCAGATAGCTGCTGAACAGCAGGGAGACCTGGCTCGGGCTGGCGTGCAGGTTCTCGGCCAGGGCGGGCAGGATCGGGTCCACGAGGCCGATGCCCATGAACGAGATCACACAGGCGAAGGCCACGGCCCAGACGGCCTTCGGCTGCCTGAAGGGACTCGCGGCCTTTCCGTGCGAAGCACTCATTGTGCTCCCTTTCTAGAGGTGTTCCAGAAGTGCGGCGGGCGTACGAGGGCGGCGGGGGACGGTGCGGTGCGAGGGGGTGTGGCGGGCGTCGGGAAAGGACCGGTCAGGTGCCGGTCCGCCGGTTCCGGACGGCGCGCGCGAGCGCGGGCAGGGCCTGCCGCACGGCCTGCCGTTCGGCTTCGGTGAGCTCTCCGGTCAGTTGCCCGAGCGCGTGCGCGCGCTCGGCGCGGCGCTCCCGGAAGAGTTCCGCCCCGGCGTCCGTGGCCGCCACGAGGACGCCCCGGCCGTCGGTGAGGTCGGCGGTGCGCCGGACCAGACCGGCCCGTTCCATGCGGGTGATGAGCTGGGTCATGTTCGGCTGGGAGGCGCGCTCGGCGCGGGCCAGGTCGGTCAGCCGGTGCGGTCCCTCGCGGCCGAGCCGGCCCAGTACCGAGGAGGCCGCGATGCTCAGGCCGCCGGCGGTGGCGCTGTGCCGCACGTAGCGGACGAGCTGCTCCACGGCGGTGAGCAGTTCCTCCGACTCGGACCCCGGCTCGAACTCCGGCTTCGGCTCAGGTGCTCCGTCCGGGACTTGGGAATCCATAACCCGCTTATGCATAACGGCATTATGCAGATAGATGTAGCGTGAATCAATAGGGTGGGCCCGCTCGCCCCTTCGTGGTCGGCGGTCGGCGGTCGGCGGTCTGCGGTCTGCGGCTGGTGGTCGGTGGTCAGCGGTCGGCGAAGCCCTGGCCGGCCTGCTCGAAGCAGGTCCGGGCGAGCCGCATGAGGCGGTCGAAGCCGTCGCCGGGGGACCACAGGGTGTAGGCCGTGGTCATCGCGGCCTGGGCCGAGTTGAGGGCGAGTTCCGCGTAGAGCTCGTCGCCCGGCCGGGTGCGGCCCGCGACCCAGTCCCGCAGCTCGCCCTTGAGGCGCGCCGCGTGCTCGCGGGAGGAGTCGGCGAGCGTCGGCGACTCGGTCATCAGCCGCTTCTGGGTCGCCAGGCGGTCGGAGAAGGTGGCCAGGTAGTCGAGGTAGACGGCCTGGAGGGACGTCCACAGCGGCTCCCGCTCGGGGCGCCCGGCCATGAGCGAACGCCAGCGCTCGAAGTCCTCCGGTGCCGGGTCGAGGACGATCGCCTCCTTGGAGGCGAAGTAGTTGAACAGCGTGGTCCGGGACACGCCCGCCGCCTCGGCGATCTCGTCGAGGCTGACGGAGTCGAAGTCGCGCTCGCCGATCAGCCGGAGGGCCGCGTCGCGAATGGCCTGCCAGGTGGCGAGCTTCTTGCGCTCCCGCAGCCCCATCCCGGTCTCGTTGTGCATACCCGCACTCTAAGGAGCATGTCGGACCCGCTCCAATTCAGTGCTCGCGGGTCCGGTGCGGTGCCGTGACGCACTCTTCTGCCCATCTGCACTCGGGCCAAACTTGCATTCAGTCCAACATCGCGCCTATGGTTGCCCTAAGCAATTAAATCGAGGGGTGCGGGGGGAACCATGAGCGGCGCTGCGCAGCAGGGGGCTCTCGGTGACGTCGTCCGGCAGTTCGCGGCGATCGCCGCCATCCGGCGACGGCTGGTGCGCGAGCTGCCCCAGGGGCTGGGCAACGGCTCCGCCGTGCTGGCCGCGGTCGCCCACTGCGGTGAGACCCGGCTGCGCGAACTCGCCCACCACCTGGACTGCGACCTCTCCGTGGTGAGCCGGCAGGTGGCCCATCTGGAGCAGCAGGGCGCGGTGGTGCGCCGCACCAACCCGGACGACCGCCGCTCCAGCCTGGTCAGCATCACTCCCCGCGGCCGCGGCATGGTCGACGCGCTCCTGAAGGTCCACACGGACCTGATCGCCGCCGCCACGGCCGACTGGTCACCGCAGGAACTGGCCACCCTCACCCACCTGCTCGAACGCTTGCAGAACGGTCTGTCACGGCGGATGCACAGCGAAGAACCCGCTCCCGCGGCCGTGCGGGAGAACCGACACACAGCCAGGGAAAGGCTTTAAGTGGCACAGCAAGGGAGTACGGGCGTCGCCGACGCGCGTACCGACGACGGTCCGATGTCGCACCGGCAGATCATGGAGGCCCTCTCCGGCCTTCTGCTCGGCCTGTTCGTGGCGATCCTGTCCAGCACGGTCGTGTCCAACGCCCTGCCGCGGATCATCTCCGACCTCGACGGTACCCAGTCCGCCTACACATGGGTGGTGACCAGCACCCTGCTGGCGACCACCGTGTCCACCCCGATCTGGGGCAAGCTCGCCGACCTGACGAGCAAGAAGCTGCTCGTGCAGCTCTCCCTGGTGATCTTCATCGTGGGCTCTGCCGCGGCCGGTCTGTCGCAGAACACCGGCATGCTCATCACCTTCCGGGTGGTGCAGGGTCTGGGCGCCGGCGGTCTGACCGCCCTCGCGCAGGTCATCCTCGCCTCGATCATCCCGCCGCGGGAGCGCGGCCGGTACAACGGCTATCTCGGTGCCGTCATGGCGCTCGGCACCATCGGCGGCCCGCTGCTCGGCGGCGTCATCGTCGACACCTCGTGGCTGGGCTGGCGCTGGTGCTTCTACGTCGGCGTGCCCTTCGCGCTGGCCGCCCTGGTCGTCCTCCAGCGCACCCTGCGGCTGCCGCTGGCCACCCGTGACGTCAAGGTCGACTACCTGGGCGCCGTCCTCGTCGCCGCCTCGGTCTCCCTGCTGCTGATCTGGGTATCCCTCGCGGGCGACAACTTCGACTGGTGGTCCTGGCAGACGGTCGCCATGGTGCTCGGCGCCCTCGTCCTGGCCGCGGTGTTCGTCCTGGTGGAGCTGCGGGCGGCGGAGCCGATCATCCCGATGCACCTGTTCCGCAACGCCACGCTGACCCTGTCGGTGGTCGCCAGCCTCGCGGTCGGTACCGCGATGTTCGGCGCGACGGTGTTCCTCAGCCAGTACTTCCAGATAGCCCGCGGCGACTCGCCGACCATGGCCGGTGTGATGACCCTGCCGATGATCATCGGCCTCGTGGGCTCCTCCACCGTCGTCGGCCGGCTCATCACCGCCTCCGGCAAGTGGAAGCGGTACCTGATCACCGGCGGCATCCTGCTCATCGTGGGCCTGGCCCTCATGGGCACCGCCCGCGCCGACACCGCCTACGGCCTGCTCGCCGTCTACATGTTCCTGATCGGCTGCGGCGTCGGCATGACGATGCAGAACCTGGTCCTCGCCGTCCAGAACACCGTGCCCATGCACGAGCTCGGCGCGGCCAGCTCCGTCGTCGCCTTCTTCCGTACGCTCGGCGGTGCCATCGGCGTCTCCGTCCTCGGCGCCGTCCTCGCCTCCAAGGTCACCGCCTACATGACGGACGGCCTGGCCGCCCTCGGCGTCAAGACCTCAGGCGGCAGCGGCTCGCTGCCGGACATCAGCAAGCTGCCCGCGCCGATCGCGGCCGTCGTCGAGGACTCCTACGGGCACGCCACCGGCATCATCTTCCTCATCGCCGCCCCGATCGCGCTGGTCGCCCTGATCGCCATCCTGTTCATCAAGGAGATCCCGCTGCGCACCGCCGTCGAGGACACCGCGGCGACCGGCACCGACGGGGACGGCGCCACGGCGGACGGACCGGTCAAGGCCGCCCCGAACGCGAGCGTCGTACCGGCTGTCGCGCCCGGCGTACCGGCTGCCGCGGCCGACGTCACCGCCGACGCCACCGGCGTACCGGCGGACGCGACCGGCGTGCCGGCCGACGGGAACACCCGCGGCTCCCGCTGAACCACGGTCCGCCCCGGTGCGCGTCGCACCGGGGCGGCGAACCGCTGCCGCGTGCACCGTTGCCGGCGAACGGGTGCCGCGGAAAACCGGTGTCGCGCACAGCCTCGCCGTTCCTAGGGTTGCGTCCCATGGACGACACCACCGCCCCGCCGCGGCTGACCCGGCTCACCTACCACGGCCCGCTCTGCGAGGAGCGGGCCGCCGGGATGATCCGCCGGCTCACCGGCCGCGCGGACCCGGCCGCCCCGCTCACCGTGCTCGACATCGGCTGCGGCTGGGGCGAGTTCATGCTGCGCCTGCTCGAAGCCGCGCCCGGCGCGACCGGCACCGGCGTCGACGTCAACGGGGACGACCTGGCCCGCGGCCGCGCCAACGCCGAGGCCCGCGGGCTGGCCGGGCGCGTCCGGTTCCTCCAGGAGTCCGCCGTGGACACCGCTCAGGACCCCGCGGACATCGTGCTGTGCCTCGGTGCCAGTCACGCGCTCAGCGACGCCCGGCCCCCGGAGCACACCACCGCCGCGCTGCGCGCCCTGCGCCGTCTCGTGAAGCCGGGCGGCAGCGTCCTGCTCGGCGAGGGCTTCTGGCAGCGTCCGCCCACGCCGCGGGAGCTGTCGGCCATGTGGCCGGAGGCCTCCGCCGGCGAATTCCACGACCTGTGCGGTCTCGTCGACCTCGCCGTCGACGCCGGCTTCCGCCCCGCCTGGACCGAGACCGCGAACGACGACGAGTGGGAGCACTTCGAGTCCGCCTACCAGGCCGACGTGGAGGAGTGGCTCGCCGCCCACCCCGGTCATCCCCGGGCGGCCCAGACCCGCGAACGGGCGGACCGCCACCGCAGGACGTGGCTGCGCGGCTACCGCGGTGTCATGGGCCTGGCCTACGTGACCCTCGTACCCGTGCACCCATGATCCCGTACGCCCGTGGCGGGCTGCCTCTTCGGGCACCCCGCCCTGCCCCTGCGCCTCCTGACACCCGGTGAGGACCGGATCTAGCCTCGCGGGGGTGAGTTTGTGGACTTCTCTCGAACCTGCCTCCGCCACCGTCGACCCTGGCGCGAGCACGCGCGTACGGCTGCGAGTGCGCAACACCGGTGACGTCGTCGACGAGTACCGGTTCGAACCGGTCGGCGATCTGGCGCCCTGGACCGTGGTGGAGCCGCAGTCGCTGCGGCTGTATCCGGGGACTACGGGGACGGTGGAGCTGACGTTCTCGCCGCCGCGCACCCCGGACGCCACCGCGGGCCCGAACCCGTACGCCGTCCGGATCACCCCGACCGAACACCCCGACGCCGTCACCGTCCCCGAGGGGAACGTGACGATCACGCCGTTCACGGAGGTACGGGCCGAACTGGTCCCGCCGGTGGTGAAGGGCCGGTTCCGCGGCCGGCCCAAGCTCGCCGTGGACAACCTGGGGAACACCAAGGTCACCGCGTCGCTGAGCGGCAACGACAACGGCGACCGGTTGTCGTACGACCTCCAGCCGGCCAACATCCAGATCGAGCCCGGCCGGGCCGCCTTCGTGAAGGCGACGCTGAAGCCCCGGCAGATCATCTGGTTCGGCTCGAAGGAGGAACAGCCGTACGCGCTGGAGCTGCGGCGCTCGGGCACCCCCTCCGAAGAGGTGCAGGGCACCTATGTGCAGCGCGGGTTCCTGCCGCGCTGGCTGGCCACCGTCTTCGGGCTGGTCGTCGCCCTGTCGATCGCCTTCCTGATGATCTGGCTCGCCTACAAGCCACAGGTCAGCAGCCAGGCCACGGAGAAGCTGGCGGAGGCCGGGGCGACCGCGCTGCCGACGCCCAGCGCCTCGGAATCGGTGCCGCTGCCCCAGCCTTCCGCGCCGGCCGCCGAGTCGGCACCGGCGGTCGCCGAGACCCAGGCCGCCGGTGGCGGAGGGGGCGGGGGCGGAGGCGGCGGCGCGTCGGAGACGCCGAAGCCGAAGAAGGAGACCGCGGCGACCGCGGTCGAGCAGCTCGCCGCGCGCAGCGACGGCCGGCACATCTGCTACCGCGCCTACGTCGCCGACCAGGGCTGGCAGGACCCGGTGTGCGACGGCGCCGAGGCGGGCACCGTGGGCAAGGGCCTGCCGATCAAGGCCCTCAACATCGCCGTGGCCTACACCCGAGGCGTCTCCGGAGCCGCCGCCTATGTCGTCGGCGGCTGGAAGGACGGCGACAAGTGGCAGCACGCGGCCAGCGGCGTCGACATGTACCTGGGCAGCACCAAGGAGGCGGACTCCGCCCTGGAGGGCTTCACCATCCAGACCACCGACGGCTCCGTCTGCCAGAACGCTCATGTCATGGACAAGGGCTGGATGGGCCTGGGCTGCACCAAGCCCGGTGAGTGGATCTACGGCGGCAGCCCGATGGACGACCCGCACCAGCTCACGGCGGTCCGCTTCACCGTGTGACCACCCTGTTCCCTCCGTCACGTGACTGCCCGCCAGCAGAGCTGGCGGGCAGTCCGTCGTGCGGGCCCCTCAGACGTGCCGGAAACCGTGGTTGCGCAGGGCCTGTCCCAGCGGCCACAGGGCCTGCGAGATCGCGTTGCGCGGGAAGGTCACGGTGAACTCCGCGGCGGCGGCCGGTACGGAGTCGCAGCCGTCCTCCAGCAGGACGAGTACGCGGTCGACGCCGCGGAAGCCCTGGAAGAGCCCGATCTCGTGGATGACGTTCTGCCGGGCCACCAGGTGACCGTCGCCGGTCGCGTCCTCCGCGGTCAGCACGCACACGGCGAAGCTGCACCGGTGCAGATACTCGGTCAGCGCCTCGGTGACGGGGCGGCTGCCCCAGGAGTCGGACTCGAACGAGTACACCGGTGCCCCGAAGCGCTCCTCCACGAAGGCCTTGACCGCCAGCCACTGCGGGCTCCGGCCGTGCGCGACGAAGACACCGGCCGGGCCCGTGCGCCGGGAGGCGTCCATCGTGCGGATGAAGTTCTGCGCGATACCGGCGAGCTGGCTGTGGCCGTAGCTGCCGACGTAACGGAGCTTCTCCCTGGCCAGCGTCATGCCCAGCAGGGAACCGAGCTCGACCTGCAAGCGGTCCGCGGTCAGTACGGCCAGCAGCCCCGCGGCGAAGACGTCGCCCGCTCCGGTGGCGTCCTCGATCTCGTCGTCGGCGAGGACCACCTGCGGATAGAAGTCGTTGCACACCTTCGTGTCGTCGTGGCGCCAGGAATGGATACCGGTGCGCTGCTTGACGATGACCACGCCGCGGTCGCCGCCCAGCCGGGACAGCAGACGCCCGGCCACGGCCTCGTCGGTGTCCTGCCGCGCGGCCTGCCCCAGCTCCCGGAACTCGCGGTGGTTCAGCAGCAGGAAGTCCGACAGGGCGACCATGGCGGTGATCTCGGGGGTCGCCCGGTGGCTCCACACATGGCCCGGATCGAAACTGATCAGCGTCGCCGGGCTCGCCCGCTTCACGGCCTCCAGGACGGCGAGCAGTCGGCCGGGGGTGTGCTCGTCCAGGAAGGAGGTGACGTGCACGACGCGGGCGGTGGCGAGATAGGCGACCAGGGAGTCGAAATGGGTCTCGATGTGACCGGCCATGGCGGCGTTCGCGCCCGCGTGGGTCAGCAGCGTGCGCTCGCCGTTCTCGGTGAACGCGAAACAGACACCGCACAGATGGTCGTCGTCACGGAAGACGAAGGTGCTGTCGATGCTCAGCAGGTCGAGCTGCTGCACCGCGGAGAGGCCGGGGCCGGGGACCCGTCCGGCGACGCCCACGTAGCCCAGCCGCAGGTCCAGCTGCATCTGCGCCAGCGCGTTGACCGCGTTGTAGGCGGAGCCGCCGAGCGAGGTCTGTAGGGCCGACGGAATGGCCGCCTCCAGCGCGGCGAACACCGTGGCCTCGCCGACCGCGGTCTCGGTGCCCCACTCCGGTGCCGGGTCGCCGTCGTCGAGGAGGTCCGCGATCCTGGCGCTCAGCGGCACCCGGTCGGACCGGCCCGCGGCCGTCGTGTCGTGATCGCCGTGCGTGAGATAGTCCAGGTTCAGTGCGCCGATGCCCACCACGTCCAGCGCGAATCTGCTGCGCCGTGCCGTCTGTCCGCCGGCCGATTCACCGTTCACTGTCCCTCCCCGGGCCCATGAGACCTTCACGGACGAGCATTCGCTCCAATTCGACGAAGACGCTGTCCATATGACCGGGCGGGAAGTCCATCCGGACCAACCCGGCGTTGTTCGACCAGAATTCGCAGCCGTCCTCGGCCAGGATCGCCACCCGTCCGAATCCGTAGTAGCCCTGGAACATGCCGACGCGGTGAACAATGTCCTCGTTCACACGACGCTGCCCGCCCTGCATGAGCCGGCTCGCCGAGAGCACGCAGACGGCGAAGCCGCAGCGGACCACCTGCCGCCGCAGCGACTGCGGGTCGATCCCGCCCGGCGCGGTCGTCCGGAGCAAGTGAACCGTGAGCCGGCAGTCCCGTTTGAGGAACTGGTGCAGTTCCTCCCATTGAGTGTTTTCGTCGTGAGTCAGCAGCACCGCGCGCTGCGGACGGGACGAGGTGGCGGGCGTCAGCGTCTCGGCCGACTGAAGAAATCCGTCCGGATTCACACCGGGGACCACCCTGCTGGCGAGGTGCCGGTGCGTCGCCCGGTGCCGCGCGAGACTCAGACCGAGGAACGAGCCCAGCTCCACCCGGAGCCTGCGGGAGACCAGGGCGGCCAGCACGCAGGCGGAGAACACGTCCCCCGCCCCCGTGGCGTCCTCCAGATCCGTCTCCCGCAGCAGCCCGCCCAGCTGGAACCGCCGGCCGAGGACACCGTCGGCCCCGGAGTGGAAGACCTCGACCATGTCGTACCGCTTGGTGACGAACAGCGTGCAGCCCGGTGCGCACTGGGACAGCACCCGGCGGGACAGCGCGTCGTCCGACTCGCCGGGCGCGTAGTCGGCCAGCACCTTGAACTCCCGGTGGTTCACGAACACCAGGTCACTGACGGCGAGGATGCCGTCGATGGCCCGGGTGCGGTGAGCGGCCCAGTCGTATCCGGGATCGAAACTGATCAGCAGGTCCGGATTGAGCGCGCGCGCCTGGCGCAGCAGGTCGAGCAGGAGCGGCGGCGTCACCTCGTCGAGGAAGGACGTCACGTGCACGAGCCTGGCCCGGGCGAGGTAACGGGCGATCAGCCGGCCGTTCGTCCGCAGGTGATCGGCCATCAGCAGATTGGCGCCCGGGTGGGTCAGCATGACCCGTTCGACGTCGTCGAGGTACGACAGGCACACGCCGCACAGCCGCTGCGGATAGCGGGCCACCCAGCGGCGGTCGATGCCCAGGTGGTCCATCTGACGGGCGAAGGAGAGCCCGGCCGCCTCGATCCGGCCCAGGGCGCCCACGTAGCCCAGACGCAGGCCCAGTTGCATCTGGGCGAGGGTGAAGACGGTCAGCCACGCCGACCCGCCCAGGGAAGCGGCGAGGGACGACAGCCCCAGCCGCTCGATGACCCGCGTGATCGTCACCTCGTCGACCGGGCCCTCGGTGTTCCACTCGAACCGGGCGGTCGACTCCGACACCTGCTCGGCCATCCGGTTCGACAGCCGCGTGGCCCCCGCGATCCAGTCGACGTTGAGGGCGCCGAGCCCGACGACGTCCAGCAACCGCTCTTCGTCCCGCTGTTCCCTTTGCATCGCATCGCCCCCGTGCGACCGACGACGGGCAGGTCAGCAGAGAGATACCCCGCTGAAAGATCCTTCATCGCCGTGCGCGGGCTCCGTCGGCCTCGTGGGGAGGAGGCCGTTCGAAGTGATTTGAGGGACAGCCCGGGAGAACCGTGAGCCGAGGTGGCACTGCTGCTCGCGACGTCAGGCGGGAGACGGACCGGCCGGCAGGGGGGCGGCGACGACGGCCAGGACGGCCGCCCGGCCACCGTGCGCCGCGCCGTCGCGTTCATCGACGAGCACGCGCCGCGCGATCTCAGCGTCGCCGACATCGCCGAGGCCGCCCACGTCAGCATCCGCACCTTGCAGTGCGCCTTCCGCCGGCACCTGGACACCACGCCCATGAACCATCTGCGCCGGGTCCGGCTCGCCCACGCGCACGCCGACCTGCTGGCCGCCGACCCCGCCTCCGGCGTCACCGTCACCGTCACCGCCATCGCCACCCGGTGGGCTTCTTCCAGCCCGGCCGGTTCGCCGCCGCCTACCGCGCCGTCTACGGCCGGCCCCCGCACCAGACCCTCCTCGACCGCAGCCGCTGAACTTCGCTGAGCGGACCGACGGCTGCGTTCTCTGCACGTACGACGGCACCTCCTGCGTTTGCGGCATGTCAGCGCCGTACGGAACGGAGCTTCACTGAACGGTGTGCGGCCGATGCCGTAGGCCGCCTCATCAGGCGGTAGGCATCCGCACCCGCACCCGGCGAGCACACCGACGAAGACGCGATCCCGGTCAGGGGCATGCGTACCGGCCCCGCGGACCTGGAGGTACTGCCCGTGTCCACCACGGAGCGCGAATCGCTGATCGCCGAGGCCGTGCCCGACCTGGCCGCCCGCACCTGCGACTGCGACGTCCTGGACCTCCTGCACGATCTCACGGCGCACATGGTCACCCTGCTGGGTGTCCGCGCCGCCGGGACGACGGTCCTGAACGAAGCCGGCGAGGTGGACTTCCTGACCGCCTCCGACGAGACGTGCAGGGAACTGGAGGAGGACCGGCTCGAGCTGAACGAGGGGCCCTGCGTGGACAGCGCGCGCAGCGGCACCGTGCTCGCCCCGGTCGCACTGCGCGGCCCGGGTCCCGGCCCCCGGCGCCGGCCGCGGTTCACCGTGCGGGCGCTGCGCGCGGGCATCCTCGGCGTCGCCGCCGTACCGCTGCGGGCCGGCGAGCACACCCTGGGCACCGTCAACCTCCTGAGCGCCACCCCCGACGGGCCGACCGAGCGGGACCTGCGCCTCGCCCAGGTGCTGGCCGACGCCGCCGGGGCCTGGCTGCGGCAGCGACAGGTACTGCGGACCAAGGACGGGATCCTCGGTCAGGCCGAGGCGGCCCCGGACAGCCGCATCGTGATCGAACAGGCCAAGGGCGTACTCGCGGCCCGGCTCGGCATCAGCGTCGAGGAGTCCTTCGCCCGGCTGCGCGCCCACGCCCGCGCGCAGCAGCAGAGACTCGGCGACCTCGCCACCAGTGTGGCCCGCGGAACCGTCCCGCCCGCCCTCGCCACGGCACTCTGACGCGCCTGCCGCCCCGGTCGCGGTGTGTGATGCGTCGCAGGTGGTGCGGGGGAGGGGACTGTACGAGCGGAGCCGGGGCACTGGTACATCGACAGTCTTGTAGAGCAGACCTGTGGGGCAGTGCTGTCGAGCAGTCCAGTCCTGGAACAGGCGGAGAGAGGCGGAACGCATGGAGATCTCAGGGATCATCACCGCGATCGTGATCGGTATCGTCATCGGCATCCTGGGGCGTCTCGCCCTGCCCGGCCGCCAGCACATCGGTGTGCTGTGGACGATCCTGGTCGGTATCGTCGCCGCCCTCATCGGCACGGCGATCGCCGGTGCCTTCGGCGTGGCCGACACCGACGGCATCGACTGGATCGAGCTGGTCATCCAGGTCGTCCTCGCCGCGATCGGAGTGGCGGGCGTGGAACGCCTCAAGGGCCGCCGCTGAGCGCGGCGTCGGCCGTCCTGCGCCATTGCTCGCGTTACTCACGGGGCGGCGCGACCGTGCGGCGCGTGAGCCCGGCCGAGGAAACCGGCCGGGCTCATCGTCCGTCCGCCGGTGCCACCGCCTTCGGCGTCCGTCCGGTCCATCGAGTGGCGGTACGCCAGGACGACCGAAGCGGTACGGATCCGACGGCTCGTGCGGGGTCGGTGCGGGGCCGTGGCGCGACGCGGGTGCCGGGCGGGGTTCTCCTCCGGTGGTGAGCCCGTGACGGCTGCACTATGTATGGCCCTATGACACCTATGCACCCTTCTGTGCGCCCCGCCCGACGGTACCGGTCCGCGACCGGTGGCCGCCGGGCCGCGGGCCTCATGTGCGCCGCGGCGGTCTGCGCCGCCCCGCTGCTCGCGGGCTGCGGCGGGGGCAGTGACAGCGGCGAGGAGCAGTCGCGCTCCGTCCCCGCCTCCGCCGTCGCCGCCCCCGCCACGGCGTCCCCCTCGTCCCCCGCCTCCGCCTCGTCCCCCGCCTCGGCGTCCGCGACGGGCCGGCTCACCGAGGACCAGCGCGAGCGCAAGGACCTCGTCCCCGCCGACAAGACCGGTTACCGCAAGGCCGCGGACATCGCGACCGGGGAGGTCTCCGGCGGGAAGCTCACCAAGGCCGAGCTCAAGCGCGGCTCCGACCGGAAACCGGTGTGGATGTCCACGGTGGCCGCGAAGGACGGCACGGAGCACGACGTGACCGTGGACGCCGCCTCCGGCAAGGTCATGCGGAACCGTACCGACTCCGACCAGGACGCCGACGACAAGCGCAAGCTCACCGACCGGCTCTCGAAGGCGAAGCTCACCTCGCAGCAGGCCGCCGACAAGGCCACCGGACAGACGAAGGGCACGGTCACCTCCGTCGAACTGGACGACACCGACGACGGCACCACGATCTGGTTCGTCGACGTCGTCACTACCGACGACTGGAACAAGACCACGTACGACGTCAACGCCGCCGACGGCAAGATCGTCCGCAAGCACGTCGACCGCGACTGAACGGCTCGTCCGGCTGTTCCGTCTGTGCGACCGCGGCTCGGCCCGGGGCAACCGCCCCGGGCCATCCGCGGTTCACGTCTGCCGTCTGCCGTCTGCCGTCTGCCGTCGGCGGTCAGTCCGACAGGGCCGCGAACGCGCCGGGGTCGTACGAGCCTCCCGGCATGCGCGTGATCACGCCGAACCGGTTCGAGGCGTTGATCACGGCGATCAGCGAGACCAGCGCGGCGATCTCGTCGTCGTCGTAGTGCTTGCAGACCTCCGCCCAGGTCTCGTCGGACACGCCCAGGTGCGCGTCGGCGAGCCGGGTGCCCTCCTCGGCCAGCGCCAGCGCGGCCCGTTCGGCCTCGGTGAACACACTCGACTCGCGCCAGGCGGCGACCAGGTGCAGCCGGAGCGCCGTCTCACCGGCGCGCGTCGCCTCCTTGGTGTGCACGTCGACGCACCAGCCGCAGCCGTTGATCTGGCTGACACGCAGCTCCAGCAGTTCTTGCAGCGCCCGGGGCAGCGGCGACTGAAGGATCGCCAGACTGACGTTGTACAGCCGCTTGCCGACCTTGGCGCCGAGTTCGTTCGCCATCAGGTTGAAACGGGGTTCCATGGGTGTCTCCCTCACTTGTGATGTCCGCGTCGGCGGACCGACGTGTGTCCGCGTCGGCGGACCGACGTGTGTCCGCGTCGGCGAACCGCGCGGATCGTTCGCGCGGCGTCCCGACGCACACCAGATGCCGGCGCCCCGCGGCCTGTGACAGCGACGGCCGTGTGACGTGCGCCACCGGAATCCGGTGTCACAAAGCCGCGGGCACCGGCATCTTGTGCGTGAGTGAGCGCGCGAGGCGTGCGGAGCGGGCGGCAGGCTCGGAGAGGGCGGGGAGCGGCCATGGACGACATGAGTGACGTGACGGGCGGCGTGACGGGTGAGACGGACAACCTGTCGGGTGACGCCGGCGACGTGACGGGAGGCGCGGGCGACGTCGACGGGCGAACGAGGGGCGGCGGAGGGCCGGTCGCGCACGGCGGGAGAACGGATCCCGCCACCGAGACATTCGTCGCCCACCGCAATCTGCTGTTCACCGTCGCCTACGAGATGCTCGGTTCGGCCGCCGACGCCGAGGACGTCCTGCAGGAAACCTGGCTGCGGTGGTCCGGCGTCGACCTCGACACCGTGCGGGACCGGCGCGCGTTCCTGGTCCGCGTCACCACGCGCCAGGCGCTGACCCGGCTGCGTACGCTCCGCCGCCGCAAGGAGTCCTACGTCGGCCCCTGGCTGCCCGAGCCGCTGCTGACCGCACCCGACGTGGCCGAGGATGTCGAGCTGGCGGACAGCGTCTAGATGGCGATGCTCCTGGTGCTCGAGACGCTCGGCCCGACGGAGCGCGCGGTGTTCGTACTGCGCGAGGTCTTCGACCTGGGCTACGACGACATCGCCGAGGCCGTCGACAAGAGCCCGGCCGCGGTCCGGCAGATCGCCCACCGCGCCCGGGCGCACGTCGCGGCCCGCCGGCCGCGCGGAGCCGTCACGCCGGCCGAGGCGCGGGACGTGCTCGACGCCTTCCACCGGGCGGTCGAGACCGGCGACTTGCAGAAGCTGCTCGGTCTCCTCGCGCCGGACGTCGTCCTGCTGGGCGACGGCGGCGGAGTCGTCCAGGCCGTACTGTCGCCCGTCGTGGGTATCGGCGAAGTCGCCCCCTTGCTGTCCGGACCGGGCAGGTTCGGCGCGGCGGCCGTCCTGCGGCCGGCACCGGTCAACGGCCACCCTGCGCTGATTCTCCGCCTCGACGGCGAGATCGACACCGTACTGGCGCTGCGCATCGACGACGGCCTGATCACCGGCCTCTACGCCGTACGCAACCCCGAGAAGCTGTCCTGGGTCGAACGGGAGACGGCCGTGAGCCGCTGAGACCGACGGCGGCTGATGCGGTGGCGCGGTGCTCCCGGACCTCAGGGCCTGGGGCCGTGTGCGGTTTTCTCCCGGACCGGGACCGAGGGGAGGCCGAGTCGGGCGCGGGCCTGGTCGGACAGTTCCTGGACCAGTTCGGTCTTGGCGCGTGTGCAGGCGGCGGGTACGGTCCCGGCCGCGGCCGGCGATCGTTTCAGGTCGGCGTAACGGGCCGCGTCCCGGGAGTGTTCGCGCAGGTGGTCCCGCAGCAGGCGCTGGTTGCGGGTCGGCCGGCTCTCCGTGGTGACCACGTGCAGGATGTGGGTCCGGCGGCCGTCGGACGCGCGGACGTACAGCAGGCGGTCGGTCATGCCGTTGAAGTGCCGCCGGTATCCCAGCGCCGCCCGCAGGGTCCGGTCACGGGCCTCCACCGCGGCGAGGTCGTCGGCCGCCGCCATCAGGTCGATCACCGGCTTGGCCGCCAGGCCGGGGACCGCGGTGGAGCCGATGTGCTCGATGCCCGTCAGTGTTTCGCGCAGCACGTCCCGCAACTCCGCGATCGCGGCCGCGGCGCGCTCCGGCCACCGGGGGTCGTACTCGGCTGTCTCCACGACCGGTTCGCCCATGGCTGTCAGCGTGACAGGTCGACAGGTCGACAGGTCGATCGGTTGACAGGCCCATCTATTGACAGGCTGACATGTCTGCCCAGCGATGGTGGGGCGTCAGAGTTCGGTGTCGGCCGGCAGGGTGAAGCGCACCTTCTCTTTCACCTCGGCCCCCAGCCGGTCGTAGAACCTGATCGCGTCCGTGTTCCAGACCGGGGTCTGCCACTGGACCCTGTCGAGGCCCAGCTCGCGGGCCTCGGCCAGCACGGCCGCCATGAGCAGGGGGCCGACCTTCAGGCCCCGGTGGCCCTCGCGCAGGAACAGGCAGTCCATGTGGAGGTACTCCGTGCCCTCCCACGTGGACACCTCGGGAGCACACGTGGCGTACCCGATGATCTCGCCGTCGTCCCGTTCCGCGACGAAGCAGCGCAGCCTCGGGGCCGCCGTACCGAACAGGAGCGACTCCCACCGCTCGGCCAGGTCGGCCGGGGGCGGCGCCGCCCGCTCGTACGCGGTGTGTTCGCCGGCCAGCCGGGCGACGGCACGGAGGTCGGCGGCGCGCGCACGACGCACCCTCGCCGAACCGGAAGGCGCACGCTCGGGTTCGCTCATGCGGTCGTCACGCCCCGCTCCTCGCACCCCTCACGCCCCTCGTCTCCGTCGCCCGGCCGCGCGGCCACGGCATGCCGTGCAGCCGCTCGATGCCCGCGTTGAAGCGCTGGAGATAGTCGGCGAAGGCGGCGATGTCCTCCTCCGGCCAGTCGGCCATGATGCGGTCCAGACTGCCGACGATGCCGGCGCGCTCCTCGTCGAGGCGCCGCTCGCCCTCCTCCGTGATGCGGAACTTGCGGGCCATGCCGCCCTCGGGGTCCGGGATGCGCTCGACGAGGCCCGCGCGCATCGCGGCGGCGGTCTGCCGGTTCAGGGTGGAGGCGTCGAGGCCGAAGGCGTCACCGAGCTGTCCGATCGACATCGGGCCCTGCATCCGGATGCGGCTGAGCACGATGTACGCGCTGCGGTCCAGGACACTGCCCTCGCGACGGCCCTTGCCCTTGTGCAGGTGCATGTAGCGGCTCAGCAGCATCTGCTCGAACTCCACCCGGTCTGTGGCCCCGTCCGCCCTGTTCACGTGCCCTCTCCTCCGTGCCGCGCCCTTCGCGAGTACACCCGCAGTCCATCATATGGGCCCTACACATGATGTGGCCGATACATTGGATATGTATGATGCACATTCGCTCGTTCCCGTAGACACGCAGACATTCCATAGAGGAGCTCCACCATGGACGGCCCCCAGCCGACCGCCCGCTCAGGCGCTGTCATCGCCACGCTCGCCCTGGCCGGCACCGTCGCCGCGGTCATGCAGACCCTGGTGACCCCACTCATCGCCGAGCTGCCGCAGATCCTGGACACCACGTCCTCGAACGCGGCGTGGGTCGTCACGGTCACGCTGCTCGTCGCGGGCGTGTGCGTACCGGTGACCGGGCGCCTCGGTGACCTCATAGGCAAGCGGCGGATGCTGCTGGCCTGCGCCGTACCGCTGGTGATCGGCTCCGTGGTGTGCGCGCTCTCGTCGTCCGTCGTGCCGATGATCGTCGGGCGCGGCCTTCAGGGCATGGGCATGGGCATGGTGCCGCTGGGCATCGCTCTGCTGCGCGACGTCGTACCGGCGGAGAAGCTGTCCGGCTCCATCGCCCTGGTCAGCGCCTCCATGGGCATCGGCGGCGCCATCGGCCTGCCGCTCGCCGCCGCCGTCGCCCAGTACGCCGACTGGCGTGTGCTGTTCTGGGGCTCCGCCGGTCTCGCCCTGCTGATCGGCGCGCTGATCTTCTTCGTCGTCCCGGACGTGCCGGCCGGTGCCAAGGGACAGCGCTTCGACGCCCCCGGCGCCATCGGCCTCGCCATCGGCCTCGTCTCGCTGCTGCTGGCGATCTCCAAGGGCGGCGACTGGGGCTGGGCCTCGGGCACCACGCTGGGCCTGTTCGCCCTGGCGGTCGTCGCGCTCGGCGTCTGGGGCTTCTACGAGCTGCGCACCCGTGACCCCCTGGTCGACCTGCGCACCACCGCCCGGCCCCGGGTGCTGTTCACCAACGGCGCCTCCATCCTGATCGGCGTCGGCATGTACGCCTTCATGCTGATCGCGCCGCAGCTCCTCCAGTTCCCCGAGGCCACCGGCTACGGTCTGGGCCAGTCGATGCTGGCGGCCGGCCTGTACCTCGCCCCCGGCGGCGTCATGATGATGATCGTCTCCCCGCTCGGCGGGAAGCTGATCAACGCCCGCGGCCCGAAGTTCGCCCTGATCCTCGGCGCGCTGGTGATCGCCGCCGGGTACGGGCTCGCCCTCGTCCTCATGGGCTCCGCCTGGGGCCTGATGATCGTCGGCATCGTCATCAACAGCGGTGTCGGACTGGCCTACGGCGCCATGCCCGCCCTGATCATGAGCTCGGTCCCGATCTCGGAGACCGCCGCCGCCAACGGCTTCAACACCCTGATGCGCTCGCTGGGCACCACCATCGGCTCCGCCGTGATCGGTGTCGTCCTGGCGCAGATGACCGTCACCATGGGCGGCTACACGATCGCCTCCGAGGACGGGTTCCGCACCGGCCTGGTCATCGGCTGCGGCGTGGCTCTCGTGTCGGCCGCCGTCGCGCTGCTGATCCCCGCCGTGCGCACCGCCGCCGGTGACTCCGCGAGCGAGGGCGCCCCGGCCGAGAAGGCGGCGGCCGGCGCCTGATCCCGCGGCCGGCGCCCGAGCCCACCGACGGAGGGCACCCCCGGGTGCCCTCCGTCTTGCCCTGAAGCGCACTCCAGTTCGTAGGCATCAACTTCGTCGGCACCGCCGACATGTACTCGGCCGGGGAGTCGGGGACGATCGTCGGCAAGGCGCTGAAGGGCCGCCGCGACGACGTGGTGCTCGCGACCAAGGTCCGCTTCCCCATGGGGGACGGCCCCAACAGGGGCCGGAATTCACGCCGTTGGATCGTCCGGGAGGTGGAGGACAGCCTGCGACGGCTCGGCACGGACTGGATCGACCTGTACCAGGTGCACCGCCCCGACCACACCACCGACGTCGAGGAGACGCTCTCCGCGCTGACCGACCTGGCGGGGCAGGGCAAGATCAGGGCGTTCGGCTGCTCCACGTTCCCGGCGGAGGACATCGTCGAGGCGTACCACGTCGCCGACCGCCGCGGGCTGCACCGGTTCCGTACCGAGCAGCCGCCCTACTCGCTGCTCGCCCGGGGCGTCGAACGGCACGTGCTGCCGGTCGCGGAGCGCCTGGGCATGGGGGTGCTGACCTGGTCCCCCCCGGCCTCGGGGTTTTTTGACCGGCCGCTACCGCAAGGGCGAGGCGCTCGACCTGAGCAGCGGACGCCCCACCCTGCACCCCGACCGTTTCGATCCGGCGGCGCCGCGCACCGCCGCGAAGCTGGAGGCCGTCGAGGGCTTCGTCGCCGTGGCCGGGGAGCTGGGCTGCTCGCTGCCGGAGCCGGCGGTCGCCTTTCCGCTCGCGCACCCCGCCGTCACGTCGGTGATCATCGGCCCGCGCACGATGGAGCAGTTGCGGAACACCCTCAAGGGCGCGTCCGTGGTGCTGGACGACGCCGTCCTGGACCGGATCGACGAGATCGTGCCGCCCGGCACCGACGTCTACCCGCCGGACGGCGTCTGGACCCCGCGGCCGCTGACCATGCCCGAGCCCAGGCGGCGCCCCGCCGGAACGCGGTCCGCCGCCTGAACCCGGGGGCGGGCTGGGGGAGATGACTCAGCCCAGCCCCAGTACGCCGGCCTCCTCGTCCCCGAGGAAGGCCGCCAGCTCGGCCGAGGTCGGTCCGGTCGCCGGACCCCGGCGGGTCACCGCGAGGGCCGCCGCCGCGTTCGCGCCCCGGGCCGCATCGTAGGCCGGGACTCCTCGCCCGAGCAGCGCCAGGAACGCGCCGACGTGGGCGTCCCCGGCCCCGTTGCTGTCCACGGCGTCAACCGGGAACCCGGGTACGTGCACCACGCCGGCGGAGCCCGGGGCAGCCAGCCAGCAGCCGTCCTTGTCGGCCCGTACCAGGACCCCGGCGCCGTCGCGCAGCCGCCCGCGCAGCACGGCCGCCGCCTCCCGCGGTTCGCCCGGACCGGCCATCAGCCGGGCTTCCCGCGCGTTGCAGCTCAGCCAGTCCGTCCGGGCGAGCACCGGGTCCAGGACCTCGGCGGGGATGTCCGCCACCAGCGGTCCCGGGTCGAAGCAGACCCGCACGTCGTCGGCGAGAGCGGCGACCGTCCGGGAAAGGAGCGGGCCGTTGACGTCCATGACCAGGCCGTAGCCCGACAGCTGGAGGAGGTCACCGGGGCGTACGGCGGCGCCGACGGCCTCCGCCTCGGCCGGGGTCATCCGGGCGTCGACGCCGAAGCTCGTCACGAACGTCCGCTCGCCGCCGCCGTCGACCAGGGCGACACAGAAGCCCGTGTCGCCGTCCTGCCGTACGGGCAGCACCGTCCCGATGCCCTCCGCGGCGAGCGAGGCGCGCACCAGGTCCCCGTAGGGGCCGGTGCCGTGCAGTCCCGCGTACACCGCTTCGGCGCCGAGGCGCCGCGCGGCCGTCAGGGTGTTGAAGCCGCCGCCCGCGTACAGGGCCGTGCGGGTGCCGATGACGTCGCCGCCGCGCTCGGGCAGCGCGGGCACGTCGATGACGAGGTCGGCGATGACGTTCCCGGCGAGCAGGACCCGGGACCCGGCGGTCATCGGCCGGCCTCCTGGAGAGCGGCGGAATCCGCGTCGGTGGAGCCGACGGTGACCGGGGTACGCCGCCCGAGGAACGCGTACACCGCGCCGCCCACGACGATCGCGACGAGCCAGCCGAGGCCGTTCACGCCGAACCACGAGGAGGACAGCGGTCCGGCGAACCAGACGTCGTCCGCGCTGGTCGCGGCCTTGGTGAAGAGCAGCCCCGCCACGATCGCGGCGGCCCAGGCGACGACGGCGGGCAGATGGAAGCCGCCGGTGTACCAGTAGCGGCTGCCGGGCCGGGTGTTCATCACCCCGGCCGGGTCGTACTGCCGGCCCCGGAGCATGTCGACCGCGATGACCCCGATCCACGCCGAGATCGGCACGGCGAGCAGCGTCAGGAACGTGCTGAACGGGCCGTAGAAGTCGTCCGCGATTAGCATGAAGTAGATGCCGCCGAGGAACATCAGGACGACGTCCAGGCAGACCGCCCAGGCGCGCGGCACCCGCAGCCCCAGCGTGATCATCGTCAGCCCGGCGGAGTACGTGGACAGGTGGTTGGACATCAGCAGTCCGCCGAACGCCGCGATCAGGTACGGCACCGCCATCCACGACGGCAGCATCGCGTTGATCGCCGCCACCGGGTCGGAGGAGGTGGCGAGGGTCGGCTCACCGGCCGTGAGCAGCGAGCCCAGCGAGATCAGCAGCACCAGCGGGATGCCCGCGCCGAAGGCCGAGGCGCGCACCAGGCGGCCGCCCGGGATCGCCTTCGGCAGGTAACGGGCGTAGTCCGCACCGGCGTTGGCCCAGCCGATGCCGGTGCCCGAGGCGATGAAGCCGATCCCGGCGATGACGCCGCTGACCGGTCCGGCCGGGGTGTCGAGCACCTTCGACCAGTCGACCGTGGCGACCAGGAAGCCCATCACGACGAGGTTCAGTATCCCGAAGACCACCGTCGCCCACTTGTTGATCCACATGATGGTGGCGTGCCCGAGCCCGCTGATCAGCAGCGTGCAGGCGATGAAGACCAGCAGGCACACCAGCGTCAGGACGGTGCCCTGGCCGACCCCGAAGAGGGTGTTCAGCAGGGCGAGCAGCGCGTACGCGGCCGTGGTGGTGGTGATGGTCTCCCAGCCGACCCGGCTCAGCCAGGTCACCAGCGTGGGTCCGTGGTTGCCGCGCTGTCCGAAGACCGCGCGCGACAGGGTCAGGGCCGGCGCCCCGCCCTTCTTGCCCGCCATGCTCAACGCGCCGACCAGCGCGAACGAGCCCACCGAACCGACGATCGCGACGAGTACGGCCTGCCAGATGTTCAGGCCGCGGAAGGCGACGAGGGTCGCACCGAGCGGCAGCCCGAGGATGGAGATGTTGGCGGCGAACCACGTCCAGAACATCTGGCTCGCGTGGCCGTGCCGCTCACTGTCGGGGACCGGTTCGATCCCTCGGGTTTCCACGGTGCCGACGCGGTCGTTCTTCGTTGAAGCGGCCATCGCGAAACCTCCTTGCTCTTGCTCGGTGCAGATGGGAAAGCAGACGGGGAAGGGTGCTGCTGCGGGCGGGGGTCAGTGCGCGCGGTGGGCGAGCAACTGCCGGGTCAACGGCTCCAGTTCCAGGTCGTTGACCTCGCGCAGGGTGCGGACGGCGGCGGCGGGCAGGGCGCTCAGGCCGTGCACGGAACCGGCGATCGCGCCCGCGACGGCGCCGATGGTGTCGCTGTCGCCGCCGAGATTGGCGGCCAGCAGCGCGGAGCGCCACGGGTCGCCGCCGGTCAGCGCGAGCACGGCGAACGCGGCCGGGACGGACTCCTGGCTGGCCACGCTGGTGCCGATCAGCGCGTCGATCCGGTCGAGCGCCGCGGTCTCGTCGAGACCCGCGACCAGGTCGCGGGCCCAGGCGATACGGGCCGGGATGCTGGCGCCCGCGATCCAGTGCCCGCGCCGGGCACCGGCGGCCGACGCCGTGACCGCGGCCTCGAAGACGTCGTCCAGCGAACCGCCCGCGACGCCGGTGGAGACGGCCGCGGCGACGGCCGCCGCCCCGGCGATGCCTACGGTCGTGTCATGGGTGACCTGGCAGGACTCCACGACCCGGTCGAGGAAGCGGTCCAGGTCGCCGCAGTCGAAGGCGATGCCGACGGGGGTGACCCGCATGGCGGCGCCGTTCGTGGTGCCGTTCCGCCCGGCCTCCCTGGGGTCGGTGCCGCGCGCCACCGCGTCCAGGGCGGCCTTGGTCGAGGGGCCGAGCAGATCGAAGGAGCCCTTGGCCTTCATCTCCTTCTCCCAGGTCAGCAGCGCTTCGGCGAAGCGCAGCGGATCGATGTGCCCGCCGCCCTCGACCAGGAGCCGGGCCACGATCACCGCCTGGTCGGTGTCGTCGGTGACGGCACCGGCCGGCATCCCGGCGCTCACCGGGTTGTCGGACCGGGACGCCTCGAAGCCGGTCACCGTGCCGTAGACCTCCGCGACGTCGGCGCGGGACATGATCTGGGTCGGCATGCCGAGGGCGTCGCCCAGCGCGAGTCCCCAGAACGCGCCGAGGGCGCGGTCGAGCAGCGGGGTGTCGGGTGTGACGGTCACGAGTGGCCTCCTCGGCCGGTACGGATGTGCAGTTGGAACCGGGACGGGTCGAGCAGGCTGGTGACCTGCTCGACGACCTCGCCGTCCGCGTCCCGGAAGACCTGGGCGACGTGCAGGAAGGACTCGCCGGGTGAGCGGTTCAGGGCCGTTGCGTCGGTCTCCGTCAGCCCGGTGACGGAGATGTCGGCCTCGCCGGATTCGGGGACGCGGCCCGCGGCCGTGAGGGTGCGGCTCAGGGAACCGCCGTCCAGACCGCGCTCGGCCAGATCGGCCAGCGGCCCGACGGCGGGCACCCGGCTGAACTCGAGCGAGACCCCGTGTCCGTCCGGCAGCCGCCGCACCCGGTCCAGGGCGGTGAACTCGGCCGTCTTGAGGCCGAGTTCGGCGGCGAGGGCCGCGTCCCGTATCCGCTCGAACCGCAGGGTGTGCGTGGTCAGCTCGGTGCCCTGCGCGGCGAGCGCCTGCGTCCAGCCGAGCCGCTGGTCCAGCGGGGTGCCGTCGAAGGTGACTATCGAGCCGATCCCGGCGTGGGTCTCGATGAGCCCCTGCTCGCCGAGCACGCCGAGGGCCTGCCGCACGGTGGTGCGGCTGACCCCGAACCGCTCCCGCAGCGCGTGCTCCCCGGGGAGCTTGCTGCCGTCGGCGTGCACGCCCCGGCGGATCTCCTCGGCGAGCACGCGGGCGACGCGATGGTGTTTATGAACCTGTCCAGGCATGTCTAGAAGGTAGGCGCGCCGCCGGAACATGTCTACACCTGTCCAGAAACTTTTTCCGGCCCCGGGTGCGCGCGAGGCATGTAGCGGAGCTACACCTTCCACTTCTGTAGATCCGATCACTTACAGCGGAAACATCTGTTGGACAGTCTTTGAGGCGCGCCCAAGGATGTCTCGTGCGGTAGCACCGTCACCGCGACACCGGGACGGACCACCGCCTGAGTGGAGGCTGAACGCTGAGTGAAGAGACCGAAGTAGTCGTCGTCGGGGCGGGCCGGGCGGGCGTCGCGATGAGCGAGCACCTGGGCGCCCACGGCATACCGCACATCGTCCTGGAGCGGCACCGGTTCGGCATCGCGGCCGGCTCCTCCAGCCCCGCCGTCTTCGCCCGGGTGGCTCACCTCAAGCCCGGGGTCGGCGCCGCTGCCTCGCAGAACATCACCGACCCGAAGCTCGGCACCCGGCTGCTGGAGCGGCTCGCCGAGCACGGCGACGCCTCACGGGCGCTGACGAGGTCACCGGGGCGGCCGACGGCATCGGCTACCGGCAGCTCACCGTCCTCGGCCGCACCGGACCCGGGTTCGCCTTCAGCGGCGCGCACACCCTGGGCAAGCACGCCTCGGCCGGCGCGGACGGCGCGGTCGCGGCCGGCAACATGCTGAGCGGCGAGCACACCCCCGGTGTCCTCCTCGACGCCTACTCCGCCGCCACGGGCGAGCTGGAGGAACGGCTGATCACCGCGATGAGGGCCGCTGTCGAGGCCGGGGGCGAGGAGGGGCCGTTGCACTCCGCGGGCCTCGCGGTCGTCGACCGGCGGGTGACCGACCTGCGCGTGGACTGGGCCGACGACCCCATCGACCGGCTCGCCGCACTCGTCGACGTCTGGCTGCCGCAGCGCGACGACAACGTACGGCGCGGACTCGACCCCGCCTCCGCCCCCTCGTACGGCGTCCCGGGCGATCTGTGATGGCGGCGTGTCGACACGGTTGACGCCGCAGTAAGCGCCCTCTACGGTTCCGGGCGGAACCTCGAACGGCGATCGAAATACCGAACGGAACGGCCGGACCGTCTGCCGCTCCGCGCCCGCGGACCCGGCAGACCCCGCACACCGGCAGACCCGCCTTCCCCGTCGCGAAAGGGCGCGCCACCATGTCCTCGTCGTCCTCCTCCCTCAGCAGACGCCGCCTCCTGCAAGCCGCCGGAGCCACGGCCGTCGCCTCCGCCGCGGGGCCGCTCCTCGGCGCTTCCCCCGCGCACGCGGCCGTCGTCCCGCCGGCCCGCGCCGACACCGGGGTCCTGGCCCGCCCCTTCGAGCTCGGCCAGGTGCGGCTGACCACGAGCAGATGGCTGGACAACCAGAACCGCACCACCGCCTACCTGCGAGCCGTCGACGCCGACCGGCTGCTGTACGTCTTCCGAGCCAACCACGGCCTGTCCACGAACGGCGCAGCCGCGAACGGCGGCTGGGACGCGCCGACGTTCCCCTTCCGCAGCCACGTCCAGGGCCACTTCCTCACCGCCTGGGCCCAGTCGTACGCCGTGACCGGGGACACCGTCTGCCGGGACAAGGCGACACACATGGTCGCGGAACTGGCCAAGTGCCAGGCCAACAACGGCGCCGCGGGCTTCGGCGCCGGGTACCTCTCCGGCTACCCGGAGTCCGACTTCACCGCCCTGGAACAGGGCACCCTGAGCAACGGCAACGTGCCGTACTACACGATCCACAAGACGCTCACCGGCCTGCTGGACGTGTGGCGGCAGATCGGCAGCACCCAGGCGCGCGACGTGCTGCTGGCCCTGGCGGGCTGGGTCGACACCCGCACCGGGAAGCTCACCACGGCGCAGATGCAGGCCGTGCTGGGCACCGAGTTCGGCGGCATGAACGCCGTCCTGACCGACCTCTACCAGCAGACCGGCGACGCGCGCTGGCTCACCGCCGCCCGCCGCTTCGACCACGCCGCCGTCTTCGACCCGCTGGCCGCGAACCAGGACCAGCTCAGCGGCCTGCACGCCAACACCCAGGTGCCGAAGTGGATCGGCGCGGTGCGCGCGTACAAGGCCACCGGGACCACGCGCTACCGCGACATCGCGGCCAACGCCTGGAACATCTGCGTCGGCACCCACACCTACGCCATCGGCGGCAACAGCCAGGCCGAGCACTTCCGCGCCCCGGGCGCCATCGCCGCGTACCTGAACCAGGACACCTGCGAGAGCTGCAACACGATCAACATGCTCACGCTCACCCGGGAACTGTTCGCCCTCGACCCGAGCAGGGCCGCCCTGATGGACTACTACGAGCAGGCCTGGCTCAACCAGATCATCGGCCAGCAGAACCCCGCCGACGCCCACGGCCACGTCACCTACTTCACCCCGCTCAACCCCGGCGGCCGGCGCGGGGTCGGCCCGGCCTGGGGCGGCGGCACCTGGAGCACCGACTACACCACCTTCTGGTGCTGCCAGGGCACGGGCCTGGAGATGCACACCCGCCTGATGGAGTCGGTCTACTACTACGCCGACACCACCCTGACCGTAAACCTGTTCGTGCCCTCGGTCCTGACCTGGACCCAGCGCGGCATCACCGTCACCCAGACCACGTCCTTCCCGGCGAGCGACACCACGACCCTGCGCGTCACCGGCAGCGCCGCCGGAACCTGGGCGATGCGCATCCGCATCCCGTCCTGGACCACCGGCGCCGTCATCAGCGTCAACGGCACCGCCCAGAACATCACCGCCACACCCGGCAGTTACGCCACCCTCAGCCGCGCCTGGACGGACGGCGACACCGTCACCGTCCGCCTGCCCATGCGGGTCGTCCTGCGCCCGGCCAACGACGACCCGAGCGTCGCCGCGGTCACCTACGGCCCGGTCGTCCTGTCCGGCAACTACGGCAGTACGACGCTCGGTTCGCTGCCCTCGCTGAACACGTCCACCATCGCGCGGACCAGTACCAGCGCGCTCACCTTCACCGCCACCGCGAACAACGCGACCGTCGGCCTCGGCCCGTTCCACGACGCCCACGGCCACAACTACACCGTCTACTGGAGCACCGGCACCGCCCCCACCGTCCGCCTCGTCAACGCGGCCAGCGGCCTCGTCCTGGGCATCCAGGACATGTCCACCGCCGACGGCGGCCGGGCCTTGCAGTGGAACGACTCCGGCACCGCCGACCACAACTGGGTGATGGTCGGCGACGGCAGCGCCTTCCGCTTCCGCAACGCCCACAGCGGCAAGGTCCTGGGCGTCCAGTCCATGTCCACGGCCGACAACGCGACCGTGCTGCAATGGGCGGACAACGGCACCGCCGACCACCGCTGGACCCTGCTCGACCAGAACGACGGCACCTGCAAGATCCGCAACGAGAACAGCGGCAAGCTCCTCGCCATCGCGGGCGGCTCCACCGCCGTCGGCGCCTTCGCTGTCCAGGACTCCGACAACGGCACGGCCGACAACCGGTGGCGCGTCGTGCGCGACTGAACCCCGGACGCGCCCGGTCCGTGAGTCTGCTCCCGAGGTCTATGGTGGACGGCATGTCCGCCCCAGAACTGATCCGCATCGTCTCGCGCGACTCGCCCATGGCCCTGGCCCAGGTGGAGCGCGTCCGCGCCGAGCTGGCCGCGCTGCACCCGGAGATCCGTACCGCGGTCGTGCCCGTGAAGACCACCGGTGACAAGTGGATGGGCGACCTCGCGCAGGTGGAGGGCAAGGGCGCCTTCACCAAGGAGGTCGACGCGGCCCTCCTCGAAGGGCGCGCGGACCTTGCGGTGCACTGCGTCAAGGACGTCCCGGCCGACCGCCCGCTGCCGGCCGGGACGGTCTTCGCGGCGTTCCTCAAGCGGGACGACGTCCGCGACGCCCTCGTGCACCCCGACCATGTCGCCCTGGACGACCTGCCCGCGGGCAGCCGTATCGGTACCTCCTCCGTCCGCCGTATCGCCCAGCTCGCCGCCTCCCACCCGCACTTGACCTGTGTACCGATGCGCGGCAACGCCAACCGGCGGCTCGAGAAGCTCGCCGCGGGCGAGGCCGACGCCCTGCTGCTGGCCGTCTCCGGTCTCCAGCGCATCGACCGCGAGGACGTCATCACCGAGATCCTGTCCACCGAGGTGATGACGCCGCCGATCGGTGCCGGGATCCTCGCCCTCCAGTGCCGCGAGGACGACACCGACCTCATCGACACCGTCAGCGATCTCGGACACCCCGACACCCACCGCGAGGCCACGGCCGAGCGGATGTTCCTGCACGTCCTCCAGGGCCACTGCAACAGCCCCATCGCCGGTCACGCGAGGGCCGCCCGCAACGGTGATCTCTCCCTGCGGGCCTGCGTGTTCACCCCCGACGGCAAGACCGTGCTCAACGCCCACGAATGGGCCGGGCCGCTCGACCCGGCCACCCTCGGCACCTCCGTCGCCGTGGCCCTGCTCCGTCAGGGGGCGCGGAACCTGATCGACTCCATCGCCCACTGACCCGCCGGCGCCCGCGTCAGACGAGGTGCCGGGCGAAGAACCGCACCGCGCTGTCCAGTTCGTACGCCGGGACGTCCCCGTGCCTGCCAGGGTTGGCGTGCAGGGTCTTCTCGGCCGAGGCGAAGGCGTCGAACAGCGCCAGGCACTGGTCGCGCGGTACGCGTTCGTCGTCCCACTGCACCAGGAACTCGACCGGGACGGTGATCCGCGCGGCGTCCCCGGCCGAGGCCGAGGCGCCGCCGAGGCCCAGCACGGCGGCACGGACGCGGGGTTCGGCGGCGACGAACGGAACGCCGAGGCCGCACCCCAGCGACACGCCCCAGTAGCCGACCGGACCGGCGCCCACATGGCCGAGCCGCTGCACCGCGTCCAGCACCGCCCGCCACTCCGGCACGGTCTCGCGGGCCACGAGCGCCTGGAAAGCGGCGATCAGCGGCGCCAGTTCCTCACCGGCCGCCACGCGTGCCTGGTTCTCGGCCGCGATCCGGCCGTACTCCTCGTGCGGCGGCCGGTCACCGTGACCGGGTACGTCGGCCGCGACCGCGGCGCAACCCAGCTCGTGCACGAAACGGCGGGCACGGTCCGCCGTCCCGGGGGCCTTCTTGTGCTGACCGCCGCCGTGTCCCAGCACGACGAGCGGACGCGGACCGGCGGCGCCGTCCGGCGTCCACAGGACGCCGGGGATCCCGTCGAGGAGGAAGAGCTGTTCGCGGATGCCGTCGGAGGACGTCTCAGAGGTGAAGCGCATAGCGTGGTGAACCTTCCGGGATGCCGTCTGCGGGCACTCCCGGAGCCATGCGGGGGAGGGAGGCCCGACCTGTCACTGCGTTGATGGGTCCCACCTCCTCGGTTCGTAGCGGCGCACGGCGCGGCACAGAAACTATCACGGGCCCCGGCGGGGACCGGTTCAGCGCCAGGCGCCCGACAGGCTGCGGGTGACGGCGGAGCTGAGGGCGCGTACGCCGTGGGTGGAGTTCGGGTCGAGGCCGGTCAGCTCCCGGGCGCGGCGCAGGCGGTAGTCCAGGGTCCGCGGGTGGACGTTGAGGGCCGCCGCCGTGGCGCCGCGGTTCATGTCGTGGCGGTAGTAGGTGTCGAGGGTGTGCAGCAGGTCCGGCCCCGGTTCGAGGCGCCGCGCCACGGTACGCAGCCAGTCGTCGGCCAACGGCACGTCGGCGACCGCGAGTTCGATGAAGACGTCCGCCATCGTGTGCGGCCGCAGCCGCGCCGAGGAGCGCCGCAGCGGGGCGGCCCGGCTGATCCGCCGCGCCCGGTCGAGCGCGTCGGCGAGCCCGGACAGCGGCGCGGTGGCGGTCCCGGCGGCACACGGCCGGCCGAGCGCCCCGGCGAAGTCCTGGACGAGACCGGTCGAGCGGTCGAGCGGCTCGGGCAAGTCCTCCTGCCCGGCGCCGGACTGCCCGGCGTCGGAGGCGGCGCCGGTCGAGGCGTGCCGCTGTGCGGTCACGTCACGTGCGGTGCCGTCACGTGCGGTGCCGTCACGCGCGGTGTCGTCGTCCGTGGCGGGGATCAGGGCGATGAGTTCGCCGCCCCGGCCGCCGCGCGCCGGGTACCAGGTGACCGGCACCTCGTGGGTCTTGGCGAGCGCCTCGATCTCGTTCTCCAGGTCGCGGTCACCGGCGGGGCGGTCGGGGACGCGGATCACGGTCACCGCGTAGTGCCCGGCCAGCGGCAGGCCCGCGACCCGGGCGAGTTCGCCGGCCGCGGGGTCCTGGGTGAGCAGCGCCCGTGCCAGCAGGGCGACCTGCTCGACGTACGGCAGTCGGCGCTGGAGCACCGTGACGAAACCCTGGCGGTAGGCGCCGATGCCGCGCTCGCCCTGCGGGGCGAACCAGGCCATGATCCGCATGAGTTCGTCGAGGCTCTCGCCGCGCTGGGCCTCGGTCGCCTCGTTGATCTCGCGCAGCATCAGCTCGGTGTGCACGCGCAGGACGCGCTGGCGCGAGGTCACCGACATGCCGGCCGCGGCGCGCGCCTCGCCCATCGAAGCGATGTAGCCGAGGTCGTCGTCGGTGAGGATGCCGTTGTCCGGGGCGAGTTCGACCGTGCGGCGCCGGAACCACACCGCGTACTCCAGCGCCTCGGCCATGGCCGGGGCATCCGCGTCGAGGAAGCCGAGTTCCGGGATCTCCCGCAGGTACGTGTCGACCTCCCGGCGCGCGTTGGCCGACGCCTGCCGGGCCAGCTCGGCGAAGAGGCTCCCCATGAGGCATGAGCATGTCACCGGCGCAAGGGTGCCGACAGGCCAAAACCGGACGGTGGTTGTCACTCCGGGTGAAGCGGCGCCGGGCAGCGCCGGGCCGGATCTGTCACCTCGCGCAAACTTCCCGGAGCCGGGCGTTCCCGTCGCCCGATCCGCTTGTCGGGATGCGCCGGCCTGGGCTTAATGAGTCCGGGCGCTGGGCGATACGGCGTTCCACCCCTGTCCAGCGGGCGTTCAGGACGCCCCGGTCCGTCGTGCCCGCACCACGCGGCCCGGCATGGCTCTACATGTCTGCACATTCGTTCTCACGGGAGGGAAAGGACCATGAAAGCAGGGACGAGGAAGAGAATCGCGGCGGCGGTGGCCACCGCGTGCGCGGCGACCGCGCTCGTCGTGAGCACGCCCGGTGTCGGCTCCGCGGCCCCCGCCGCCACCCCCAGTCTGCGGGCGTACGGCATCACGGGTGACGGCACCCTGATGGCGACCTTCACCACCGACAACCCCAAGAAGCTCGACTGGGTCCAGGTCATCGTCGGACTCAGCGGCGACACCAGACTGGTCGGCATCGACCACCGGGTGCAGGACGGCCTCCTGTACGGGCTCGGGGACAAGGGCGGCATCTACACGATCAAGACGCCGCCGGCCACCGCCGACGTGGTGGTCACCAAGGTCTCCCAGCTCCAGGTGGCGCTCTACGGCACGACGTTCGACATCGACTTCAACCCGGCCGCCGACCGGCTGCGGGTGATCAGCGACTACGGGCAGAACCTGCGGCACAACCTGAACGACCACACCACGGTCACCGACGGCGCCCTGAACATCCCGCCGGCGACCACCATGGCCCAGGGCGTCACCGCCGCCGCGTACACCAACAACGACCTGGTCGGGTCCACCGGGACGACCCTGGCCGACGTCGACACGTTCAACGACCAGGTCGTCATCCAGTCGCCGCCCAACGCGGGCAACCTGGTCTCGACGGGCCTCCTCGGCTTCGACGCCGGGACCAACGCGGGCATGGACATCTTCAGCACGCTGAGCAACGGCAAGACGATCGCCAACGACGCCTTCGCGTCGCTCACGCCGTACGGCGCAAGCACCCCGTCGCTCTACAGCGTCAACCTGCTCACCGGTGAGCCGACCTCCATCGGCCAGTTCCCGCTGAACATCACGGACCTGGCCATCACCATCAGCGGTTACTGACCCGACCACTCCCCGCCGGGGGACCGGACGCACGGTCCGGGCGTACGGAGGGTCGTGCCCGGCTTCCCGGGTGCGGCCCTCCGGCGTGACCGGCGGACTCACCTGGCGCGCAGCCCCCGGTCCGCGAAGGTGATCAGCCACTCGAAGCTCTCGTCGATGTCGGTGCCCCACTGGAATCCGCCCGCCGCCTGGAGGGTGGCGTAGCCGTGGCAGAGGCTGCGGAGCGTGCGCAGGGCGTGGTTGACGGCCGGCTCCTCGATCTCGTAGCCGCGCAGTACGGCCATGAACGCGTCGAGCAGCCGTCGCGCGGCGGCGGCCAGCGGGTCGTCGGGGCCGGTGGGTTCCACGCCGACGGTCGCGGCGTAGCGGCCGGGGTGTTCGAGGACGTAGCCGCGGAAGGCGCGCGCCGCGGCGGCGAGCGCGTCGCGGCCCGCGTAGCCCTGGACGGCGGTGCCGACGGCGTCCGCGGCCTCGCTCAACGCCAGGGCCGCGATGCGCCGGTTGAGGTCGTCCTGCCCGCCGACGTGCTTGTACAGGGACGGGGTGCGCACGCCCAGCCGCTCGGCCAGCAGCCCCATCGTCAGGCGGGTGTGACCGACCTCGTCGGCGAGGGCGGCACCGGCCGCGACCACGGCCGCCGGTTGCAGTCCCGCCCTAGGCACGAGCGGCGTCCGAACCGAGGAAGGCCAGCGTCAGCGCGACGACCTGGTCGGGGAACTGGTCGTGCGGGTAGTGCCCGGCGCCCTCGATCATCTCCAGGCTGCCGAGGCCGGACGGCAGCTCCGCGACGACGGCCGAGCCCTCGGCGTGCGGGTCGGCCCAGTCGGGGTCGAGCGTGCCCATCACGACCAGGACGGGGCAGCGCACGTCCGCCAGTCGCGCGCCGGCGTCGTCCGGGGCGGAGCGGCCCATGCCCTGGAGGGCCTTCATCCGGCCGGGCTCGCGCAGCCGGGCTTCGACGCGGCCGAGCTGCTCGGCCCAGTCGGCGGGCTTCACACCGGGGTAGGCCACGTCCAGGTAGGCGCACCACAGCCGCACGCTGCCGAAGATCCCCGCGCCGAGCAGCCGCAGCATGCCCCGCCGGAAGCGCTTGACCCGCAGGTCGCCGAGGCGGATGGACTGCTTGCGGGTGAACGGGGCCAGCTCCACGACCGCGCTGATCAGCGAGGGCTCCTGCGCGGCGGCGATGGTGGCGGCGCCGCCGGCGATCGAGTGGCCGACGAGCACGGCCGGGCCGCCGAGGTGGCGGACGAGGGCGAGCAGGTCACCGGCGATGGCGGTGCGGCTCCAGTCGGGCCAGTCGGTGCTGGACTCGCCGCAGCCGCGCAGGTCGACCGCTGCGACCCGGTAGCCCGCCGCCACCAGCTGCGGGACCACCGCACGGTACGCGTCCCGGCTGATACCCATCCCGTGCGCGAGAACGATCAACGGGCCGGATCCCGTCACCTCGTAGGCGAGGGTGCCGCCGTCGACGGCGAGGTACTCGGTCATGACTTCCTCCGCGTGGCTGCTGGCTAATTGCGTTAGCCAAAAGCTAATGCTGTTAGCCAACAGTGTCAACACCCGCTGCTGTCGGGGTTCTTGCGCCTGCCGGTGCCCGCGCCCGGCCCCGGTGCGGCCGGCCGGTAGGGTGCCCGCGTGAAGGTGGGGAGCGAGGAGACCCGGCTGGTCGTGGTGCGCGGCAACAGCGCCTCGGGCAAGTCGTCCGTGGCGGCCGGCCTGCGCGAGCGCTTCGGCCGCGGCCTGGCGCTGGTCGGCCAGGACAATCTGCGCCGCGTCGTCCTGCGCGAGCGCGACCGGCCCGGCGCCGCCAACATCGGCCTGATCGGCCTGACCGCCCGCTACGCCCTCGACGCCGGGTTCCACGTCGTGGTGGAGGGCATCCTGTACGCCGACCACTACGGCGACATGCTCGCGGAGCTGTGCGCCGACCACCGCGGGCCGAGCCACGCCTACTACCTGGACGTGCCGTTCGCGGAGACCCTGGCCCGCCACGCCACCAAGCCGCAGTCGGACACGTACGGCGAGGCGGAGATGCGCACCTGGTACCGGGAGCGCGATCTGCTGCCCGACGGCGTCGAGACCGTCATCGGCGCCGACAGCACCCTCGCGGCGACGATCGGCCGCATCATGCTCGACACGGGCCTCGCGGACCTTCCGGCCACGGACCGCTGACACCGGCCGGGGCCGTGCGGTGGCCGGCCGCCGCACGGCCCCGGCGTACGAGCCGGTCGTGCCGGGGCCGGCCGCGTTCCGGGCGGTGCCGCTTCAGAGGCTGCGGGCGGTGATGTCGCCGTGGGCGGTGGTCGCCCGGATCTTGAGGCTCGCGTCGCCGTCCGCGTTCTTGAGGGAGTTGTCGATCCGGCCGTGGGAGGTGCCGGCGTCCAGGGCGGCGGAGACGCCGCGGGCCGCGTCGACCGACACGTTGCCGGACAGGGTGCGCAGGACGACGGTGCCCTGTACGGCCTCGGTGATCCGGATGTCGCCCTTCTGGGTGCCGATCTCCGCGGGGCCGGTCAGACGGCCGACCGAGACGTCGCCGGCCTGGACGGTGAGGCGGGCGCTCGCGGCCTCGTCGATCTTGACCGTGCCGTGCGCGCCGTCGAAGACGACGTCACCGAACCGGCCGACGGCCCGGAACTCCGCGCTGGCCGCCTTCGCCTCGACACGGGAGCCCGCCGGCAGCTGGACCGTCACCTCTATGGCACCGGAAGCGCCGAGGAGCTGGTTCTTCGCGGAGCCCTTGATCCGCAGGACGCCGTCGCCGTACTCGACCTCGGTCTGCTCCGCAGCCTTCACGTCGCGGCCCTTGCCGGCGTCCGCGGGCAGCACCTCGACCGTGGTGTCGGCCCGGTCGGCGGCGATGAGCTGGACGCGCCCCGCAGGGATGTCGAGGACGGCGGAGATCGGGGCGGAGGTGTCGAACTTCTGCATGATGCTCTCCTTGAGTGCTGCGTGCCGCTGCTTTCTGATACCGGAAACGCTACGTTGCGTTCGCGGTACTGACAACGACTTCATTGCGCAGAAAACCAGTTAGCGCAGTTCAAGAGCATAGTTTCATTGCAACGGTTTGCGTCGTAACGCAACGGTGATCACACGGTTCGTTGCATTGGGCTGAAGGTGAACGCTAAGTTCGGAGCGGTAGGAGAACGTGAGAGGAGCGTGCGCGTGCCGGGAGGCCGACTCACTCAGCAGGAGCGTCAGCAGATCGCGCTGGGGCTGGCCGACGGGCTCGCCTACGCGGAGATCGCCCGACGCCTGGACCGCCCCACGTCGACGGTCACGCGCGAGGTGATGCGCAACGGCGGCCCGACCGCCTACCGTGCCGACCTGGCCCACCGCGCCACGGAGCGCCGCGCCCGCCGGCGCGGACAGACCGCATCCTCCAAGGCTCAGACGGCCTGGCAGGCGCACGGGCGCGACACCGGGGCCGTGCGCGAGTACGAGGAGGTGTTCACCACCGTCATGATGGCATCGGGCCTGCCCAAGATGATGTCCCGGGTGCTGAGCTGTCTCTACACCACCGACGCGGGCAGCCTCACCGCGTCGGAGCTGGCCCAGCGCCTCCAGGTCAGCCCCGCCTCCGTCTCCAAGGCGATCGCGTTCCTCGAGAGCCAGGACCTCGTCCGGCGGGAGCGCGACGAACGCCGCCGCGAGCGCTACGTCGTCGACGACGAGCTCTGGTACCAGGCGATGATCGCCAGTGCCCGGTCCAACGCTCAGCTCGTCGAGACCGCACGCCAGGGCGTCGGCGTCCTCGGCCGGGGCACCCCGGCCGCCACCCGCCTGGAGAACATCGCCCGCTTCCTCGACTTCGTCGGCGAAAGCCTCGTACGCGCCGCCGAGCAGGCACGCGAGGTGCTGTACACGAGCGCGGAGACGACGGCTCCGGGCGATGTGACGGATGCGGGTGACGCGACGGCTTCGGGCGGTACCGAGGCGCCGGGGCCGGAGCGGGCGTAGGCGGCCTTCGCGACGGCGCCCGGCCCGCCCGCCGGTTCGGTTTCAGTGGCCGCCCGGAGCGTCGCCCGGAGTGGCGTCCGGCTCGGTGCCGGTGAACATGGCGACGAGGCCGTGGGGCGCGTCGTCGCCGAAGAGGAGCGCGTGGAGTTCGTCGCCGTCGGCGGCGGCTTCGGCGCTGCGCGGGAACATGGCCCGCTCGTACCCGGCGAGCGCGGTCTCGACGTCGTCGGGGTGTGCGGCGAGGGCCTTGCCGAGTTCGGCGCCGTCGTACATGGCGAGGTTGGCGCCCTCGCCGTTCGGGGCGGCGAGGTGGGCGGCGTCGCCGACGAGGGTCACCCCCGGCACCCGGTCCCAGCGGTGCTCGACGGGCAGCGCGTGCAGCGGCCGCAGCACCGGTGCCGTGTCGCTGTCGGTGATCAGCGCGGTGAGCTCGGGCGCCCAGCCGGTGAACTCGCGCGCGATACGGGCGGTGGCCGCGGCGGCGTCGGTGAAGTCGACGGCGGCGAACCACTCCTGCGACTCGGTCAGCGCCACGTAGGTGTGCAGGGTCCCGCCGCTCTCGCGGTGCGCCTGGATCCCCTTGCCCGGCGCGGAGGCGATCAGTGACCCGCCGCCGACCGTCTTCGCGGCGGCGGGGTTGCGGGTGTCGCTGTCGTACAGCCAGGTCTCGACGAACGACCGGCCGGTGTACTCGGGTGTCGCGGCGGAGAGCAGCGGCCGGACCCGGGACCACGCGCCGTCCGCGCCGACCAGCAGCTCGGTGGCGACGGTGCCGCCGTCGGCGAACGTCACCTCGTGGCGGCCCTCGCCGAGGGGGCGGACGCCGCTGACCTTGCGGCCCCACCGCACCGTGCCGGACGGGAGCGAGTCGAGCAGCAACTGCCGCAGCTCGCCGCGCTGCACCTCGGGGCGGTCGCCGGTGCCGTCGTCGGGCTCGTCGAGCAGGACGGTGCCGTCCCGGTCGAGGACCCGCATCGCCTGGCGGCCCTCCAGGACGAGCGCGCGGAACGCGTCGAGCAGGCCGGCCGCCTCCAGGGCCGGCTGTCCGTTGTGGTCGTGGATGTCGAGCATGCCGCCCTGCGAGCGCGCGGCCGGGGAGGACTCCGCCTCGTAGACGGTGGCCGGGATGCCGTGGACATGCAGGACGCGGGCGAGCACGAGGCCGCCGAGTCCGGCACCGATGATCGTGACGTGGGTGGTCATGACGGGCTTCCTTCCTGGTCGCGGGGGCCGGGCGGACGCCCGGCCGACCGATGCTGGAACGCCGTTCCAGTCAATCCAGGGTGGAACGCCGTTCCATACGTTGTCAAGCTGGAACGATGTTCCAGAGCGGCTAGGATGGGGCCATGGCATCCAGGACGCGGCGAGTGGAACGACGGCAGGAACCGCTCTCCCGGGAGCGCATCGTCGGCGCGGCCGTCGAGCTTCTCGACTCGGTGGGGGAGGGCGGGCTCACCTTCCGTGCGCTGGCCGAGCGCCTCGCGACCGGACCCGGGGCGATCTACTGGCACGTCGCGAACCGGGCCGAACTGCTCGCCGCCGCCACCGAAGCGGTCGTCGCCCCCGCCATCGCCCTCGACGCCGCCGACAGCACGCCGCGGGAGGCGATCCACACCCTCGCGCTCGGCCTGTTCGACGCGATCGACGTACACCCCTGGGTCGGCAAGCAGCTCGCCCGCACCTCGTGGCAGCCGCCGATGCTGCACGTCTTCGAGCGCATCGGCCGCCAGGTCCAGGCGCTGGGCGTGCCCGCAGCCGCCCAGTTCACCGCGGCGTCCGCGCTGATGCACTACGTCCTCGGAGTGGCGGGCCAGAACGCCGTCAACGTGGAATCGGTCGAACCGGGCACGGACCGGGCCGTGTTCCTCGACGCAGTGGCGACCACCTGGGCCGGGCTCGACCCCGAGCAGTACCCGTTCACCCGTGACGTCGCCGGACAGCTGAGCGGGCACGACGACCGGGCGGAGTTCCTCGGCGGCATCGACCTCATCCTGGCCGGAATCGCCGCCCTCCGCCCGTAGCCACCCTCGGCCCGTCCTTCCGCGGCCGGCGTTTGACGTCCTTATGGATAACCGCTATCTATTGGGCCCTGAGGAGGGCGGTCGGGTGCAGGACGTGGTGCTGGCGCTGCTGGCCAAGGAGCCGTCGCACGGGTACGACCTGCGCAGACGGCTGGCGGCCGCGCTCGGGCCGCTGGGCGGGTCGCTGAACGCGGGGCAGGTCTACGTCACGCTCACCCGGCTCGAGAAGGCGGGCCTTGTCGTCCAGGAGCGCGAGGACACACCGGTGCGCGGCCCGCGCCGCAAGGTGTACGCGCTGACCGCGGCGGGGCAGGAGCGGGTGGCCGCGTGGCTGGCCGAGAGCGCCGGGCCCCGCGCGGACGTGGCGGACGTCCACCTGAAACTGGTGGCCGCCGCCGAGTCGGGACTCGCCGATCCGCTCGCGCTCGTGGACGCGCGGCGGCGGGAACTGATGCGCCATCTCGCCGAGGCCCAGCGTGCCGCCCTCGCTCAGGAGACGGATTCGGAGGCCGGACTGCTTCTGGAGGGCGTCGCCCTGCGGTTGCAGGCCGATCTGCGCTGGCTTCAGGCGTGCGAGCGGACCTGGTCCGCCCGCGCCGGGCGTGCGAAAGGCGGAGGGGTCGGATGACGGAACACGGTCGGCGGATCGGAGGCCGGTCGCGGTGGAGGGGCACGGACGGCGGACCGGGTTCGGACCCCGGTACGGGTGCGGGGCCGGGCGCGGGTGGGGGCCCGGGTGTGCATGAGGGGCCCGTCGGCGGCCGGGCCGGTGGTCCGGACGGGCCGGTGCTGCGCACGGCCGGCCTGGCGCGGGTCTACGGGGAGGAGGAGAACGCGGTGTGGGCCGTCGACGGGGTCGACCTCGACGTACCCGCCGGGCAGACCCTCGCCGTGACCGGGCCGAGCGGCTGCGGCAAGTCGACGCTGCTGCAACTGCTCGGCGGGCTCGACCGGCCCACCGGCGGCGAGGTGTGGCTCGGCGGGCGGCGCATCGACCGGCTCGGCGAACGGGCCCTGGCCAGGTTACGGCGCCGCGCCGTCGGCTTCGTCTTCCAGAGCTTCCACCTGATGGACGAGCTGACCGCGGCGGAGAACGTGGAACTGCCCGCGCTGCTCGCCGGCGTCGCACCGCGCGCCGCCCGCCGCCGCGCCGACGCACTGCTCGACCGGGTCGGACTCGCCGAGCGGGCCCGGCACCTGCCCTCGGAGCTGTCCGGCGGGCAGCGGCAGCGGGTCGCCATCGCCCGCGCCCTGGTCAACGAGCCGCTGGTGGTCCTCGCGGACGAACCCACCGGGAACCTCGACAGCGCCGCGACCCACGACATCCTGCGCCTCTTCGGCGAGCTGCGCGCCGCGGGCCAGACGCTGATCGTGGTCACTCATGACGAGCGCGTCGCCGCCACCGCGGACCGTGTCGTCTCCCTGCGCGACGGGCGGCTGGCCGACGACACCCGCCTGACCGGCGACAGCGGCGACAGCGACGGCACCGGCGGCAGGGGCGGCGGCGACAGCGGCGGCGGCCCGCGGCTCGGCGCGCTGCTGGGCTGGGAGGGCTGACGGATGGGACACCTGCTCCTGACGTGGCGTCTCGTCGCACGTGACATGCGCCGCCACCCCGGCGAGGTGGTCATGTTCCTGATCGCCGTCACCACCGCCATCACCTGCCTCGCCCTCGGACTGGCGACCAGGGACGCCGTGGAGACCGCGTACCTGAAGACGCGCGAGGCCACCGCCGGACCCGACGTCGTCGCCATCACGACGGCCACGGACCCGTCCCGGGTGGCCGAACGCATCGCGCGCACGCCGGGCGTGGCCGAACAGGCCGATCCCGTCTTCTCGTTCAGCACCACCGTTCGGGCGCACGGCCGTACCGAGCGCTCCGCGGTCGAGGGCCGCGGCAGCGCACCGTCCGCCGTGGACCGGCCCCTGGTGACCTCCGGCACCTGGGTGCGGTCCAAAGGAGTGGTGGTCGAGCGCGCCTTCGCCGAGAAGCTCGGCGTGCGCGTCGGTGACCGCGTCACCATCGGCGGGCGCGGCTACCCGGTCGTCGGAACCGCGGTCAGCGCGGCCACCGGTGTGTACCCGTGGAGCGACTGGGCGCAGGGCCCCGGCCCGTCCGACGGCGGCGGCAGGGTCTGGCTCACCGAGGCCGACACCCGCGCGGCGGCGGGCGACGATCCCGGCGTCTACACCATCCGCGTGCGGCTGACCGACCCCTCCACGGCCGCCCAGTGGGCCAGGACCGTGTTCACCAAGGACCGCAGAGGCGCCGACTGGGTCAACACCCGCAACTGGCAGGTCGTCCTCGAAGCCGACTCCAAGATCATCAAATTCGCCCAGCCCACCCTGGTCATCGGCGGCTGGCTGCTCGCCGCGGCCGCGATCGTCACCCTTGCCGCGCTGGCGGCCGTACGCGCCACCCGCGACAACCGGCGTGCCGGACTGCTCAAGGCCGTCGGCGCGGGCCCCGGCACCGTCGCCGCCGTCCTGCTGACGCAGCACCTGCTGCTGACCGTCGTGGCCACCGCGCTCGGACTGGCCTTCGCGACCCTGGCCGCGCCCGGACTGGCCGTGCCCAGTGCCGGGCTGCTCGACTCCGCCGGCCCTCCGTCCACCGACACCGTCGTCGCCGCGGTCCTCGCCGCCGTCGTGATCTCCCTCGCCGGTACGCTCGGACCCGTCCTGCGCGCCGCCCGTGCCAGTACCGTCCAGGCCCTGGTCGACCCGGCGCACCTGCTCACGTACCACCCGCGGCTCACCGCCCTGACGGCGTACCTGCCCACCTCGCTCCTGCTCGGCGTCCGGCTGCTGGCCCGCCGGCCGGGGCGGGCCGCCCTGACGTCCGTCGGTACGGCCGCCACCTGCGTCATGGTCACCGCGGTGCTCACCTTCCACGCCGATCCCGCGTACAGCCGGATCAGCGAGGACCGGGACGTCCTGACCGACCGTACGCTGCTCGGTGTCACCCTCGCGCTGGCGGCGCTGTCCACGCTCAACACCGTCTTCCTCGGCTGGCGCACCGCGGTGCAGGCCCGGCGCGCCCTGACCATCACCCGTACCCTCGGCGCCACGCCCGGCCAGGTCGTCACGGCGCTCTGCGTCGCGCAGCTCCTGTCCGCCGTGCCCGGGGTGGTGCTGGGCATCCCGGCCGGGCTGGGTCTGTACGGGCTGTTCTCCTTCGAGATGTGGGTGCCCGCGACCGCGTGGCTGCTCACCGTCGCCCTCGCCACCCTGCTTGCGGTGGCGGCGCTGACCGCCCTGCCCGCGTGGGTGCACACCCGCGGCCCCGCCGGCCGCGCCCTCGACGCCGAACTCGCCTGACGGGCGGGTCCGTTCGCCGGGAGCGGCCGGCTCCGGCCGGCGGGGGAGGCGCGGATCAGATCTGGTTCTCGCCGCCGTCGACGTACAGGTTGGCGCCGAGGACGAAGCTGCTCTGGTCGGAGGCGAGGAACGCGACGGCCGCGGCGACCTCCTCCGGGCGTCCCATCCGGCCGATCGCCGCGGTCGTCGCGAGGTGTTCGCGGGCGCCGGCCGCGTTCTCCTCGCCGAAGAGGGCGGTGATCCCGGGGGTGTCGATCGGGCCCGGCGAGATCGCGTTGACCCGGATGCCGCGTTCCTTGAGGGCGCCGGTGTTGGCCCAGGTCCGCGCGAAGGACCGGACGGCGGCCTTGGACGCCCCGTAGAGGGCGAACGCCTCCGCGCCGTTGTCGGCGGCGGTGGAGGCGTTCAGGATCACCGAGGCGCCGTCGTTGAGCAGCGGCAGCGCCTTCTGCACGGTGAACAGGGTGCCGCGCACGTTGATGCCGAAGATGTGCTCGAAGTCCTCCTCGGTGATCTGGCCCAGTGTCACCAGCGAGGCGGTCGCCGCGTTGGCGAACAGGACGTCGATGCCCCGGCCCCGGGCGCGTACGGCGTCGTACAGCCGGTCCAGGTCGGCCAGGTCCGAAATGTCGCCGGCCACCGCGGTGGCCCGGTCGGCGCCGATGGTCTCCACGGCGGCGTCCAGCTCGGTCTTGCGCCGCCCCGTGATGAACACGTACGCGCCGTCGTCCGCCAGCCGTACCGCGCTGGCCAGGCCGATCCCCGTGCCGCCGCCGGTGACGACGGCGGTCTTGCCCTCTAGCTGTGCCATGGTGCTGACCTCCACAGATTTAAGTACTGATCGGTACTGAATGCGACCGTAGCACTTACGGACCGCTCGGTACAGAAGAGGTATGATCGAGGGCATGGAGACGCAGCACAGGACGCTGGTGGGGCGGCCGAGAGGGTTCGACGCCGACGAGGCCCTGGAACGGGCCGTGCGGGTCTTCTGGGAGAAGGGCTACGAGGGCGCCAGCCTCACCGACCTGACCAGCGCCATGGGCATCACCCGCACCAGTATGTACGCGGCGTTCGGCAACAAGGAGGACCTGTTCCGCAAGGCCCTGGAGCGCTACACGGAGGGTCCCGCCTCCTATGTGGCGCGGGCGCTGGAGGAGGCGACCGCCCGGCGGGTGGCCACCGCGTTCCTCGCCGGCTCCGTACGGGCCACCACCCGCCCCGACTGCCCCGCCGGATGTCTCGGCGTCCAGGCGTCCCTCGCCGCCGGTGACACCGCGGTCGCCGCCCGGGACGCCCTCGTCGCCTGGCGCAACGAGGGCACCGACCGGCTTCGCGACCGGTTCCGGCAGGCCGTGGCCGCGGGCGACCTGCCCGCGGACTCCGACCCCGCCGTACTCGCCCGCTATCTCATGGCCGTGGCGAACGGCATCGCCGTCCAGGCGGCCGGCGGCGCCGGCCGCGACGACCTCCAGCGGGTCGCCGACGCCGCCCTGCGCAACTGGCCGCCCGCCTGAGTGCCGGCCGCCGGGCGTCAGTGGCCCGAGGTGAGTGCTCCGCTCAGCTTCTCGCGGAGGCGGGTGCTGTGTTCGTTCAGGCCGGTGATCTCGACCTGTTTGCCGCGCTGGGCGTACTTGGTCTCGATCGCGTCCAGGGCCGCCACGGAAGAGGCGTCCCAGATGTGGGTGGACGACAGGTCGATGACGACCTTGTCCGGGTCGGTCGCGTAGTCGAAGCGGGTGACCAGGTCGTTGGCGGAGGCGAAGAACAGCTCGCCGGTGACGCGGTACACGACCTGGCTCCCGTCGGGGTCGACGACCGCGGTGACGTCGGCCAGGTGCGCGACCCGCCTGGCGAAGATCACCGCGGCGGTGACCGAGCCGACGACGACGCCGATGGCGAGGTTGGAGGTGGCCACCACGACGGCGACGGTGAGCACCATCACGGTGATCTCGCCGGCGGGCATCCGCCGCAGCGTCCTGGGCGCGATGGAGTGCCAGTCGAACGTCGCGAAGGACACCATCACCATCACCGCGACGAGAGCGGCCATCGGGATGTCGGAGACGACGGGTCCGAAGACGACGCACAGCACCATAAGGAACGCGCCCGCCAGGAAGGTCGACAGCCGGGTGCGGGCCCCGGACACCTTCACGTTGATCATCGTCTGGCCGATCATGGCGCAGCCGCCCATGCCGCCGAACAGGCCGGTGACGATGTTGGCGATGCCCTGGCCGATGGACTCCCGGGTCTTGTCGGAGCGGGTGTCGGTGATGTCGTCCACCAGCTGGGCGGTCATCAGCGACTCCATCAGACCGACCAGCGCCATCGCGAGCGCGTACGGGGCGACGGTGGTCAGGGTGTCGAGGGTGAACGGCACGTCGGGCAGGCCAGGCACCGGCAGGGCGGAGGGGAGTTCGCCCTTGTCGCCGACGGTCGGTACGGCGATGCCCGCGGCCACGGTCATCACGGTGAGGACGACGATGGAGACCAGCGGGGCCGGGACCACCTTGGTGACCCTGGGGAAGAACACCATGAGGGCCAGCCCGCCGATGATGAGCGGGTAGACGGCCCACGGCACGTCCGTCATCTCGGGCACCTGGGCCAGGAAGATGAGGACGGCGAGCGCGTTCACGAAGCCGACCATCACGCTGCGCGGCACGAACCGCATGAGCCTGGCGACCCCGAGCGCGCCGAGGACGACCTGGAAGACACCGGCGAGGATGACGCAGGCGACGAGGTAGCTCAGCCCGTGCTCCCGGTTCAGGGGCGCGATGACGAGCGCGACGGCGCCGGTGGCGGCGGAGATCATGGCCCGGCGGCCGCCGACGACGGAGATGGTGACGGCCATGGTGAACGCGGCGAACAGGCCGATCTCCGGGTCGACCCCGGCGATCACCGAGAAGGAGATCGCCTCGGGGATCAGGGCGAGGGCGACGACGAGACCGGCGAGGACCTCGGTGCGCCACACCTTCGGGTCGGACACCCAGCCGGGCTTGAGGCCGCGCAGACGGGCGGCGGGGGAGAGCACGGGAACGGACAAGAGGACGGTACCTGTCGTGATCGGGCACGCTTGGCGGGGCGGGCGTGCGGAAGGGATGGACGTGCGGAAGGGAGCGGGCGTGCGGAAGGGGCGGGCGTACGGAAGGGGGGCGAGGGCCGGGTCCGGCCCTGCGTGGGCCTCGCGCGCCGGCGGGCCGCGGCCGGCAACAGGCCGAAGGCGCCTCACCGCCGGACGGCGGCGACGCTCAGGGGCGGAGCATCACGGCGGACAGTCGGCGGCGCGGCACGGCATGAACATCCGCTCGCTTCTCTCCTGTCGCCTGCCGGCCGTCGGCGTAGATCCCCGCCGGGGGCTTCCTCGGCCCCGGCGCAGCGGCACGGGGCCGGATCCCGCACCATGGAATGCTGACATGCAGGATGCTGGACCCGACGGCACAGCCGTCCCCGGCACCTGGGCAACTCTACCCTAACGTAACGGTAGAGATGGAGACGGTTCCCGTGGGAGCGGGGCGGACGAGGGGAGAGACAGGCGCGTGAGCGGCGAGCACATGCAGATCGGTGAGGTCGCCGCACGGACCGAGCTGTCGCTGCGCACGATCCGGCACTACGAGGAGACCGGCCTGGTCATCCCCTCGGCCCGCTCCCAAGGCGGCTTCCGCCTCTACACCGAGGCCGACGTCGCCCGCCTCATGGTCATCCGCCGCATGAAGCCGCTCGGCTTCACCCTGGACGAGATGCGCGACCTGCTGGAGGCCACCGACCGCCTCGACTCCGGCGACGACCTCCCCGCCGCGGAACGGACACAACTCCTGGACCGCGTACGAGGCTTCGAGCAGGCCGCCCGGCAACGCGTCGCCGACCTGCGCACCCAACTGGCCCGCGCGGAGGATTTCGCCATCACACTGGCCGCCCGCCTGGGGAACGCTACGACGCCGTAGTCGCGTGCGGGGACGCCCCGTTCACTCGGTCCGGCAGGCGGTGTCGGCAGCGGCCAGGGCGCGGCGGATCCCGGCCGCGGGGAACGGGCTGCGTTTGCTCCGGGTGAGGAGCCGGTGGTGGAAGTCGTCGAGGACGACGGCGTGCGGGGCGTGGCGGTCGAGGACGGTGGCCAGGTCGGGTGGGACGGCGGCGGGGCGGTGGCCCGCGAGCCATTCGCGCAGGAAGGTTGCGTGTTCGGTGCCGCCGCGTACGCCGTCGGGCAGGTGATGGCGGAGCAGGTGGCTCGGCGCGTAGCTGCGGTCGTACACGAGATGGTCGGTGAGGAAGGCGTGCTCCTGCGGCGAGAGTGCGAAGTGGCGGCTCGACGCGAGGCCGAAGTCCGCGAAGTACACCCGCCGGCCGTCGGTGAGCAGATTGCCGAAGTGCGCGTCGAAGTGGACGAGTCCGTGCGCGCTCATGAACTCCGTCCCCAGCCGCAGCTCCTTCTCGACCCACCGGTAGGGCGAGGTGCCGTCCGGCCGCGGCCAGGCCGCCCGGCGGGCGGTCGCGAGCCACGACGCGAGCGTCAGTGGCACATGTTCCAGGAAGAGGACCAGGCTGGAGGAGGACCTGCCGATGGCCTCCAGACGGCGCCGCACGGCCGGGGACCCTTCCCAGTGCGCGACGGCTCCCGCGACACCGCCGAACTCGTCGGCGAATCCGGAGGGCGGGCCGTCGGGCAGCACCCGCCAGTGGTACAGCAGCGGGAAACCGGCGTACTCGTTCCGCAGCACCCACGCCGTGGTCATGAGGTGCGCGGCCAGCTCACGCCACGCTCCGAACCCCGCCGAACCCACCCCGTACTGGTAGAAGAGGGGAAGGCCGAACAGGTTGGCGGTCGACCGCAGATGCGGTGGCCGCAGCTCGACGTCGGTCAGCGGTACGCGCTTGACGAAGACGCGTGTGCCCCCGACATCCAGCTCCGCCGACCTGCCGCCGATGCCCGACCCGAGCCCCGGCGCGGCGGCCACCGCGTCCCCGAGCCGCCGGTCACTGAACAGCGACAACCGCACCCCCACAGCCGCGTACGCGGCCACCCGCCCGTCATGTGTCGAGGTCACCACGGCAACTTAACGGGGTCCGGCGGCCGGCTGTCGCGAATGCCGAAGTGGAGCCCGCCCCGCTCGCGCTGCCTGGCTCCGGTGAGGGACGGGCACTGAGTGCGTCGCCGCCGTGGAGCGGGGGCGATGCACTCGGTTCAGGCTCGGGGGCGCCCAGTCGGCGTGTCGCAGGATGGCCCGGGCGGTCGTGCGTGACGGGGCCAGGCGGAGGGCCGTGTTGCGCAGGGCGACGGCGAGGGGGTTGGACAGTCGCCGGCCCATCCGGCCTGCCTGGCGCGCGGCCCGGGCCACGGACTGGCTGCGCGGGCGGCGCTCGGCGTCGTAACGGGCCAGTGCCGATGCGACGGTGGGCTCGCCGGCGAGCGCGGCGGCCGGCGTGGCCGCGTCCTCCAGGGCCCGGCAGGCGCCCTGGCCGAGGTTCGGGGTCATGTCGTGCGCCGCGTCGCCGACGAGTACGACCCGGCCCTCGGCGTAGGCGGGCAGCGGCGTCACCAGCTCCCGGATGTCGTGGTGCAGGACGGCGTCCGGCCGGGTGGCGTCCAGCAGCGCGGGGTTCGGATCGTGCCAGTCGGCGAACCGGCGGCGCAGCGCGGCGAGGGCGTCCGTGTGCCGTGTGCCGGGCGGCGAGTTGAGCACCGCGTGCCACTCGGCCCGGCCGTCCGCGAAGGCGATGTGACCGAACTCGGCGCCGTGCCCCCAGGTCGGTTCGAAGTCGGTGCGCAGCGGAACCGGCCGCTCGGTGATGGCCCGCAGGACCGTCGATCCGCTGTGGACCGGGCCCGGGTGACCGGGGAACTCATGGCCGGGATCGCCGCCTTCGTCGAACGGCGGCTCACGGGGGAGGGACGGCAGCGCTCGCTCGCGCGCTACGCCTGCGCCATCGAGAGCGTCCGCCACCCCGGGCTGCGGGAGATCCTGGTGCCGCGCGAGAACGCGGGACGGCAGGTGGTGCGGGACTTCCTGGCCGCCCAGGGCGTCGCCGACGCCGAGGCCCGTACGATCACGCTGCTCACCTGCGTGGACGGGCTCGTCCTCGACCGCCTGACGAGAGGCGGCACGGTCGGCGAGGACGAGATCCGCAGGCTGGTGACGGCGGCACTGTGACGCCCCGGCGCCCGGTCCGTGCGTCAGAGCCTGTGTCTGAACCCCGGCCGGGCGCGCGACGCCTGGCACGCACTCCCCCTAGGGTCTGTTTTCAAAGATGATCAGGGTCGTGTCATGATCACTTGCCATGGCTCGTGGGGATCTGACGGAAGCGCAGTGGTCGGCGTTGGAGC
>NZ_JBHWHV010000053.1:0-67503 GCF_042732375.1 Streptomyces sp. NPDC059785
GCGGTCCTCGCTGCCGAGCCGGCTCCCGTTCGTTCACTCGATGCCGCTGCGCTCCACGCCCGCCACGATCCACCGCTGGAAGCAGAGGAAGACCACCAGCAGCGGCACGATCGACACGGCGGCCGCGATGAACAGTTCGTGCAGCCGGACCACTTGCGAGGTGGTGAAGGAGGACAGGGCGACCTGGACGGTCCAGGCGTTCTGGTCCTGCCCGATCACCAGCGGCCACAGGAACGAGTTCCACGCCCCGATGAAGACGATCGTGGAGACGGCGGCCAGGACGGGGCGGGCGTTCGGCACGACGACCAGCCAGTACGTGCGCCAGTAGCCGAGCCCGTCGACCTGGGCGGCGTCCTCCAGCTCCTTCGGGAAGCCCAGGAAGTACTGCCGGAAGATGAAGCAGGCGAAGGCCGAGAACAGGGTCGGCACGATCAGCCCGCGCAGGGTGGAGATCCAGCCCAGCGACGACACGAACACGAAGCTGGGCACGAAGGTGACGGCGGCCGGGACCATCAGGGTGCCGAGGATGGCGTAGAAGACCTTGTTGGCGTGCCGGTAGGGGATGCGCGCCAGGCCGTAGCCCGCGAGGGAGGCGAGGAGGACCGTGCCGAGGGTGGTGGCGACGGCGATGAGCGCGGAGTTGAGCAGGGAGCGGGCGAAGGGGACGGACGTGTCCGCGAAGAGTTCGCGGACGTTGCCCCACCGGACCTCGGCGGGGAAGAAGGTCCACTCGGGCGAGGTGATGTCCTGCTCGCTGGACAGGCCGTTGCGGACGAGGAGATAGAACGGGATCAGGAAGAGCAGGGCGAGCGCGATCAGCAGGACGAGCCGCACCGCCCGTCCGGCCCGCACCAGTGCGTCACCGCCGTCCCTGCCGCTATGCATCGGCGTCCGTCCTTCCCAGTCGCAGCCAGCGTGCCTGTCCGACCGTCACCACCGCGATGATCAGCGCGAGGACGACCGCGCCCGCGCTGCCGATCCCGAGGTTCTGCCCCTCCCCCAGGGCGGTGTAGTAGAGGTAGACCAGGGGCGGGCGGGCGTAGGGCGGGTAGCCGCGGGCGTTGGAGAGCAGGTTGTAGAACTCGTCGAAGGCCTGGAAGGCGTTGATGACGAGGAGCAGGATCACGGCGACCGAGGTGGCGCGCAGTTGGGGCAGCGTGATGTGGCGCAGCACCGGCCACCCGGGCCGGGCCCCGTCCACCGCGGCGGCCTCGTACAGCACGGGGTCGATGCGCTGGAGGCCGGCGAGGAAGAGCACCATGTAGAAGCCGGCCTGGAGCCAGAGCCGTACGGTGACGATCACCAGCCAGTACCAGGGCGGGTCGGTCGTCGCCAGCCAGGCCACCGGGTCGGCGCCGAACCAGTCGAGGACGGTGTTGGCGAGCCCGAACCGCACCCCGTTGAACATGGACATCTTCCAGATCAGCGCGGCCACGACGTAGCTGCACGCGGCCGGCAGGAAGAACACCGACCGGAAGAACGCCTGCGCCCGGCGCAGCCTGTTCACCATCAGCGCGAGCGCGAGGGAGAAGACGTAGGTCGTGGGCACGATGAACGCGGTGAACAGGGCGAAGGTGCCCAGACTGCTGAGGAACGCGTCGTCCGACAGCACCGCCGTGTAGTTGTCCAGGCCGACGAAGTCGGTGGGCGTGACGGTGTTGCGGGCGTCGAAGAAGCTGAGGCCGACGCTCCACAGCAGCGGGACGTACGTGAACAGCGCGATGCCGGCCGCGAAGGGGCCGACGAAGGCCCAGAACCACAGGGTCCTGCGCCGGGTGCGGCCGCGCGCTTGGCTGCGGCTCACATCGGGGGTGCCGGTCACGCGGCCTTCCGCACCCGGTCGAGCTCGGCCGACACCTTGCGTACGGCCTTCTTCAGCTCGCTCTCCGGGTTCGCACCGTCCTTGATGATCCGGTTCAGCGCGTCCTGGTACGTGGTCTGGTTGGCCGGGGTCCACAGCAGGGGCTGGGCGTAGCCGTGCTCGGTGGTGAAGCGGACCGCGTCGGCGGCGGCGCCCTTCTTCAGCTTCGCGGCCTTCTTCGCCAGGGAGACGCGGGCGGGGATGTGGAAGCCGTAGGAGAGGGCGAAGTCCTCCTGGTAGTCGGTGCGTTCGATCCACAGCCACTTCACGTAGTCCTTGGCCACGTCCTGGTGCGCGCTGCGGGCGCTCACGGCGGCACCGTAGGCGCCGACCGGCACGGAGGGCCGGCCCGAGCTGCCGTCCTTGGGGAAGGGCAGGACGCCGAAGTCGTCGCCGAGTTCCTTCTGCACCTGGGGCAGCGCCCACAGGCCCGACCACTGCATGGCGGTCAGGCCCTGGAGGAAGGCTGAGGGGTCCGACCAGTCGGCGGGGGCGCCGAGCAGGAGGGACTTGTCGGCGTAGAGCTGGTGGAGCTTGCCGAGGGTGCGGGCGGCGGCGGGATCGTCGAAGCCCACCTTGCCGTCGTCGGTGACGAGTCGCAGTCCGGCGGCGTACAGCGGGGTGCCGCCGAGGACGCCCGCGCCGCCGTCGTTGCCGAGGAAGAGGCCCTTGACCTTGCTGGTGGTCAGCTTCTTCGCGGCGTCCACGAGTGCGTCGAGCGTGGTCGGCGGTGTCACGCCCGCGTCCGACAGCAGGCTCTTGCGGTAGTAGAGCATCTGCATGTCGATGACCTGCGGGACGCCCCAGATCCTCCCGTCGTACGTCTTCGGTTCGAGGACCGCCGGGTTGAAGTCGTCCTTGACGTCCGCGAGCAGGTCGGTCAGGTCGACGACCTGCTTGCCCTGGATCTGGTCGAGGCTGGGGCTGCCCTCGAAGACGTCCGGCCCCGAGTCGGTGAGCAGGGCGGCGGCGGTCTGCCGGTCGTAGTCGCCGGGCCGCCACTGCACGCTGATGTCGGCCTTGCCGTAGGCGGCGGCGTACCGCTTGACGGCCTGTTCCGTGCCCGTCTCCCCGTACTGGTGATACCACTGCGACAGTCGGGGTCCCGACTTGCCTCCGCCGTCACCGCGTCCGGTGTTCGACCCGCATGCGGTGAGCAGTCCCGTCGCGGCGCCCGCGGTGAGCAGGGCTCTGCGGCTCATGGCCATGTGCAGCTCCTGACGCAATCCATCGACGTACGACCTGATGCCCGATGATTCAGCATGAGGCACGATTGCGAAAGCGACGTTGCGGCATGGCCGGCTTCCGAGAGGTGGCCGCGCCACCCGGTGGGCGGCGCGGCCGTGATGGGGATGTCAGGCCCAGGGGGTGGTCACGACCCAGCTCGTGTCGTCGGACCAGGAGGTGGCGCTGTCCCAGGCGTTGGAGCCGCCCTGACTGGCGACGTAGGCGCCGTAGTTGTAGTGGCGGACGAAATCACTGGGGTAGTTGGCGGAGCGCAGCGAGATGCCCTGGCCGTTGTGCCCGGTCTGGGGGCAGAAGGTGGCGTCCAGCCTGGACAGGGCGCTGCTGTCGATGGTGTCCACGCGCAGCCGGTAGTCGTAGTGGCGCAGGTACTGTCCCGGTCTGTCGGCGGACTCGAAGGACAGGCACGAGGCGTCGCCGAGGCCCGCGCGCACGATCCAGGTGGCCGCGGCCCGGTCGGCGGCCGCGCTGGACGAGGTGGTCGCGGCGATGACGGCGCCCGTGTCGGCGCTGTTGTGCCGCAGGTACTGGCCGGTGCAGCAGGAGGTGGTGGCCCGCAGGGAGATCCTGGACCCCACGGCGGGGCTGCCCGTGACGGCGGAGGTGGCGTATCCGGCCGCGTTGATGTTGGCCTGTACGGCGTTCTCGGTCGCGTCCGACGGGTAGCCGGACGTCATCACGCCCTCGTAGAAGGTGCCGGCGGAGCTGTTGCTGTTGTCGCCGCCGATGCCGAGGAGGATGGCGCCCTCCTTCTTCATCGGGTTGTAGCCCGAGGCGTTGGGGCGCGTGCCGTCGTAGTAGGTGGACAGGCCGCCCGACTGGGCGTTGCCGCCCCGGATCGCCCAGTGGTTGGGGCCGCCCTTGACGACGGCGGTGAGGAACCGGTGGCTGACGCTGGGGTCGTTGGCGTTGTAGCCGGTGTTGACACCGGAGAACAGGCCGTTCTCGAGGTCGGCCATGATCCAGGGGCCGTTGCCGGTGCCGTAGCCCCAGGTCTTGCTGTTGCCGAAGTAGATGGTCTCCATGGTGCCGTTGCCGTTGTCCCGGCTGTTGGTCTCGGCGTTGCCGTAGTCGAAGCAGCAGCCGCTGTTGTAGTGGGTGCCGTCGAGCAGGGCGTACATGCCTTCCGGCTGGTCGCCGGTGGCGATGCCGCTGGTGCTGTTGTCGCGGTATCCGGTGCCGGGCGCGACGAAGACGCCGTACGCCTTGTGGCCGCCCACGGTGACCGGCGCGGCGGAGGCCTCGGCGAGGTTGTCGTACCCGCCCGCGGCCGGGCCGTTGAAGCCGCCGGGCGGCGCCTGGGTGAGGTGGTTGCCGCGGCCGGACTGGTCGTAGATGACGGTGATCAGGCAGCTCGTGCCGGCGCAGAACGAGTCCTGCGAGGCGGCGTCGGCGTAGCCGCCCGCGCTGAGCACACCGATGTCCCGCGTCGTACCGTCGGAGGCGCGTTTGACCTGGTACAGGCGGCTGTTGTACGCGGAGTACAGGGCGCGGGTCGTGCTGTGCGCGGCCACACAGGGCGTACCGCCGGTGGCGTACAGGTCACAGGGCAGCGTGCCGGCGGCCACGGCGCTGCTTCCGGCGACGGTCTGGCCGCCGAGCACGGCCGTGACCAAGGCCAGGACACATGCCAGCACGGAAAGCGGACTGGCCCGTCTCACGCGGGCCTGGGTCACGGACATGGGTGGCCTCCTGGGGATGACTGGCCGGCGGCGTCCCACCGCCGGGGCACGGACGAACCGGAAAGAGGCGCGAGTATGCATCATGACCATGACAACCCAATGTCCGATTCATGGAACGGTGAAGTCTGCTGTGCGCGTCCAGGACCGCCAGGGCGCTCCGACGTCCGCGATGTCGAACGTCGGTCGCGATGACGGACGATTCCCGATGATAGGAAGTACCCGAAGGGTGTCAACACACGCCGCGTGTCCGATACTTCGACCACAGAAGCCGCAGGTCGGACGCGCGTCGGTGCGGAGGAACCGAGCGCTCTCGGCGTGCGGCGCCGGTCGGCCGCCGCGCGTCCCGCCGCCGGACGGACCGGCGGCGGAACGGCACGCTCACGGCTTGCGGGCCACGCCGCCGTAGAAGCCGGCCTCGGCGTCGGTGATCCCGGCCAGCGGCTGGTCCGGCTCCGGGTGCCAGCGGTGCGTCACGGCCAGTCCTGGCTCCAGCAGCTCCAGCCCGTCGAAGAACCGGGTGATCCGCTCCCCCGAGCGGAGCTGGATCGGGATACCCGCCCGGACGTACACGTCCTGCGTACGGGCCATGCCCTCCGGGTCGAAGTCCGTCGTGCCGTGGCTGAGCACGAGGAAACTCCCCGACGGCAGCGCGTCGACCAGTTCCCGCACTATCTCGTACGCGCCGTGCTCGTCGGGCACGAAGTGCATCAGGGCGCACAGGCTCAGCGCGATGGGCTGCTCGAAGTCGAGGGTCGACCGGGCCTCTTCGGAGCCCAGGACGGCCTTCGGCTCGCGCACGTCCGCCTGCACGTAGGCGACCCGGCCCTCGGGGGTACCGTGCAGCAGCGCCCGCGCGTGCGTCAGCACGATCGGGTCGTTGTCGGCGTAGACCACCCGGCTCTCCGGGGCCTGCGCCTGCGCGACCTGGTGCAGGTTCGGCTCGGTCGGCACGCCCGTGCCGATGTCGAGGAACTGCCGCACCCCGTGGTCGCGGGCCAGCACGCGCACGGCCCGGTGCATGAACATCCGGTTGGCGCGGGCGAAGGTGCGCGCGTCCGGGGTGTGTCCGAGCACCTGCTCGGCCGCCTCGGCGTCCACCGGGTAGTGGTCCTTGCCGCCGAGGTAGTAGTCGTACATGCGGGCCGGGTGCGGCTTGCTGGTGTCGATGGGCGCCGGTCCCGGAGCTGAATCAGCCAACATCGTCTTCTCCTTGCCTGTGCGTGACGGGCCGTCGCCCGGGAACTCGTGGCGGCGCACGGCAAGCTGGCCGGGCAACGGCTCACTCCACCGCCGTGACATCGCGCACACCGGCATCGTAGTGGGTGTAAAGACACACTCGGCACACGGCTACGTCCGCGGCGTCCCGGCTCAACCGCCGGACGGGATACGCCTGTTCCGCGTCACGCCGACTCGCGCACCACCAGTTCGGGCCGGAAGACGACCGAGGTCGCCTCCGTGCGTACGCCGTGGATGTGCTCGTCGAGCAGGCGGGCCATCTCCGCCGCCATCTCCTCGACCGGCTGGCGGACGGTGGTCAGCCGGGGCCGGCAGGCGACAGCGGCACTGGAGTCGTCGAAGCCGACGACCGCGACGTCCTCGGGCACCCGGCGCCCGCGCTCGCGCAGCACCTGGCAGACGCCCCGGGCCATCAGGTCGTTGGCCGCGAAGACGCCGTCCGTGCCGGGGTGGCGGTCCAGCAGCTCGGACATGGCCGCGATGCCGCTGTCGAGGGTGAAGCCGCCCTCGGCGACCGGAATGTGCGGGTGACCGTGCCGGGCGAGCGTGTCGCGGAACCCGGCCAGCCGCTCCCGGCTCGCCGCCACGTCCAGGGGGCCGCAGACCGTGGCGGGCCGGCGGCAGCCGCGCGCGAGCAGGTGCCCGGCGGCGAGGGCCGCTCCGTCCCGGTGGGCCAGATCCACGTGGCTGAGCGGGAGCGGGCGGGGCGGACGGGCGAAGAGCACCGCGGGGAGCCGGGCCTCGGCAAGGAGGGCGGGCAGCGGGTCCTCGGCGTGGGTGGAGATCACGAGGGCGCCGTCGGCGCGCCCCTGGCGCAGATAGGTCAGCACCTCCTCGCGGTCCTCGGCGGACTCGGCGAACATCAGCACCGGGTGCAGCGAGCGGGGGCGCAGATAGCCGACGACGCCGCCGACCACCCGGCCGAAGAAGGGGTCGGCGAACATCCGTGCCGCGAAGGCGTTCTGGCCCGCGTCCGTGGTGTCCCCGGCGCCGGACACCACCAGGGCGATGGTCTCGGCCCGCCGGGTCACCAGGGAACGGGCGGCCCGGTTGGGCGCGTATCCCGTCCGTTCGATGGCCCGGCGGACCGTGTCCTGTATCCCCGGATCGACGTTGCGGATGCCGTTGACGACCCGGGACACGGTGGCCCGCGAGACACCGGCCTCGCGGGCGACGTCCTCCAGCGTCGGGGCCCGTCTGCTCATGGCAGGCACCCTAACGGACCGGCGGATCACGCAATAGAGCGCTCTCCGGCGGCGAACCGGCCGCCACACCTCCGCCAGGAGCCGTCAGAAGCTCTCAGCAGCTCTCAGCAAGTTTCAGGCGTAGACGCCGAACTCGTACAGCGAGTAGCCCCAGCCGGTGCCACGCGCCGTGCCATTGACCCGTACGTAGCGGCCCGTCCCAGTGACGTCGAAGTCGTCGACGCCGCCATTGCCGTCGGACACGGTGTGCACGGTCTGCCAGTTCCGGCCGTCGTCGGAGGTCTGGACGGTGTACTCCTTCGCGTACGACGCCTCCCACAGGAGCTGGACGTGCCGGAACGTGGTACGGGTGCCCAGGTCGACCTGGAGCCACTGCGGGTCGCTCCAGTCGCCGGCCCAGCGGGTCGCCGGGCTCCCGTCGACCGCGTTGTCGGCGGTGCAGGGGCAGTCGCCGTAACTCGCCTGGTAGGACGAGGCGGTGGCCGGTTTCCCCTGGGCCAGATTGCTGCCCGGCGGTACGGGCGGGACGACTCTGACCGAGCGGGTCTCGACGCCGACGTTGCCCCGGCCGTCGGTCGCCTTGACGTACATCTTCCAGACGCCGGGGCGGTCGGGTGCGGTGACCTTGAGCCGGCCGCCGCCGAGGTCGGTGAAGGGCAGCGAGGCCAGGTTCTTGCTCTGGTCGAGGTACATGCTGTTGGCGAGGACCTCGTAGGAGATGCGGTCGCCGTCCGGATCGGCGGCCTGCGCCGACAGGACGAGATCGCGTCCGGCCTGCACCTTGGCCGCGTCGCCCTCCACGGTCGGAGCGGAGATGACGGGCGGTGTGTTGTCGTGCGCGGTGTCCCCGCCGTACGCCTTCTTCACGGCGTAGTACGACAGGCGCTTCTGGCCGGCGGGCAGCAGGTTGAACCAGATACCCCCGAAGTCGTACTCGGTGCCGTAGTGGAACATCGTGGCGCCGAGCGCGACGCCCTGGTGTCCGGTGACGCAGTTCCAGGCGCGGGTGTAGCCGTCGGCCTTGGCCCGGTCGGAGGGTTCGAGGGGTACGCCGTTGGCGTCGTCGGGGACCTCCCACTCGCCGGCCGGACCGGTCTCGGTGACGATGTAGGGCTTGGTGTAACCACCCTGCTGCCAGGCGGACTTGATGTCGCAGACCCCGTTGTAGGAGTTCACGGCGTACAGGTCGAGGTCGGGCGCGTTCTCCTTGTAGTAGGGCCAGGCGCCGACCCAGGCGTCCGTCGACGTGACCGGGTGGTTCGGGTCGACGGCGTGGATCTTCTTGGTGATGTCGTTGACGAGGGTGGTGTAGGCGTCGCGCTGCCGCTCCAGCTCGTCGCCGCTGTAGCAGTTCTGGAGCCCGAGCACCGACTCGTTCCCGACGTCCCACATCAGGACGCCGGGGTTGTCCTTGTAGGTCTGGACCCACTTGGGGAACTCGTCGAGCATCTGGTTCTTGTAGGCGGTGTCGGTCGAATAGTTGACGCAGCCGCCGCTGCCGGGGCCGCCGCCGGGCTGGAGCCAGAACCCCGCGACGACCTTGATGCCGTGGGCGGCCGCGGAGTCGAAGAGCGGTTTGCTGCTGGCGTCGGTGCCCCAGGTGCGGATCGTGTTGACGCCCATGGACCGAAGGTCCGGCAGGTACTTCTCGGCGTCCGCGACACTCGGACCCCATGTCAGCCCCTTGACCTGGTACGGCTGCCCGTCCACCGTCAGTTGCCAGGCACCCTGGCCCCCGGTGACCTTGACGACGCTGCCCGCGGCGTGGGCCTGGGCGGCGGGCAGGGCGGTGAGGGCGCCGACGGCCAGGACACCGGCGGTGAGGGGTGCCGCGGCGCGGCGCATGCGGGTGCTTGATCGTGGCCTCGTCACTGCGGCTCCTCAGGGCAGTTCGTAGTTCGCGTCGAGTGCGGCGCCCGCCTCGGGATGGGTCTCGTCGTAGCCGCGCGCGTCGCACTGCAACCCGCCGACGACGCAGTGGCCGACCAGCGCCTGGAGGGTGGGAGCGTCCCAGGCGTTGAAGAAGTCGTAGTGGAAGCTGTGGCCCGTGCCGCTGGACAGCCGCACCTTCGACATGTCGCCGTTGACGGGGAAGGCCATCTTGAACTCGATCATCGGCAGCGCCACCGGATGATCGGCCGGGCACATGTTGTCGTTGGTGCCGGGCTTCACCACGGGGTAGGCCATGTGGCTCTTGTGGTCCGGGGTGTCGAGGTACTTGCCGTCCCAGCAACTGGGCGCCTGGAAGCGGATGTTGAGCTGGACGTCGGGCCTGCTGGGACAGGTCGCCGGGAACTCGGTGTTGAAGAAGCTGTCGCCGCACTCCCAGCCCTCGACGAAGCCGGGGTGGTGCCGGAACTCGTCGGCGCTCTGCATCGGGCTGCCGACGACGAACCGCAGGCCCTTGGGGAAGGGCCGGACGCTGGTGTAGTCGGTGACGCCGGCCTTGTAGTAGATGACCTGCGGGCCGACGGGGCGGATCGGCTGATCGCCGTTGTAGAGGGTGGGCATCCAGTAGCCGGACAGGTCGCCCGGAGCCTTGCAGGCGGTACCGCCCGCCACCAGCGAGGACGTCGTGCTGTAGGCGTCGGTCGTCGTGTTGCCCATGAACGTGTGGTCGTGGGACTTGCCCGCCTGCTGCGGATAGACGATGGGGTCGTCCGGCCTGGTGCGGGTGACCGAGCAGTTCGCCTGGAACTCGTGGAAGTAGCGGTGGGGCGGGTTCTGGGTGGACGGTGTCGCGCCGGTGACGGGCGGATTCGCGGGGATGTAGCCGTCGCCGTCGGGGTCCTCCGGCGAGCTGTCGGTCGAGGCGGCCATCGCGTGGCCCGAGTGGGTGGCCGCGAACGCCCCGGCCGCGGCGGAGCCGGGGGCGGGCGGCCCCGCGCTGGTGGCGACGGAGCCGAGAACGGTCGAGGTCAGCAGGAGCGCGCCGGTGATCAGCGTGGCTGACAGGCCTTTCGATCTCCGTGACATGGAGACCTCCTCCTGGGGGGTGGGGGTGTGGGGGATGGCGCCCGGGAACACGGGAGAGCGCTCTCCCGCCGAGGAGTGTTGAGGGCATGTCATCAAGATGTCAAGGGATACGGCAGAAGCGGGCCCGGAAAGATTTCAAGTTCCGAAGGCTTGCCGAGACTCAGACCTCATTAGTTAAATCAAGACGTGAACTAAGCGCCGTCGCGGGGATCTTGGCCAGTCGTCCCGTCTGCCGACGGCGGCCTGTCGCGCACTCCTTTTGCAACGCACCGCTCTTCTCGCAACGCACCCGCTCTTCTCCCAGCACACCCGCTCCATCCCCAACGCACCCGTTCCCTTCTCCAACGCACCCGCAGGGACCTCCATGAGACTCAGATCCTTGGGCGTCACGCTCGCCGCGATGGCGGCGCTGCTCGCCCTACCCGTCCCCGGTTCGGCCGCCGCGGCCGAATCCCCGCTGTCCCAGGGCAGAACGGCGACGTCGTCCTCCGAGGAGAACGCCGGCACGGCGGCCGCCGGCGCCGTCGACGGCGACACCGGCACCCGCTGGTCGTCGGCCGCGAGCGACCCGCAGTGGCTCCAGGTCGACCTCGGCGCCACGGCCTCGATCACCAAGGTCGTCCTCGACTGGGAGGCCGCCTACGGCAAGGACTACAAGATCCAGGCCTCCGCCGACGGCAGCACCTGGACCGACCTCAAGTCCGTGACCGGGGGCGACGGCGGCACAGACACCCTCGACGTCTCGGGCCAGGGTCGCTACGTCAGGATGTACGGCATCCACCGCGGCACCCAGTACGGCTACTCCCTCTGGGAGTTCCAGGTCTTCGGCACCTCCGGCACCACCGCGCCCTCCTGCGACACGGCGAACGCCGCGAAGGGCAGGTCCGCCTCGGCCTCCTCCACGGAGAACGCGGGCACCCCCGCCTCCGCCGCCTTCGACGGGGACACCGGCACCCGCTGGTCGTCCGCCGCGAGCGACCCGCAGTGGGTGCAGGTCGACCTCGGCTCGGTCAAGGACCTGTGCAAGGTCGACCTGACCTGGGAGACCGCCTACGCCAAGGAGTTCACGATCCAGGCGTCCGCGGACGGCCAGAGCTGGACCACCCTCAAGAGCGTCACCGGCGCGAGCGGGGGCACGGCCTCCTACGACGTCAGCGGCTCCGGCCGGTACGTCCGCATCCACGGCACCGTCCGCGCCACGGGCTACGGCTACTCCCTGTGGGAGGTCGCCGTGCACACCGGCACCGGCGGCTCCACTCCCCCGGTCCAGGGCGGCGGCGACCTGGGCTCCAACGTCATCGTCGTCGACCCCTCCACGCCGAACCTCCAGCAGAAGTTCGACGACGTCTTCGCCAAGCAGGAGTCCAGCCAGTTCGGCACCGGCCGCTACCAGTTCCTGCTGAAGCCCGGCACCTACAACGGGATCAACGCCCAGCTCGGCTTCTACACCTCGGTCTCCGGGCTCGGCCTCAACCCCGACTCCACGCAGATCAACGGTGACATCACCGTCGACGCGGGATGGTTCAACGGCAACGCCACGCAGAACTTCTGGCGCTCGGCGGAGAACCTCGCCATCAAGCCCGTCAACGGCACCGACCGCTGGGCCGTGGCGCAGGCGGCACCCTTCCGCCGCATCCACGTACAGGGCGGCCTCAACCTCGCGCCCAACGGCTACGGCTGGGCCTCCGGCGGCTACATCGCCGACTCGAAGATCGACGGCACGGTGGGCCCGTACTCCCAGCAGCAGTGGTACACGCGCGACAGTTCGGTCGGCGGCTGGACCAACGGCGTGTGGAACATGACCTTCACCGGTGTCCAGGGCGCCCCGGCCACCAACTTCGACTCCGGCCCGTACACCACGCTCGACACGACGCCCGTCTCCCGCGAGAAGCCCTTCCTCTACCTGGACGGCAGCACCTACAACGTGTTCGTGCCCGCCAAGCGCACCAACGCGCGCGGCGTCTCCTGGCCCGCCAACGCGGGCACCTCGATCCCGCTGGACCAGTTCTACGTGGTCAAGCCGGGCGCCACCGCCGCCACCATCAACCAGGCGCTGTCCCAGGGACTCAACCTCCTGTTCACGCCCGGTGTCTACCACCTCGACCAGACCATCGACGTGACCCACGCCAACACGGTGGTGCTCGGTCTCGGCCTGGCCACGCTGGTACCGGACAACGGCATCGACGCCATGCACGTGGCCGATGTCGACGGCGTACGGCTGGCCGGCTTCCTCATCGACGCCGGGCGCGCCAACTCCGACACCCTGCTGCGCATCGGGCAGCCGGGCGCCGCCGCCGACCACTCGGCGAACCCGACCACCATGCAGGACGTGTTCGTCCGCATCGGCGGCGCGGGGCCGGGCCTCGCCACCAACTCCGTCGTCGTCAACAGCGACGACGTGGTCATCGACCACACCTGGATCTGGCGCGCCGACCACGGCGAAGGCGTCGGCTGGGACACCAACCGCGCCGACTACGGTCTGCGCGTCAACGGCGACGACGTCCTGGCCACCGGACTGTTCGTGGAGCACTTCAACAAGTACGACGTCCTGTGGAGCGGCGAGCGGGGCCGCACGATCTTCTTCCAGAACGAGAAGGCGTACGACGTCCCGAACGCGGCCGCCGTCACCCATGACGGCATCGTCGGATACGCGGCCTACAAGGTCGCCGACTCCGTGACCCAGCACGAGGCGTGGGGGCTCGGCAGCTACTGCAACTTCACCGCCGATTCCTCGATCGTCCAGGCGCACGGCTTCCAGGTCCCGGTCACCGCCGGGGTGAAGCTGCACGACATCCTGGTGATCTCCCTGGGTGGCAAGGGCCAGTACGCCCACGTCGTCAACAACACCGGCGCGCCGACCTCCGGGACGGACACGGTGCCGTCGAAGGTGACGTCGTTCCCGTGACCGACGGGACGGACCTCACCGTGCACGGCTGACACTTGCTGCCGGGGCCGTATCCCGCGGTCCCGGCAGCGGTGTCGGCGGCCGGGTGCTCAGTCGAGGCCGAGCGCGGCGGTCAGGGCCCGTTCCTGTTCGCGCACGCGGCCGTGATCGGCGCCGACGACCAGGTAGGTGCACGTGCCGTTGAGGGCGAAGGTGTCGTTCAGCAGCACGACGCCTTCGCCGTTCGTCGTGTCGTAGGCGAGTCCGGACGTACCGAGTCGTTCGACGGCGGCGGGGAAGCCGCCGGCCGGGGCGCGAGGGGCGGGCCGGGTGTTGCAGAGCCAGACCGGCGGTCGGTCGGCGTGCGCTCGGGTCAGCCGCCGGACCAGGACGTCGACGGTCGTGGTCGCGGTGCGGCGGACGTTGCTCTCGATCGCGTACGCGGTGCCGTCGGGCGTGACGCGGGCGTCGATCGAGAGCGGACCGTGGTAGCCGCGGCCCGCCAGGAAGTGCCCGAAGCGCGAGCCCATGTCCACCAGCGCGTCCTTCGCGGCGCGCACGGACCGTTCGTCCGGAGGGGCGAGATAGCCCTCGAAGCTCCCGTTCAGCGTCCGCATCTCCCCCACGTAGCCCACGCGCGCGCCGGACGGTTCGACCCACATCTGCACACTGGCGTCCAGCGCCGGAGCGACGCACTTCTCCACGATCCATCCGCTCGGCGGCGCGGGCAGCTCCCGCAGGTGCCGGGCGATGGTCCGCTCCCACGGCACGGGGTCGTCGCGGGAGAGGAACAGAACGCCGTAGCCGTTCGCGGCGCGGTCCGGTTTGACGACCACCGCAGCGCAGGATTTCCCCATCTTCCGCGCCGCATTCGCAAGTTGAACGGCGTCCGGGCAAGGCGCCCCCGCCGGGATCCGGAGACCCAGCCGCCCGGCGACCTCCCGGAAACCCGTCTTGGAGTTCAGCAGGTGGACCAGGCCGAGGAGGTCCTCGCTCACCCCGGACGGCCCGTAGCCGTGCAGCGGGACGCCGGTCTCGGCGCTGAACTCTGCCGTCGGCCGGTCCAGCGCGTACGGCAGGAGCTCGATCCCCGGCCGCTCGTCGGCGAGCCCGCGCACCCGGCCGAGCAGCCCGGCGTCGCGGACGGCGTCCGCCAGGGTGGTGTCGACACCGGCCGGCACGGTCAGCACGGCCAGCTCCGCCGGGTCGTGGCCCAGCAGGCCGCAGGCGTATCGCAGGAAGTCGGGCGGGATCTCCACCGGGGAGGCCAGGATGTCGCCCGGCCCGGCGAGCCATACCTTGCGCGGCGCCTGGGCGAGCGCCTGCCGTGCCAGGTAGGGCAGGGACACCTCGGACATGGTCGGGCTGATGCGGTTCGCGAAGATCAGCAGGGGTTTCTGGGTGCTCGGCGGAGGTGGGGGACCGGACGTCGCCCGGTCGGCAGGGTCGGCCGGGTCCGGTGTCATGCGTCCACCGGGCAGAGCCAGTCGCGCTCCTGGCCGCCGTTCTCGCCTGCGCGACTGCCACGCACGGCTGCCCGGCCGCCGCCTCCGCCTGCCCGACTGCCCTCCGCACCTGCCCGGCCGCCGCCGACGCCTGCCCGGCCGCCGTCCCCGCCTGCGCGACTGCCACGCACGGCTGCCCGGCCGCCGCCGACGCCTGCGCGACTGCCATGCCCGTCTGTCCGGTCGCCGCCGTCGTCCTCGCCGCGTACCGCCGCGGCGAAGCGGGCGGCCAGGTCCAGTGTCACCGGTCCCGGGCGGCCGGCACCGACCGGCCGGTGGTCGACCGAGGTGACCGGTACGACCTCCCCAGCCGTGCTGGTCAGGAACACCTCGTCCGCGGTGGAGAGACAGCCGCGCGTCAGGGAGCGTTCGGCGACCTGGTGACCGGCCTCGGCGGCCAGCGTGAGCACGGAGGCCCGGGTGATGCCGGGCAGCGGGCCGTCGGCCGTGGGCGGTGTGGTCACCCGACCGTCGGTGACGCAGAAGACGTTGGCCACGCAGGCGTCCGCCACCGTCCCGGCGGGGTTGAGGAGGATCGCCTCGTGGAACCCGGCGCGGACGGCGTCGCCGCGCGCGGCACAGGAGTTGAGGTAGTTGCCGCACGCCTTCGCCGCCGAGGGGGCCGCGCTCGCGTGGGGACGCGTCCAGGACGAGATCGTCACGCCGATCCCCGTCTCCAGCACGCCCTCGCCGTAGACGGCGTCCCAGGGCCAGGCGGCGATGAAGCACCGGGGCCGGTAGGCAGTGGGGTCGACGCCCATCTCGCCGGGTTCCATGTAGACGACGGGCCGGATGTAGCAGGATTCGAGCTCGTTCTCCCTGATGGTGTCCTTCACCGCCGCCTCCAGGACGTCGACCGGACAGGGCAGCGGGATGGCGTAGATGCGGGCGGAGTTCTCCAGCCGGCGCAGGTGGTCGGCGAGCCGGAAGACCGCCCTTCCGTGGCGGGGAGTGGCGTAGCAGCGGATTCCCTCGTAGACACCCCAGCCGTACTGGACCGTCGGTGAGAGGACGTGCACGACGGCGTCGTCCCAGTCGGCGAGCTTCCCGTCCAGCCAGATCCGTTTCACCGGAGTGATGCGCATGGGTTCCTCTTGTCGGCGGGCCGGTACGGTTCAGCAGCCCAGCGTTCTGGCGATCAGGAGTCGCTGCATCTCGCTGGTCCCCTCCCCGATCTCCAGCATCTTCGCGTCGGCGTAGTAGCGCGAGGCCGGCTCGTCCAGGCGGCAGCCGCGGCCGCCGAGGATCTGGACCGCGCGGTCGGCCGCGCGTACGCAGGTCACGCTCGCGAAGAGCTTCGCCTGCGACGCCAGCGACCCGTGCTCCGCCTCCGGTCCGGCGTCGTGCAGGCGAGCCGCCTCCCGTACCAGCGCGCGGGCGGCGGAGATCTCCGTGGCCAGGTCGGCGAGCTGGAACTGCACGCCCTGGAACGAGCTCAGCGGCCGTCCGAACTGCTGCCGTTCCTTGGCGTGGGCGAGGGCGCGGTCCAGGCAGGCCTGTGCGAGCCCGACCGACACGGCCGCGAAGGCGATCCGGCCCAGCGTCAGCCCTGCCATCACCTGGGCGAAACCCTCCCCGGCCGTCCCGAGCAGGTTCCCCTCGGGGATCCGGCAGTCGGTGAAGGCCAGGTCCCTGGTGTCCATCGAGCACCACCCGAGGGTGTGGATGCGGTCGAGGACGTCGTACCCGGGCGTGCCGCGCGGAACGATGAAGGTGCCGTGGCCGGGACTGCCGCCCTTCCGCCCGCCGCCGGCCTCCCGTCCGCTGCCGTCCTCCCGTCCGCTGCCGTCCTCCGGGCCGCCGCCGTCCATGCGTGCCAGCACCACGAGCCCGTCGCTCAGGTCCGTCCCGGTGTTCGTGATCAGGGTCTTACGGCCGTCCAGCACCCACTGCCCGCCCTCGAACCGGGCCCGCGTGCGCACGCCCCGCAGATCCGAGCCCGCGTCCGGCTCGGTGAGCGCCACGCCGGCCAGCGCCGCGCCGCCCGCCAGCGCCGGGAGCCACTGCTTCTTCTGGGTCTCGCTGCCGAACAAGCGGTACAGCTCGGACGCCAGGACGTGGACCTCGAGGGTGAGCGCCGAGGTGACGTCCACCGCGGCGATGTCCTCCAGCGCCATGGCGTAGGCGGAGGCGCTGGCTTCGAGCCCGCCGAACTCCTCCGGCACCCGCAGCCCCATCAGCCCCGACTCGGCGAACTCCGTGACGGCGGCGTACGGGAACTCCCGGGACCGGTACGGCTCGGTCACCACCGACGCGATCCGCTCGGCGCAGAACCGGCCGATCTCGGCCACTCGCGCGTCCGCGTCCGTGTCCGTCGCGCAAGGCAGCAGGCGCATGGATACAGTCCGGTCTTTCGGCATCGACGGCGTCCGATGGTGTCCCACGGAGTTACGGCCATTCCAACGCCGTACGGCACACCACCGCCACCGGTGACCCGCCGGACGGGGCACCGGGGCGGCGGTCCGCCGCTCCGCCTTGGGGGGGGTGTCCCCCGGTACCGTCCTGGAGCCAGCACGTCGGCATGTCGGGGGAAAGCCGGATGGGCCGGCCCGCTCCGCCTTGGTGGGATGGTCACCTGTCGCCCCCGCCGGGGCCGTCGAGGTCCCCGGTCGGGGCGTCCAAGCGTCCGGGACAGGAAGGGGCCACCATGCATGTGTCAGGCAGCGGCAGAGGCAGGCGTCGTCGAGGTCGGCTCGGGCTGACCGGCTCCGCCGGATTGGCCGCGGTCCTTCTCGCCGCCTCGACGGCGCCGGCCGCGCAGGGTGCGACGGCGACGGAGGCGGAGTCGGCAGCGGAGTCGGCAGCCGCACCGGCAGCGGTGGCGCGTCCGCAGCAGGCCGATTCGCTCCAGCAGCAGGTGGACGCGATCCACGACACCGGGGCCGTCGGTGTGTCCGCCGAAGTGACGGCCCCTGGCACACGGGACACGGCGCGCGCCGGGACGGCCGAGACCGGCACCAGGAGGCCGATGCCGCGCGACGGCAGGTTCAGGATCGGCAGCGCCACCAAGACCTTCACCGCCGCGGTCGTGCTCCAACTCGTCGGCGAGGGGCGGCTGTCCCTGGCGGACACCGTCGAGGACTGGCTGCCGGGCGTCGTCCGCGGCAACGGCAACGACGGCAGCCGGATCACCGTACGGCAGTTGCTCCAGCACACCAGCGGCGTCCCGGACGTCCTCTCGGAGATACCTTCGTTGAACAGCCCGGACGGCTATCAGGCCGAGCGGCTGCGCACCTACAGCCCCGAGCAGTTGGTGGAACTCGCGATGCGGCACCCGCCCGAGTTCGCCCCGGGCACCGACTGGTCGTACTCCAACACCAACTACGTCCTCGCCGCCATGATCGTGCACAAGGTCACCGGCCGGAGCTGGGCGCGGGAGGTGAACGACCGGATCATCCGCCCGCTGGAGCTGCGCGACACCAGCACGCCCGGCGCCTTCCCGTTCATCCGGGGCCCGCACGCCCACGGCTACACCGCGTTCGGCACCGGCACCAGCGTCGACGTCACGACACTCGACCCGAGCATGGCGGTCGGCTCCGGCGCGGTCATCAGCACCACGCACGACCTGACCCGGTTCTACTCGGCCCTGCTCGGCGGCCGCCTGCTGGCCCCGGCGCAACTCGACGAGCTGACGGCCACCGTGCCCGCGCCCGAACTGGGCGTACGGTACGGACTCGGCGTGGGCGAGATCCCGTTGACCTGCGGCGGTACCTACTTCGGCCACCGGGGCGAACTGCTCGGCTACCGCACCTGGGCCGGCGCCACCGCGGACGGGACCCGGACCGCCGTCGTGTACGTCACCAGCGACGGCGGCCCGCGCACCGAGGACGCCATGAGGGCTCTCGTGGACCGGGAACTATGCCGGAAACGCTCCTGACCAGCTTCCGAGTAGCTAGTGTGTGCGATACATGTGACTCACGAGGAGCGAAGACATGGTCGAGGTCGGTCGTCCGAGCACGCGTTGACGTCTGAGGCCGTGAGCGGCCTGTCATCGCGTGCTGCCTTTGACGCGCGGCACAGCGAGCCTTCCCATCCCGCTGCCTGACATCGCCGGTGCGCCTGTGGCGCACCGGCCGGCGGGTCTCGTCCTCGGTCCTTGGAAAGGTCCCTGTGTCGTCAGGTCTGTGGCGGAACGATGACTTCCGTCGGCTCTGGGCGGGGCAGACGGCCTCGCAACTGGGCGAACACTCGAGTCTCGTCGTACTGCCGCTCTTCGCCGTCCTGACACTCGACGCCGGTGCCGGGCAGCTGGGCGTCCTGCGCGCGGTGGGGCAGACGCCGATTCTGCTGCTGTCGCTCTTCGCGGGAGCCTGGGTGGACAGGTGGCGGACACGCACGCTGATGGTGCTGACGGACGCCGGGCGGGCCCTGGCGCTGGGCGCCGCCGCCGTCGCCGGTCTTCTGGGTGTGCTCGGTCTGCCGGCGCTGCTCGTGGTCGCCTTCGCCGTCGGGGCGCTGTCCGTGTTCTTCGACGTGGCGTACCAGGCGTCCTTGGTGCGGCTGGTGGACCGCGGCCAACTGGTGCGGGGCAACAGCGCGTTGGAGGGCAGCCGGTCCGCCGCGCAGATCGGCGGTCCCGCCCTCGGCGGTGCCCTGGTGTCCGTGCTGTCGGCGCCGGTCGCCGCCGCCTCCAGCGCGGCGTTCTTCGCGCTGTCGTTTTTGTCGATCCGGCGGATCCGACGAGAACGCGAGCGTGAAGCGGTCCCGGCACGCTCGGCACGCCCCCCGCGGATCTGGCGGCAGATCCACGAGGGCCTCCGCTTCGTCGCCGGTGACGTCCCGCTGCGGACCGTGTGCCTCGCGTCGGCCGCCTTCCAGTTCTCCTTCGCCGCGGTGATGACGGTCTATCTGCTGTTCCTGCCGCGGGACTTGCACCTGTCGGGCACGGCCGTGGGGCTGGCACTCGCGGCGACGGGGCCGGGCGCGCTCCTCGGGTCGCTGCTGGCCGCCCGTCTGCCCGGCCGGTTCGGACACGGTGCCGTGCTCGTGTCCGCCGCCGTGCTCGGCGACGGTGTGTTCCTGTTCGTGCCCGCGCTGCACGGCACCCCGGCGGTGACGATCCCCGCCCTCCTGGCGGTCAACTTCGTCTTCGGGACCTTCGGCCAGCTCGTGAACGTCACGGTCATGGCCGTCCGGCAGACCTCCACCCCGGACAAGCTGCAAGGCCGCGTGGCCGCGACGATCAACTTCGCCGGCCTGGGACTGACCCCGCTCGGCTCGCTGCTCGGCGGTTTCCTCGCGGAGGCGTGGGGGACGCGCACCAGCCTGCTGGTGGCGGCCGCGGGCATGCTGCTGTCACCGGCCCTGATGGCCCTGTCCCCGCTCGCCCGCCTGGGACGGACGCTCCCCGCCCCGCCGGGGACTCAGGCCCCGGCCGCGTGACGGGCCCCGTGCGGACGGCCGGCATCGAGCCGGTCGTCGCGGACCTCACCAGGTCCGGCCGCGCGGCCCGTGCGGGCGAGCCCCGTGTACACGAGCAGGGCCGCACACAGGAAGGCCGCCGCCGCGAAGACCAGCGACTGCGTGACGGAGTCGCCGCGTGCGCCGGCGGCGAGCGCACCGGCCGCCGACAGTGCCAGGGTGGCGACCGGCAGCGCGCGGGCCCGGTGTGGGTCCCGGTACGGCGGCGGGTGGCAGCAACCGGACCGCGAGGCCGTGACAGGCGCAGGCCAGCAGCATGGCCCCCAGTACGTCGCTGGGCCGGTGGCTGTAGACGGCCTGGACCGCGGCGGCGGTGACGGCGAGCCACAGCGTGCCGACCGCGGTGACGTAGGGGCGGGTACGGGGAGACGCGACGAGGGGCGCGGCGAGGGCCCGTCCGGCCGGGAGGGCCACGTGCCCGCTCGGGAAGCTCGGGTCGGTGAGCCGGACGGGCGCGTGCACCGGATCGGGGCGGGGCAGGAGCAGCTTGCTCAGCACCTCCGCGCCGCCGAGCGTCCCGATGACGACGCCGGCCGCCGCGCAGCCCTGCCGCCGGCACTGCCGCACCAGGGTGACGGCCACGATGACCGCGACGCCCGCGATCAGGGTGGGCGTGGCGGTGTCGTCCAGCGGCGGCAGGGCGGGCGAGTCGTAAGCCGTCCCCGACCAGTCGTAGATCCAGGCCGGTCCGGCGCCGTTCCCGTTGATCAGTGCGTTCTCCGCCCGCTGCCCGAACGGGGTGCAGACAGCGGTCAGGTACACCGCCAGGATCGCGAGCGGATACGGATACGAGGGCGGCTCTCCTGTTCGGCGAGCGCCTGGCGCTGCCGGCGCTGGGCGGCGATCGCCAGGGCCGGGAGCGGCGCGGCCGGGAGAAGGAGGACGGCCAGGCTCGGCAGGGACTGCGTGAACCCGTTCGGATGGACGACGAGCGCCTGCGTGCGGACGGCCGCGACCGTCGCGACAGCGTCCATCAGCGCGGCAAGGATGAAGTACTGCGGTTCCGTCAGGGACGGCTGTTGGCGTGTCATGCGCCGACCACATGTCGAGCACGGATACATGGGTGCCTACCCCCGCTCGGCGGCGGACCGCCCCGCGGCCTCGCGTTCCCCGGCGCTGACCAGTCCCGTCTCGTAGGCGACGATGACGGCCTGGACGCGGTCGCGGAGCTGGAGCTTGGCGAGGATGCGGGCGACGTGCGTCTTGACGGTCGTCTCGGCCAGGTGGAGGCGGCCGGCGAGTTCGGCGTTGCTGAGCCCTCGGGCCAGCAGACCGAGGACCTCCAGTTCGCGCGGGGTGAGCGGGGCGAGGTCGCGGTGGAGCGCGGCGGGCTCGCCGCCGCGCCGGGTGCCGTCCTGATGGTCGCCCCCGGCGAAGCGCTGCACCAGACGGCGGGTGATGCTGGGCGCGAGGAGGGCGTCGCCGGTACGGACCGTACGGACGGCCGCGGTCAGCTGCTCGGGGGTGACGTCCTTGAGGAGGAAGCCGCTGGCCCCGGCGGACAGTGCCGCGTAGACGTACTGGTCGAGGTCGAAGGTGGTCAGGATGATGACGCGGGGTTCGCCCGGGGCGCCGGTGAGGATGCGGCGGGTGGCCTCAAGGCCGTCCGTCTCGGGCATCCGCACGTCCATCAGGACCACGTCGGGGCGGGTGCGGCGGACCGCTTCGACGGCTTCGGTGCCGTTGGTCGCCTCGGCGACGACGTCGATGCCGTCGGCGCCGAGGATCATCCGGAATCCGGTGCGGACCAGGGTCTGGTCGTCGGCGAGCAGTACGCGCAGCGGCTCGGTCACGGTGTCTCCAAGGGGATCAGGGCCTCCACCCGGTAGCCGCCGGTCAGGCGCCGGCCGGTGGCCAGGGTTCCGTCGTAGACGGCCAGGCGCTCGCGCAGGCCGATCAGGCCCCGGCCGTTACCGGTGGCCGCGCCCGCGCCCGGCTGTCCGCCGGTGTCGTTGACCTCCACCCGCAGCCGTTCCGGACCGTATTCGACGGTCACGGCGGCGCTGGCGCCGGACGCGTGCTTCACGGTGTTGGTGAGGGCTTCCTGGACCACGCGGTAGGCGGCGAGTTCGAGTCCGGGCGGGAGCGGGCGGGGCGGGCCGGTCACGGTCAGCTCGACGGGCAGCCCGGCGTCCCGTACCCGCTTGACCAGTGTCTCCAACTGGTCGAGGCCGGGCTGCGGGGCCAGCTCGGCCGCCGTCACCGCCGGCCCCGTACCGCCGTCCGTGTCCGCACCCGCCGCCTCGCCCTCGTCGGCCATGGTCAGCAGCCCCATGACGTGGCGCAGTTCGGTCATGGCCGACCGGCCGCCCGCCTCGACGGCGAGCAGCGCCTCGCCGGCCTGCCGCGGCGAGGTCTCCATGATCTTCCGGGCCGCGCCCGCCTGGATGATCATCACGCTGACGTTGTGCGTGACGACGTCGTGCAGTTCACGGGCGATCCTGGCCCGTTCGTGCTCGACGGCCCGGCGCAGCGCCTCGGCCTGCTCGCGTTCCAGGGCGGCGAGCCGGGTCCGGCCCTCGTCGGTGCGGAGTTTCCAGGTCCGCAGGCCGACGGCGGCCACGGCCATCGGGATCAGGATCAGCAGGGCGATGTATTCGTTGGGGACGATCGGTGTCACCGAGTTCCCCGAGGTGCCGACCAGGACGACCGAGACCGGCAGCGCCGCCAGGGTCGCCACCCGGTACGGGCTGTACACGGCGGCGCTGTAGACGGCGATGACGAACGCGTAGAAGGTCAGCCGCATGACGCTGTGCGGGGTCGCCAGCGTCGCGGCCGTCACCACGCACAGCACGGCGAGCGGGTAGCGGCGGCGCAGCGCCAGGGCGCCCGAGGCCACGGCCGCGAGGGTCACCATGAAGGCCAGGCCGCCCGGCCCCGACGGGCGCGGTTCGACGGTCATGACGCCGGGCGCGATCTCCCGCACCACGACGTTGTCGGCGTTGTCGATGCCGTAGTAGACGGTGACGACGCCGAGGGTCAGTGCCACAAGGGCGTCGAACTGCCAGGCGCGCCGGGTGAGTCGCGGCGGCGGCCCGCTCGCCAGCCCGGCGTCGGGGACCGTCCGGCGGACGGCTTCCCGCAACCGCCCCCACGTCGTACGTACGTCCATCACCGGCTCATTGTCGCCGCCCGCGCGGACCCGTGGAGTCCGCCCCGGCGATCATTCCCGCCGCACCGGATACACCGTCCGCCTACATCCCAGGGATGACATGCCCGGGGTTCCTCCGAGCGCGATACCGGAATGGGTCCGGACGGGCGACGTGCGCGGGCCGGGTCCGCTCCTAGCGTTCACGCAGTCAACTGCCCGTATGCCGTCCAGGCAATCGACTTCCCTTGTGCAAGGAGCCCTTCATGACCGAGCCGGTGATCGAACTGCGAGAGGTGAGCCGCCGCTACGACGGCGGTCCGCCCGCCCTGCACGAGGCGTCGCTGACCGTGCGTCGCGGCGAGGCCGTCGCGATCCTCGGCCCCTCCGGCAGCGGCAAGTCGACGCTGCTCAACCTGATCGCGGGCCTTGACCGGCCCGACACCGGGACCGTCACCGTGGACAGGGTGCGGGTGGACCGGCTGGACGAGGCCGGATCGGCACGCTACCGGCGGTCGAAGATCGGCATGGTCTTCCAGTTCTTCAACCTGCTGGACGATCTGACCGTCAGCGACAACGTCACGCTGCCCGCGCGCCTCGCGGGAACGCCGCGCGGCGAGGCGGACCGCCGGGCGGCTGAACTCCTCGGACTGCTGGGCATCGACCGGCACGCACGCGCCTACCCTGGGCGGCTGTCCGGCGGCGAGCGGCAACGCGTCGCGGTGGCCCGCGCGTTGATGAACCGGCCGCCGCTGCTCCTGGCCGACGAGCCGACCGGGGCCCTGGACACGGCAGCGGGACAGGACGTCAGCGCCCTGCTCACCGACCTCAACGCCGAGGGGCAGACCATCGTCGTGGTCACGCACGACCTGGCCCTGGCCCGCTCCTGCACGCACCGTACGATCCGGATCGCGGACGGCCGGGTCACCGAGGAGGACGCGGGCCGCCCACGAAGCGCCGCCCCGCGCACCGTTGCCTCGGAAGGTTTCGCCTCGGAGGCCGTCCGATGAACGCGCTCGGCAAGGTGGTGCGTTCCGGGGTCGGACGACGCCGGGTGCAGACACTGGTGATCGGCCTCGCCACGATGATGGCGGTGGCCGCCTCCGTCCTCGGCGGCTCGCTCCTCGTCCTCTCCGGCGCGCCCTTCGGCGACGCCTTCGCCCGGCAGCACGGCGCGCATCTGTCCATGGAGTTCGACGCGGGCGAGGTGAGTGCCGGTCAGCTGGCGAGGACCGAGGACGCCGCAGGGGTGAGCGCCGCGGCCGGGCCGTTCCGTACGGCGACGGTGACCCCTCGGTCGGACGGGGCCGGACCCCAGTGGCCGATGACCGTGGCCGGCCGCGGCGGTCCCGGCCGGGACGTGGACGAGGTGGCCCTGCTCGACGGGCGGTGGCCCACCCGCTCCGGCGAGATCGTCCTGTCCGCCGACGCCGCGCTCATCCCGACCCTGGGCATGAAGGTCACCTTTCCCGAGCTGTCCGGCGGTCCGACCCTGACGGTGGTCGGGATCGCCCGCTCGGTCACACAGACCGCGGACGCCTGGGTGGTCCCCGCCCAGATGCCGGCGCTCACCGCGCCCGGCGGTGGCGGCTACCAGATGCTCTACCGCTTCGCCGGCGCCGGCACCGCCGCGCGGATCACCGCGGGCCGCAAGGCCGTGACCGCGTCGCTGCCGCCCGAGGCGGCCGTCGGCCGGCAGTCGTGGCTCACCGTCAAGCGGACCGCCGAACGTGACACCGCCCTCTACGTCCCGTTCCTCATCGCGTTCGGCTCCCTGGGTCTGGTCATGTCGGTGCTCATCGTCGGCAACGTCGTCGCGTCGGCCGTCGGCACGAGCACGCGCCGCATCGGCGTCCTCAAGGCCGTCGGCTTCACCCCGGCCCAGGTCGTACGGGCCTACGTGGGCCAGGCGCTGATCCCGGCCGCCGCGGGCACGGTCCTCGGGCTCCTCGCCGGCCACCTGCTCGCCGTCCCCGTACTGGCCGAGACCGGGGAGGTCTACGGCACCTCGTCCCTGGCCATCGCTCCCTCGGTCGACCTGTCGGTGACCGCCGGGGTGCTCGGTCTGGTGGCGGCGACCGCGTGGGCGAGCGCCTGGCGGGCGGGCCGGCTGCGTACGGTCGACGCGCTCGCCGTGGGGCGCGGCGCCGCGTCGGGGCGCGGCCGGTGGGCGGCCCGGCTGGCGGGCCGTCTGCCCTTGCCGCAGCCGGTCGCGCTGGGCCTGGTCCGGCCCTTCGCCCGGCCCGCCCGCGCGCTGGCCATGGGCACGGCGATCCTGTTCGGCGCCGTCGCCGTCACGTTCACCGTGGGCATGGGCGCCTCGCTCAACGAGGTGATGAAGGCCAAGGCACACGACGTCGCCGACGTCGTCGTACCGGCGCCGCTGCCGGACTTCGGCCCCGGAAGCCCTGGAGGTGCCGGAAATGCCGGAGGTGCCGGAAGCCCTGGAGGTGCCGGAGTCTCTGAAGGCACCGGACCCGAGAAGCAACCCGGATCGCAGCCCGGCGATCAGTCCGGGGAACAGTCCGGCGAACAGTCCGGCGAACAGTCGGGGTCGCAGGCCGCCACGCAGTCCGGCGCCGGCCCCGACCCTGACCCCGACGCCGTCGCCGCGGTCGTCGAGGCCGCCGCCGGGACCGGGAAGTACTACCGGGCCGCGACGGTACGGGCCACCGTGTCCGGTCTGACCGGCACCGTCGACGTGGTCGCCTTCACCGGCGACGCCTCCTGGGGCGGCTACACGATGGTCTCGGGCCGCTGGATCGGCCGGCCCGGCGAGGCCGTGGTCCCGACCCCGTTCCTGAGCGCCACCGGCACCCGCGTCGGCGACCGGATCACCCTCAACGGTCTGGCCGAGCCGGTCACGGTCCGGATCGTCGGCGAGGTCCTCGACCCCCGCAACAACGGCATGCAGCTCTTCACCGACGCCGCGACCCTCACGGCCGCGCGCCCCGACCTGACGGACACGAGCCATCACATCGCGGTCGCGGCAGGCACCGACGTCTCCGCCTACGTCGCCGCGCTCAACAAGGACCTGGCACCGCTCGGCATCACCGCCAGGACCGGCGGGCTCGGTGCGGGCGGCGACATGGTCGTCACGCTCAACGCGCTGTCCGCGATCCTCACGCTGATGCTCGTAGCCGTCGCCGCGCTCGGCGTGCTCAACGGCGTACTGCTCGACACCCGCGAGCGCGTCCGCGAGATCGGCGTCCACAAGGCGCTCGGCATGACTCCCCGGCAGACCGTCGCGATGGTCCTCACCTCGGTCGCCGTGACCGGACTCGTCGCGGGCGCGCTGGGCGTGCCGCTCGGCGTGACCCTGCACGGCTGGGTGCTGCCCGCGATGGGCGACAGCGTGGGGCTGCGTCTGCCGGACTCCGTCCTCGCCGTCTACCACGTGGCCGAGCTGCTCCCCCTCGCGCTCGGTGGCCTGCTCATCGCCACGCTGGGCGCGCTCCTGCCCGCCGGCTGGGCCGCCGGCAGCCGGACGGCGACGGCCTTGCGCACCGAGTAGCCGACCATGACGCCGCCACGACCTGACCGCCGCCGTCGCCGCCGCCGTCGCCCGATGCGAGTGATCCGTAAAAGACTTGCCGCTGGTCAGGCCGGTCGGATAGGAAGCTGGCATGCTGAAGGGCGACAAGGTCGGGCTGCGGGCCCGGCACGAGGACGACATCCCGGTTCTGCGGAGCGAGCTCTACGACGACGTGGTCAACGGCTCGCGGGCCGAGGGCCGGCCGTGGCGGCCGATGACGCCCGGTCAGGAGGATGCGCGGCTCAGGGTGGACGACACCGCGCAGGGGGTCGTCCCGTTCTCCGTGGTGGACCTGGGGAGCGGCACGCTGGTCGGCACCGCGACGCTGTGGGGCATCGACACGCACCACCGGTCCGCGCACATCGGGCTCGGGCTGCTGCCGTCCGCCCGCGGCAAGGGGTACGGCACCGACGTGGTCGCGGTGCTGTGCCACTACGGCTTCCTCGTACGCGGTCTGCACCGGCTCCAGATAGAGACGCTGGCGGACAACACCGCGATGCTGCGTTCCGCCGAGCGCAACGGGTTCGTACGCGAGGGCGTGCTGCGCTCCTCGGCCTGGGTGCTGGGCAAGTTCCTGGACGAGGCGGTACTCGGACTCCTCGCCCAGGACTGGAAGCCGCATCTGAAGGGCTGGGGCTGACCCCGCGTCCGACGGCCGGGGCGGGTCCGGCGGCCGGGGTGGTTCGCCGGGACTGCGCGCAGGGCCCCGGCGACATCACGGTCGTCCACCAGGACACACCGGAGCGGGCCTGCCGGAACTGATTCCGCTCAGGGCCCGTCTTGGCCAGAAGGCCGGCAGATCACCAGGTCAGCAGGCCGGGAGCTGACGGCGCGCGGATGGGGAGTCGTGGTGGAGGGAAAGGCGGCAGTGGACCGCTGGACGCGGTGGACGCGGTGGACGCGGTGGGCTTCCGGGCCCCGGGCTGCGGGTGGGAGCATGCGGCGGGACCCGTGGCAGCGCCGCCCGGCCTGGGCACGGCAGCGGGGGCGGGGGCGGGTGCCCGCCGTACTCTCCGTGCTCGCCGTGCTGACCGCCGGACTCCTGGCCTTCCACCGGGCGGTTCCCAACTCCGTCGGTCGTCCGGGCAGTCTGCTGGAGGCGTTCCTGCCGTGGCTCGGCCTGGTGGTCGTGGTACTGCTCGTCCTGGCGCTGCTGTGCCGTTCGGCGACCGCGCTCCTGGCGCTGCTGCTGCCGGTGGCGGCCTGGACGCACCTCTTCGGCGGGCTGCTCGTGCCGGAGGCCGGGCCCGGTCCGCACGACCTCGTCGTGGTGCAGCACAACGTCAGCGACGAGAACCCCGATCCTGCGGGCACGGCCCGCGTCCTGGCCGACGCCGGGCCCGACCTCATCGCCCTGGAGGAGCTGGTGCCCCCGGCCCTGGCGGTGTACGAGCGGATCCTCGCCCCGCGCTACCCCCACCACGCCGTCCGGGGCACCGTCGGACTCTGGTCGAAGCATCCGCTGACCGACGCCCGGCCGGTGGACATCAAGCCCCGCTCCATCACCGGGAGCTGGAACCGCGGGCTGCGCGCCGTGGTCCACACCCCGCACGGCGACATAGCGGCGTACGTCGCCCACCTGCCCTCGGTCCGCGTCGGGGCAGGCGGTCTGGCGTCCGCCCGGCGCGACGAGAGCGCCGGTCTGCTGGGCCGGGCCGTCGCCGCCGAGCGGCTGAGCCCGGTCGTCCTGCTCGGCGATCTCAACGGCACCGTGGACGACCGCGGCCTGGCTCCGCTGACCTCACGGCTGAACACGGCGGAGAGGGGCTTCGCCTTCAGTTTCCCCGCCGTCTTCCCCGTGGCCCGCATCGACCAGGTCATGGCCCGCGAGGCGACCGTCGGCCACATCCGCACGCTGCCCGCCACCGCCGGCGACCACCTGCCGGTCGTCGCCCGGGTCACCCTGGACTGACCGAGCGCGCCCCGCTGACCTGCTGATGAGCACGCCGGCCTGCCCTGCGGGCGGGTCCTGGAAATGCGTTGCCCTTGCCGGCCTTCACGTCTTGGGTGGCGTCAGCGGTGATGCGTGAGTCATTCGTGCCGCCGCCGGCGGGCGTCGGTGGCGAGGAAAGGGGGACGGCAGCCATGGAACAGCGGGAGCGTCGACACGGCCGACATCTACGGGCAGGGCGTGTCCGAGGAGATACTGGACCGCTGGCTGAAGTCGCGCGGCAACCGTGACGAACTCGTCGTCGCCACCAAGGTGTTCGGCTCGATGGGCGAGGGCGGCGGGAACGCGTCTGGCCTGAGCCGCAAGCACATCCTGACCGCCGTCGAGGGCAGCCTGCGCCGCCTCGGCACGGACTACATCGACCTCTACCAGACACATGTGGGACGCGGAGACGCCGATCGAGGAGACCCTGTCGACGCTGGACACCCTCGTACGCGACGGCAAGGTGCGCTATCTCGGCGCGAGCAGTGTGACGCCGTCGCAGTTGCAGAAGGCGCTCGACGTGGCCCGGTTCAACCGCTGGGAACCGTTCGTCTGTCTGGAGCCGCTCCACAACCTCCTGCAGCTGACGGACGATCCGGGCGCCTGCGGCCGGGAGCTGACGCCGGAGCAGGAGGCGCGCCTGACCTCGGCGAGCGAGCGTTCCTTGCCGCACCCGTACGACGTACTGGCACGGCCCGGGGAACGCTCGCGCCGGGCGACGGGGCCGGGCCTCGTCTCCCGCCCCGGGTCAGGCGTTCACGTGGCGGATCGTGGTCCTGTGCCTGGGGGCGGCGTGATGCCTGGCCCGGCCCGCTCCGGTGGCCTCTATGCGGCGCAGCCACACCGACGCCATGGCCAGCAGCCCAGCGAAGACGACCGTGAAGAGAGCGCACGCCCACATCTGGGTACTGCCGGGATGCTTCCATCCGGTCCAGGCGCTCGAAGCCGCCCACAGCAGGACGCCCGCCGCGTAGAAGGATCGGATCCGGCGAAGCTGCCGCTCGGCCCGCACGGACTTCTGGTGATCGGTGTTCGGTGCCATGCGCCTCCCAGTACCCGGAACCGCGCCATCCATGGATCGAATCGCCGCTCGATTTCTGTCGGCCGGCGTGGCCCGTACCGGTGCCCCGCCGACGGGGCCGAGCAGCCCGGCCCCGGGGCCGAACGGCCCCTGTGACCCGTCGGGGCCGCGGTGGAAGGGTGAGCCCGGAGGCGGTGAGCGGACGGACGGAAAGGACTGCCGACGGTGATCGCTGTTGTGGGGCACGCGGATCTCGCGCCCCGGACCCTGGCGCTGCTCGAGGACGAACTGCGCGCCCGGCTCGCCCGGTGGGCCCGCACCGGCCGGACCGGCCTGGTCCGGGTCGGCCAGGGACTGCCGGTGGCCTTCGGGCGGGCCGCGCAGCGGACCGGGCTGGCGCTGGTGGCCGTGGTGCCCACGCTGAACCAGGTGCCCGCGCTGCTGCGGGAGCGGGACCAGCAGGCGGCCGGTGAACTGCTGCTCCTGTCCCAGCAGGTACGGCTGCTCGAGTACGACCCCGCGGACCGGGACGCCTGCGTGCGCACCGACGAACGGCTGTTGCGGTCCTGCGCCCACGTCCTGGCGATCTGGGACGGCACCGCGTCCGACGGCCGGGACGCCACCGCCCACCTGGTGGCGTACGCGCGCAGCCACGGCGTGGACGTCGAGGTGGTGTGGCCGGACGGCGCGGAACGAGGCACCGGCTGACCGTGTCGGGCGGGGCGACGCGCCGACCAGGACGGGAAACCCGGTGGCCCGCAAGGTGCGCAGGTGCGCGAGGAGTTGCCAGTCATGGCCGGCGCGCTCGGCGAAGCCCAGGCCGGGGTCGAGGACGATGCGCCCGGGGTCCACCCCGGCAGCGGTGAGCGCGTCCACGCGGGCGAGGAGTTCGGTCACGACCTCGGCCACCACATCGCCGTAGCGGGCGTGCCGGTCCATGTCGCGGCTCGGCGCCCGCCAGTGCGTGGCGACGTACGGCACTCCCGCCGCGGCGACGGTGGCCGCCATGGCCGGGTCCGCCAGACCGCCGCTGACGTCGTTGACCAGGCAGGCCCCGGCCTCTACCGCGGCGCGGGCGACCTCGGCGTGCATGGTGTCCACCCTGACCGGCACTCCGGCACGGACGAGTTCCCGCACGACCGGCACCACCCGGGAACACTCCTCGGCCGTCGGTACGGGCTCGGCACCGGGGCGCGTCGACTCCCCGCCGACGTCGACGAGATCGGCGCCCTCCCCTGCCAGCCGCAGGCCGTGCTCGACGGCCCGCCGGGTGTCGGCGTACCGGCCGCCGTCGGAGAACGAGTCCGGGGTGACGTTGAGGATGCCCATCACCGGGCATCTGCCGGACCGCTCGAACATGCCACCCCTCCTCCTGTGCCGCAGGGCCACCGGCCCGCACTCCGGCCGCGCCGGATCGATCTGCCGAGCAAGGTACACGCTAAAACTAAATCGTTCTAGTAGCCGTTCCGGCGGTCGTTCCAGCAGGCGCTTCGAGCGCCTCGGGATGACCCGGGTGACTGGCTTCGTAGAATGGCGGCGCGCCGTCCCGCAGCGGGGCGCGGCGCGTACGACCGCATCGGAGCAGGGGTGATGGGCGCTTCAGGAAGAGTCACGCTGAACGACGTCGCGGCGGCGAGCGGCGTCTCCCGCGCCACCGTCAGCTTCGTCCTCAACGACGACCCCCGCCAGACGATCTCGGCCGCCACCCGCGACCGGGTCAAGCAGGCCGCCCGCGATCTGGGCTATGTGCCGCACGGGGTCGCCCGCGCGCTGCGCGAGGGCTCCTCCCGTGTCGTGGTGCTGAACATCGACGCGGGCCTGGAGGGCCACTACTCCCGCAGCTACATCGCCGGCCTCGACGCCGAGCTCGCCGCCCACGACCATGTGCTCCTGGTCCGGCACGGCCACCACACCCCGCAGTCCACCCAGCAGGTGCTCGACGCCATCGCCCCGCGCGCCGTCATCCGCTTCGGCGAGACCTACCTGACCGGCCGCGAGCTCGACGACATGGGCGGCGGCTGGCGCGACGGTCTCGCCGCCCATACGGCGATGCAGCTGCGTCACCTGGTGGAGCACGGCCACACGCACGTGGCGGTGGCGCTGCCGGACTCCGCGTCGCCGCTCGCCGCGACCCGCCTGAAGTTCACCGGGCAGGCGGCGCGGGATCTGGGCGTACCCGTCCCGGACTCGTTCGCCACCCCGCTGAATCCGGCCGCGTGCGCCGAGGCGGTCCGGACGTTCCTGGCCGACACCCCCCAGGTCACCGCGATCGCCGGTTTCAACGACGACGTCGCCCTCCGCGTCCTCGCGGCGCTGCGCGACCTCGGCCGCCGCGTACCGGAGGACATCGCCGTCATCGGCTTCGACGACAACGGGTACGGGGTCTACACCACACCGACGCTGACCAGTGTCTCCGTCGACGCCGAGGCCCATGGGCGGCTCAGCGCCCGGCTCGCCCTCGGCCTCGGCACCGGCCGGCTGCGCCCGCCGCCCGCACGGGTCGTCGTACGCGGCTCGGTCTGACCGGCCGGAGGGTAGCGGTCAGGACCGGCTCCGTCCTCTCCGAGGCGGAGGTCGAGGGCCGCCGGAGCGAGGTCCTCACCATGACCTACCGCCCGGACCACGGCCGGCTCTGGCGCAAGCGCGAGCTGTTCCTCAACGCCCACGGCACGCATCGGAAGGTCGTCGCCGACCGGGCCGTGAGCGACGCGCGGGACACCGGCGGCGACGCCCTCTTCGACGGCGTGCTGCGCACCCTGCGCACCGGCCCTGCGTAGCGCGAACCGGTCGGCGCGCGTTCCGCGCGTGCCGCACGCCGGTGATCGGGCCGGGCCGTCCGAAGATGTACGGACATGGCCTGCCCACGCCGTCCCGGCCCCTGCCGGCCGGCACGGAACAACGGAACGGAGGAGCCATGCCGGACCCGGCGGACGCCGCCCCGCACCCCTGGCCCGGACACCGCGCGGCCGTGCGGCGTCTGCTGATGCTCGCCGCCGGTGCGGCGAACGCCTTCGGCTTCCTGGCCCTGGGCTCCGTCTTCACCAGCGTGGTCACCGCCAACTCCGTCCTGCTCGGCCTGCGCCTGGGCGGCGGCTCCCTCGCCGCCGTCGGCCCCGTCGCCCTCGCCCTGCTCGGCTACGGTCTCGGAGCGGCGGCCGGCGGCCTGGTGTCGGCCGGACGCGGGCGCCTGCCGGCCGGCGGCATCCGCGCGGGACTGGCCCTGGAGACCGCCCTGTTGTGGCTGTCGGCGGGCGTCTGGCCGGCCTCGCACCAGGAGCCGGGCACCGGTCTGCGTACGCTGCTGCTCTTCGTGCTCGCCATCGCGCTGGGCTGCCAGAACGGGAGCGTGCGGGTCACCGCCGGCAGCGATGTCACCACCGGCTACCTGACCGGGCTGGTCACCTCCGCGATCACGGCGCTCGTGACCCGGGGTGCCTTCCGGGCGCGTGACGCGGCCGTGGTGCTCACCCTGGTCGCCGGGGCGCTCGCCGAAGGGGCGGCGCACCGCTGGCTGAGCTGGAGCACCCCGGTGCTGCCCGCCGTGCTGGTCACGGCGGCGCTCGGCGCGACCTGGTGGCGCACCGGCCGGCGGCCGGTCAGCTCACCGACTGCGACCGGGGTTCGGTCCGCGCGGTGACGGCGCCGCGGGCGGCGGTCACGGCGGCGGCGCAGAGCGCGATGGCACCGGCCACGACGAACGCGGTCGAGTAGCCCGACTCCGTCGGCGGCCGGCCGGGGGCCGTCGCCGACGATGCCACGATCACGGCGGCGAGTACGGAGCCGAGGGCGCCGCCGACGGTGCGCAGGATGGTGTTGATGCCGGTGGCCGCGCCGGTCTGCTCCTGGCTGACGGCGCCGACGACCAGGCCGCCGAGCGAGGCGAAGGCGAGGCCGTAGGCCAGGCCCAGGCAGGCGCACCACAGGAGTACCTCGGCGATGTGCTCGTGGAACAGGCCGAGGCCGCCCAGGGTGATCGCCGCGAGGACCGCGCCCGCCTGGAAGGCGGCCCGCGCGCCCAGGGAGCGCGCGATCCGTGCGGAGAGCGGGGCCGCGAGGAGCATGCAGACGGCGATCGGGGTCATCAGCAGTCCGGTCCTGGCCGGGGAGTAGCCGAAGCCGTATCCGAGGGCGGTGGGCGTCTGGACGAAGAGCGGCAGCAGTGTGACGGCGGCGAACATGCCCACGGCGACCACCAGGGTGGCGATGTTCGTGGGCAGCAGGCGCGGCCCGATCAGGAGCCGGAGGTCGACCAGGGGTGCCGCGACGCGCCGCTCGGCGAGCCCGAACGCGGCGGCGAAAACGGCCGCGGCGGCGAACAGCGCGATGATCCCCGGCGAGGTCCAGCCCCACGCGCGGCCCTGGCTGATGGCGAGCAGCAGGGCGGCCAGCGCGCCCGCGAGCAGGGTCGCGCCCATCAGGTCGACCCGGCCCGCGGGCACGGGCGAGGCGGCGGCGAAGGGCACGCGGGCCATCCCGGCCAGGGCCAGGAGCGCGATCACGGCGACGAGCCAGAAGAGCGCCGCGGGAGCGGTGACGTCGACGAGCGGTCCGGCGACGACCATGCCGAGGGCGCCGCCGACGCCGAACATGGCGCTGAGCCCCGCGACGACTCCGCCCAGCCGCTCGGCGGGCACGCTCTGGCGGGCCAGCCCGAAGGCGCAGGGGAAGACACCGCCGGACAGCCCCTGGAGCACCCGGCCCGCCACGACACCGGCGTAGGAGTCCCCCTGCGTGCTCACCGCGGCCACCAACGAGCCCGCCAGCAGCAGCGCGAGGCCGGTGACGATGACGCGACGGTGGCCGAACAGGTCACCGAGGCGGCCCGCCACCGGGGTCGCGACGGCGGAGGCGAGCATGAAGGCGGTCAGCAGCCAGGTCGCGCCGGTCGTGCTGACACCGAGGTCACGGGCGAACACCGCCAGCGCGGCGAGCACGATCGTCTGCGCGATCGCCACGCCGAAGGTCGCGAGCAGCAGCACCGCCGCGCCGCCCGCGGCGGGACGCCCCGAACCGCCCCTGCCTAACCTGCGCTTGACGAACAGTGCGGCGGCGGTCAGTCCGGCCAGAACCCACATCGGTCGCTCCTTCTCGATTTCGGCGTCGCCGCGTCGGACCGCCGACGGGCCACCCTTACGGCAGATAAGCAAGGTGACCCTAACTCATTCGAGACCGCTGGTCACTAATTGGGCCGGACCGCTTCGTAGACTGATGCCCGTGAACGCGAGAACACCCGGGCCGGGCAGGCCCGCGCGGCTGAGTCGTGAGCAGATCGTGGAGGCCGCGCTCGGCTGCGACCTGCGGACCGCGACCATGCGCGACATCGCGGAGCGGCTGGGCGTCTCCCACTCGGCGCTCTACCGCTGGGTCGGCAACCGCGACGAACTCCTCGACCTCGTCGGCGAGGTCGTCGTCGAGCGCATCCTCCCGGCGGCCGAGCCCACGCCCGAGACCTGGCGGCAGTGGCTCGCGGACCTCGCCTGGCGGATGCACGACCAGTTCCTCGCCGTGCCCGGTTACGCGGCCCACGTGGCGACGCCGCACCGCCACAACGCCCAGGCCTTCGGCCTGCTGCGGAGCCGCGTCATCGCGGCGTTCCGGCACGCGGGCGCCTCCGCCGAACTGGCCGAGCAGAGCTGGTACGTCTTCGGTCTCGGCGTCGTGCAGTGGCTGGGCGCCCAGCAGATGGGCCACGACCTCGGGCCCGGCGCGCCGCGCTTCGACCTCTTCCTCGACGTCCTCCTGCGCGGGCTGCCCGCCCGGGAGCCCGGGACGCGGCGGTGACGACAGCCCGGCCGCCCCGTCCCGAACCCGCTCACCCCGCCGTACGACCCTTCAGGAGCAGCGCGATGAACCGACGTACCCGCCTGGCTCTCGTGCTGGCGCTGGGCGGGCTGTTGTCCGGCTGCGCCTCCGCTCCGGCGGACCCGCGCGCTTCCCCGGCCGCCGCCGAAGAGCCCTTCTGGCAGGACGAGTTCGACGACGCGGCGGGCACCCGCCCCGCCGGGGAGTCCTGGAACACCGAGACCGGCAACCGGGACGCCGAGGGGTGGGGCAACAACGAGTTGCAGTACTACACGGACGACGCGGCCAACTCCGCGCTGGACGGCGCGGGTCACCTGCTGATCTCCGCGAAGCCGGCCCCGGAAGGCTCCGAGCTGCCGTGCTGGACCCAGGACTTCTGCCCCTGGACGTCGGCCCGTCTGACCACCGAGGGGAAGGTCTCATTGACCCGCGGCCGCGCGGAGATCCGCGCGAAGACACCCACCGGCACGGGACTGCTGCCGGCCATCTGGATGCTGGGCAACAACGGAGTCGAATGGCCCGGACAGGGCGAGATCGACATCTGCGAGGTGGTCGGCTCGGAACCGCGCACGGTGTACGGCACCGCGCACGGCCCGAGCTACTACAACGAGAACGGCATCGGCGCCTCCACCACCCTCCCGGCCGACGCGTCGCGGGCGTTCCACACCTACGCCGTCGACAAGCAGCGGCGCCGCATCACCTGGTCCGTGGACGGGAAGCCGTACTTCACCCTGACGCCGTCGAAGCTGCCCGACCCCGACGACTGGGTCTTCGAGCAGGACATGCACCTGCTGCTCAACGTCGCCGTCGGCGGCGACTGGCCCGGCCCGCCCGACGACTCGACGCCGTCCCCCGCGACGATGACCGTCGACTACGTGCGCTTCTACGGCGAGGGCTCCGGCACCTGAGCGGGCACGGTGTCCTGGCCCGCGCGGCGGCGGGCCTCGGCGTCGGCGTCGGTCCGGGCGTCGTAGGTGAGGAGTTTCGGCAGCGCGGCGGTGAGCAGGCCCACCGTGGCGACGCAGGCGAGGCCGCCCGTCCAGATCGCCGGGCGGGCGCCGGTCCAGCCGGCCATCGCCCCGGCGCGGACCTGTCCGAGCTGCGGGCCGATGCTGTAGGAGAGGACCTCGATCCCGGCGAGCCGGCCGCGCAGGCGGTCGGGGATGGTCTGGTTCCAGATGGTCGAGCGGCCCAGACCGCTCAGCATGTCCCCCGCGCCCGCCAGGCCCAGGCACAGCAGCACCAGCCAGATGCGCGAGGTCCAGCCGGCCGCCGTGATGGCCAGGCCCCAGCCCGCGGCGCCGCACACCACCAGCAGCCCGTGCCGCCGGGTCCGTGACACCCAGCCGCTGGTCAGGCTGACCACCAGCGAGCCGACGGAGCCCGCCGCGTACATCAGGCCGAGCGACCATTCGGCGTCGAGCTCGTCGGCGAGGAACGGGAAGATCGTGTTCGGGAAGGCGAAGAACATCGCCGCCAGGTCGACCGCGTAGGTGCCGAGGAGCACCGGCCGCGACCACGCGTACCGGGCGCCTTCGGCGATGCCGCGCCACGACGGTTTCGCGGCCGGGTCGACGGGCGGCACGGACGAGAGCCGGCGGCACATCAGGACCGACGCGGCGAAGGAGACCACCGTGGTGGCGTACGCGGGGACGTTGCCGGCGTACGCCACCACCAGGCCCGCCAGCGCGGGCCCGCCGATCGCGGCGGCGTTCCAGCGCAGTCCGTTGAGGGCCGCCGCCGCGGCGAGCTGGTCATGCGGGACGATGCGGGCCATCAGCGAGTCCATCGCGGGGCGTTGCAGTCCGGCGAGGGCCGCGACTCCGGCCGCGACGACGTACAGAGGCCACAGCATGGGGTGCGGCAGCAGGGCGTTCAGGAGCAGGACGACCGCGAGGAGTCCGAGGCCCGCCTCGGTCAGCACGATCACCTTGCGCCGGTCGACGGCGTCCGCGAGCGCCCCGCCGTACAGGCCGAAGACGACCAGCGGGACCAGTTCGACGGCGCCCATCGCGCCCACCGCGAGCGGTGAGCCGGTCAGGTCCTTGATCTGGAGCGGCAGCGCGATGAGTGCCATGACGCTGCCGAGGTAGGTGACCAGGCCCTGCACCCACAGGAGGCGGAAATCGCGTGAGGAGCGCCAGGGCGCGAGGTCGGGCAGCAGTGCCGTGAGCTTGGGACTCATGAGGCGGGGGCCTCCTGACGCTCGGCCGCGGCCGTCGAGTGATGACGGCCGATGGGCAGCACGAGCGGTTTGCCGGAGAGCGGGTCCTCGATGACGCGGCTGTCCATGCCGTACACGGCGCGGACGGTGTCCTCGGTCATCACCTCGCCGGGTGTTCCGGCGGCGTGCAGCCGACCGGAGGCGAGGGCGACGAGCCGGTCCGCGTAGCGCGCGGCCAGGTTCAGGTCGTGCAGGACCATCACGATCGTGGTGCCGCGGGTCCGGTTGAGGTCGGTGAGCAGGTCCAGTACCTCGATCTGGTGGCTGATGTCGAGGAACGTGGTCGGTTCGTCGAGCAGCAGCAGGTCGGTCTGCTGGGCCAGGGCCATGGCGATCCACACGCGCTGGCGCTGGCCGCCGGAGAGTTCGTCGACGGCCCGGTCCACCAGGTCGGTGGTGTGGGTGGCCGCCAGGGCGGCGGTGACCGCGGCGTCGTCCTCGGCCGTCCAGCGGGAGAAGGCCCGCTGGTGGGGGTGGCGTCCCCGGCCGACCAGGTCGAGGACCGTGATGCCTTCGGGCGTGACCGGCGACTGCGGCAACAGGCCGAGCGTGCGGGCGAGTTCCTTGGCGGGGGCGCGGTGCACCTCCTTGCCGTCGAGGACGACCCTGCCGGTGCGCGGGGTGAGCAGCCGGGACATCGAGCGCAGCAGGGTTGATTTGCCGCAGGCGTTGGCGCCGACGATCACCGTGATCTTTCCGGCCGCGAGGGTCAGGTCCAGGCCCTCGATGACGGCGCGGTCGCCGTAGCCGAGCGTGAGGTCCTCGGTGGCGAGGGTGTGGGACGCGGTCACAGTGAGCCTCCGGCCCGGTTGGTGCGGACGATCAGGTAGACGAGGTAGGGGGCGCCGAGGACGCCGGTGACGACGCCCACCGGGTAGCGGGTGTCGAAGGCGTACTGGCCGGTGAAGTCGGCGACCAGGACGAGCAGGGCGCCGACCAGCCCGGCGGGGACCAGCAGGGACCCGCCGGTGCCGACGAGACGGGCGGCGATCGGGCCGGAGAGGAAGGCGACGAAGGCGATGGGTCCTGCGGCGGCCGTGGCGAACGCGATCAGGCCGACGGCGGCGACGATGACCGTGACGCGGGTGCGTTCGACGCGGACGCCGAGGGCCGACGCCGTGTCGTCGCCCAGCCGCAGCGCGCTCAGGTCGCGGGCCTTGGACAGCAGCACCGGGCTGAGCACGAGCGCGGCGACGACGGTGGGCACGGTGTCGTCCCAGGTGGTGCCGTTGAGACTGCCGGTGAGCCAGCGGGTCGCCTCCTGGAGGTCCCATTCGGCGGCCTGGGAAAGCACGTAGGAGGTGACGCTGTCGAGCAGGGCGGCGATGCCGATGCCGATCAGGATGAGCCGGGTGCCGGCCACCCCGTCGCGGAACGCCAGGGTGTAGACGAGCAGCGCCACCCCGAGCGCGGCGGCGATGGCCAGGACGGACACCTCGGTCTCGCTGAGCGAGAAGGTGACGATGGCGACGGCCGCGGCCGCGCTCGCCCCGCTGCTGATGCCGATGACGTCGGGGCTGGCGAGCGGGTTGCGCAGCATCGTCTGGAAGGTGACACCGGCGATGCCGAAGCTGAACCCGGCGGCCAGTGCGAGCACCGCGCGCGGCAGCCGCAGCCGGCCCACGGTGAAGGAGGCGCCCGGCACCTGCTCACCCATGACCACCCGCCACACGTCGCGGGCCGGGTAGAAGGTGTGCCCGGCCATGAGCGTGGTGACGAACGCGGCGACGACGAGGACGAGCAGCGTCGCTACGATCAGCCGCCGCCGGCGGGCGCCGCGCACCCTCGCCCGGGTGACGCTCCGCAGTGCGGACGGGGCGGCAACGGCAGGGACGCTCACAGGGATCTGACCTTCTGTCGGCGGACGATGTGGATGAAGAAGGGGGCGCCGACCAGCGCGGTCACGATGCCCACCTCGATCTCGGACGGCCGTGCCACGACCCGGCCCGCCACGTCCGCGGCCGTCAGCAGGATGGCGCCGCTCAGCGCGGAGAACAGCAGCAGCCAGCGGTGGTCCACACCGACGAGGAGGCGGCAGGCGTGCGGTACGACGAGCCCGACGAAGGCGATCGGTCCGGCGACCGCGGTGGACGCCCCGCACAGGACGACCGCGCCGAGCGCGGCGGCGGCCCGTACCAGCGCCACCCGCTCGCCGAGTCCCGCGGCCAGTTCGTCGCCCAGGGCGAGGGAGTTGAGGGCGCGGGCGCAGGCGAGGCAGATGACGCAGCCGACGCCGAGGAACGGCGCCACGGTGCCGAGCTGTGCGTAGGAGGCGCCTCCGACGCCGCCGATCTGCCACAGCCGGAAGGTGTCGGAGATGTCGTTGCGCGGCAGGACGACGGCGCTGACCAGCGAGGCGATGGCGGCCGAGGTGGCGGCTCCGGCGAGGGCCAGCTTCAGCGGGGTGGCGCCGCCGCGGCCCAGCGAGCCGACGGCGTACACGAATGCGGCGGTCAGGGCCGCTCCCAGCATCGCCACCCAGATGTAGCCGGACACCGACGCGAGGCCGAAGTAGGCCATGGCGGTGACGACGGCGAGGGAGGCGCCCATGTTCACGCCGAGGATGCCGGGGTCGGCGAGCGGGTTGCGGGTGACTCCCTGCATGACCGCGCCGGCCAGTCCGAGGGCGGCACCGACGGCGACGGCGAGGAGCGTGCGCGGTACGCGCTTGGTGACCGCCGCCTCCTCCAGGGTGTGGTCCGCGCCGCCGAGCGCCGACCACACGTCGGACCAGGCGACGTCGCGGGAGCCGAACGCCAGGGAGGCGGCCATGGCCACGAGCAGGGCAGCGGCGACCACGAGGAGCCAGGTCACGCGCGTCCGCGCCGGACGCCGTACCAGTACGGCGTCCGGCGCGGGCGGGGCTTGGGTCACGCTCACTTGACGTTGTCCGCGGCCTTGGCGAGCGCTGCCACGTAGTCGTCCAGGACGTACGGGATGGACAGCGGGGTGGGGTTGGCGGCGGTGGCCAGCGGGGTGCTGCCGGGCAGCAGGTAGATCGAGCCGCGCTTGACGGCGGACAGCTTCGAGGTGAGCGGGTCGCTCTTGAGCGCCTTCAGCAGCTCGCCCTTGTCGTCGCCGTAACCGGTGATGATGTCGACGTCGTTGAAGTCGTCGATGTGCTCGGCGCTCTTGGTGAGCACGAACTTTGTCGTCGACTCCGACGGCCCAAAGACGCTGGCCGGGATCTTCATGCCGAGGTCGGTGAAGAACTGCGTGCGGGTGTCGTGGGTGGTGTAGAAGCCGACCTCGCTGACGTCCTTGGACGACACGTGCGTCATGAACATCGCCGACTTCCCCTTGAGCTGGGGGTACTTGGCGACGGTCTTGTCGATCTGTCCCTCGAGGTCGCCGATCAGCTCGTCGCCCTTGTCGGCCAGGCCGATGGCCTTGCTGTTCTGGCGGATGATGTCGCGCCACGGGGTCGCCCAGGCGGCCTCGGGGTAGGCCACGACGGGCGCGATCTCGCTGAGCGTCTCGTAGTCCTGCTTCGTCAGTCCCGAGTAGGCGGCCAGGATGACGTCGGGGCGGGTGTCGGCGACGGCCTCGAAGTCGATGCCGTCGGTCTCGTCGAACAGGACCGGCGTCTTGGCGCCGAGTTCCTTGAGCCGGGCCTCGGTCCAGGGCAGCACACCGTCGCCGTCGTCGTCGCCGAAGTTGGCCTTGGCCATGCCGACGGGGACGACGCCGAGGGCGAGCGGCACCTCCTCGTTGGCCCAGTTCACAGTGGCGACGCGCTGGGGCTTGGCGGGGATCTCGGTGGTGCCGAGCGCATGCTTGATCGTCACGGGGAACTGGCCGTCGGCACCGGCCGCGGCGGCACTGCTGTCGTCCTTGTCGCCGGACTCGCCGCCACATGCGGTGAGTCCGAACAGGAGGGCCGCCGCGAGGGCGAGCGCGCGAAGGCGTGGGGTTCTCATAGACCCGGGTTCCACTTTCGGTCGAGGGCGCCGGCTCACACGTCCAACGCACGTCCGGGCCACGGACGGCGGGGCGCGGAGCGGGACACCGCACGTGCAACAGCAAGTTAGGTAAGCCTTGCCTGTGCACACCATATGGAGCCGGGGCGGCGGCATCAATCGAGCCTTTTCGACAGCCCTTGTAGCGATCGGGACACGCGGACGGATGTACGGGCCCGCAGACCGGGCCAGGAAAGACCCCTGGTCAGTGGGCGCGGAACCTGCCCGGCGTCATCCCCGTGGTCCGCCGGAACGCCGCCCCGAACGCACTCGCCGAGCGGTAGCCCACCGCGTCGGCCACGACGTCGACCTCGAAACCGCGCGCGAGCAGCCGCACGGCGTGCTGGGCGCGGACCGAGGCGACCCAGCGGACGTAACTGCTACCGGTCTCGGCCCGGAAGGCGCGCGTGAGCGTGCGCGGACTGCACCCGAGGGCGGAGGCCCAGCCCGTCAGCGTCCGCCGGCCGGCGGGATCGGCCCGCACCGCGTCCACGATCGGGCGCAGCAGCGCGGAGGTCGGCAGCTGCACCAGCAGCGCCCGCGGCGACGGGCGCAGCACGTCGAGCACCATCGTCTCGGTCACCGTCCGCGAACGCGGCGACAGGTCCGCCTCCTCCAGTCGCTCCAGCAGCAGTTTCAGCAGCGGGGTGATCTCCACGCCCACCGGCTCGTCGGGCAGCGCCGACAGGGTGCCGTGGCGGAAGAAGTGCGCGCGGTAGGAGGTGCCCGCGACCGCGGAGGCGGAGTGCAGCCGCCCGGCCGGCATCCACAGCCCGAGCGTGGGGGTGATGCACCACACCCGGGAGCCCACCACCGCCGTGGACGTGCCGCGCTCGTTCCAGAGCAGTTCGTGCCACGGGTGCGAGTGGTCGTTCCACGCCGTGTCGGCGGCGACGACCTCCTCGTAGCCCTTGATCACGAACGGCACGTCCACCGCGCCCGCGGCGACCGCCGGCAGATTCCTGGTGACACGCATGCGCTCAGGCTACTGATCGCCCAGGTGATTGCCCTCTCCCGGCCCGGGGAACCCGGGCCCGGTGCTCCCAGCCGACGAAAGGGCGGACTCCATGGCCGAGGTTGACGCACGCAGCGCGCGGAGCGACGACGCGCCCCTTCCGGGCGGCCCCTGGCCGGCCGAGCTGATGAGCCGGCTGGAACGCAGTTCCGCCCTGGACACCGTGACGAGCCCGCTGCAGAAGGCCGTGCGCGCCCTGCCGCTGGGACGGGCGCGGGAGGTGCTGCGGGGCCGCCCCGTGGGGCACTCCCTGCACCCCGCGCTGGTGGAACTGCCGCTGGGCGCCTGGCTCTCCGCCTCGGTGCTCGACGCCTTCCCCGGCACCCGGCGCGGCGCCACCGTGCTCGTCGGCGTCGGCACGGCCGCCGCGCTCCCCGCGGCGCTGGCCGGCTGGGTGGACTGGGCCGAGCTGCACGAGCAGCAGATGCGGACCGGGGTGGTGCACGCCGCCGCGAACGCGGCGGCCGTGGCGCTGTGCGGCGCCTCCTGGCTGGCCCGGGTCCGCGGCCGCGGCGGGCGCCTGCTGCTGCTGGCGGGCGTGACCGTGGCGGGGGCGGGCGGACTGCTCGGCGGTCACCTCGCCCACCGGCAGGCGGCCGGCACCAACCAGGCCGAGGCCGTCCCGCACCTGCTGAGCCCCGAGCCGTACGACCTCGGGCCCGTGGACGAGCTGCCGGTGGGTCAGCTCGTACGGCGCACGGCGGACGACGTGCCGCTGGTGGTGCTGCGCGACACCGACGGCTCGGTGCACGTCCTCGCCGACCGGTGCAGCCATCTGTCGGGACCGCTGCACGAGGGCGAGGTCTCGGACGGCTGCGTGGTGTGCCCCTGGCACAGCACCGCCTTCCGCCTCTCGGACGGCGCCGTGATGTCGGGCCCGGGAACCGCTCCCCAGCCGCGCTTCTCGACCCGGGTCGAGAACGGCCGCCTGCTGGCCTGGCTGCCGGGGGCCGGCTGAGCGAGGCGCCCGGAGGAAGGCCCCCGGCCGTCAGGCCGCGCCCCCGTTGGCGAACACGACCTGGCCGTTCATCCAGCGGCCCTCGGGTCCGGCCAGGAAGGCCACGGCGTGCGCGATGTCCTCAGGGGTGCCGAGCCGCTCCAGCGGGGACGCGGCGGCGATCCGCTCGACCAGCTCGGGGCTCTTGCCGTCCAGGAAGAGCGGCGTCGCGGTCGGCCCGGGGGCCACGGCGTTGACGGTGATGTCCCGGCCGCGCAGCTCGCGGGCGAGGATGAGGGTCATCGCCTCGACCGCCCCCTTGCTCGCCGCGTAGGCCGCGTACGTCGGCTGCTGGAGCCGGGTGACGGAGGTGGAGAAGTTGATCAGCGCGCCGCCGGGGCGCAGCCGCCTGGCGGCGAGCTGGGAAACGACGAACGTGCCGCGCACGTTGACCCGGTGCATCCGGTCGAAGTCGGCCAGGTCCATCTCGGCCAGCGGCGCGAGCAGCATGATCCCGGCGGTGTTGACCACCACGTCCACCCCGCCGAAGCGCTCCTCGGCGATGTCGAAGAGGGCCGTCGTCGCCGTCTCGTCCGCGATGTCGCCACCCGCGGCGACGGCCGTGCCGCCGGCCTCCTCGACGGCCTTGACCACTTGCTGGGCGCGCTCGGCGCTGCCGGAGTAGTGCACGACGACCGCCATGCCCTGTGCGGCCAGGGCCCGCGCGACCGCGCCGCCGATCCCGCCCGAGGCGCCGGTCACGAGGGCGACACGGGTGGCGGGCTGCTGGATGTCGGTCATGGCTGTTCTCCCTCTCGTCTTTGTGGACGATGAGTACACTAACAGCATGTAGACCAACAGTCCATATCTATATGGCTGGCCAGTCCATATAATTGGCCCCTCGTGGATCGAGGCCGCGCCGGGCAGGCCGGTCGTGCCGGACGAGGAGGAGAGGCATGGGGGCTACGGAGGGAACTGACGCCGAGGGGTCCGGCGCGCTCAAGCCGGGCCGCGGGCGCCGCCGGGCGGAGGACGTCCGCCACGCGACGCTGACCGCGGCGGCCGACCTGCTGCTCGCCGAGGGGGTCCACGCCCTGACCTTCTCGAAGGTCGCCGCCCGCGCCGGGGTCAGCAAGATGACCCTCTACAAGTGGTGGCCCTCCCCCGGAGCCCTGGCCTTCGATGCCTACTTCGACACCTTCGAAGAGACCCTCGCCTTCCCCGACACGGGGGACATCAGGCGCGACCTGACGACGCAGCTGCACGCGTTCGTCGACCTCCTGAACCGCAACGGCCCCGCCATCTCCGGGATCGTCGGCGCCGCCCAGGGCGACCCCGACCTGGCCGAGGCGCTCTCCACGCACTACGTCGAAGAACGGCGCAGGCTCGCCGTCGAACGCCTCACGCGCGCGCGGGAGGCCGGCCAGATCCGTGCGGAGGTCGACCTGGAGACGATCGTCGACCAGCTCTGGGGGGCCGCGTACCACCGGCTGCTGATGCCCGCGCAGCCGCTGACCACTCAGTTCGCGGACCGGCTCGTCGCCAACCTCTTCCTGGGCGTCGCCCCGGACCCGGCGCAGGGCACCGGCTGACCCGACCCCGCCGGCGATCCGTCACTGGAGGCTGCGCGTAGGACTCGTCGTCGGGGACGGCGTGGTCGGGGACGGCCTGCTGGAAGCGGTGCTCCCGGACGGTGCGGCGCCCAGTCCGAACTGGGCCGCTTCGAGGGTTCCCGTGCCGTTGCCCGAGGTGCGGGTGCCGGCCAGGTTGAGCCGGAGGGTGTTCTTCGTGGCGTAGCGGGTGTACCAGATCTCGTCGATGCCCAGGTCGGCCATCGCCTTCTGCTGGGTCCGGGTGGGCTCGGTGACGTACTGCCTGCTGACGATGAGCTGGTCGGTGTCGGTGAAGGTGAAGGCGGCCCGGTCGCCGCCGTTCCGGTAGGTCCAGCGGACCCTGCTGTAGTACTCCTTGGGGTAGGCCGACTCGGGGTACCGCTCCGGATCGGACTCCGTGGCCGTCACCGTCTTGGTCGAGTAGGCGCCGACCATGCGCTTGCCGCTCTTGGTGTCGTCGACGAGGAAGACGGGCACGGTCGCGGAGCCGAACTCCTTGCGCAGGTGGAGGTCGGCGCCGATCGTCGCGTACCGGCCGACGTTGCCGCGGCCCCAGCGCCAGTGCGCGACACCGTACGGGAAGGGCTTGTTGCCCCAGTTGTGGTCGTGGTAGCCGCGCCCGGTGAAGGAGCGCTTCTTGCCGTTCACCGTGATCGTGCCGGTGGCCGTGCCGGACGGCACCGCGCACAGCCAGCCGAAGTAGTGCTGGGTGTCGCCGAGGAAGACGATGCCGGTGCCCGGCCGGAAGGGCCGCACCTGACTGGTCAGCGTCAGGTCGACTCCGACATCGCCCGACTGGCCTTTCATCCGGTACGTCTTGAGGTCGCCGGAGAGGGTGAAGGGGCCGAGGCGCACGTCGCAGCGGTCCTTCGAGCTGGAGAAGTCGTCCCAGGCGAACTCGCGGGCGCCGCCGTGACCGGTGCCGTCCGGATCGGTCACGGTGACGCTCGACCTGGGTTTGCGTCCGGCCTGTCCTGGCGCGGGCACGAAGCCGTCGTCCAGGCGGGTGCTCAGGGTGAAGGAGACGACCGTGCCGTCCTCGCCGGTGAAGTCGGAGTACCACCACTCGAAGACGTCGGGGTTCTCGTTGTGGGCGGCGGTGCGGTAGCCGTCCTCCCAGGTCTGGATGGAGTCACGCCTGAGGCCCACCCGGGCGAAGTCGGCGTCGGTGTGCCCGTAGCCGTTGGCCGTGAGCTCGCTCTGGGTCGGCGACGTGGTCGTGGCGGGCGCCGGGGACGCCCCCTCCTTCTCGTCACCGCCGCCGCACGCCGTCAGGGCCGCGCCCGGCAGCGCCACGAGCATGCCCGCGGTCGCGGTGCCCCGCAGGAACGTGCGCCGCGACGGTGCCGCGGCGCCTTGGTGCAGAGTTTCGCCTTCGTCCATGACCGGGTCCTCCCGTGCACTCGACGAGGTGTCCATCGTGTCCGTCGACGGCTCAGGAGGCCGTCGCCTGCCTTGGCTGCACACTGTTCACCAATCGCCATCGGTATATCAGTCGGTACGGCGCTTTGGGCTTGCTGCGGTGGGAATGGCGGGTTATGCCCCTACGGCGAAAGCGCTCATTTCGGCGCGTCGTTCCCCGTCCGGCGCGGGCAGGGCGGGGCGTAGCCGAGGCGGGGGAAGTGGCGGGTCCACTGGGCACGGCTGATGGTGGCGCGGACGCGGTCGCAGGCCTCGGCGAGCGCCCGGCGGATGTCCGTGTACCAGACCTGGACCAGGCGGTGGGCGGTCACGGTGAGCACGGTGCCGTCCGTGCCAAGGGGGCGCACCTCCTTGACCGACCCGCCGGGGTTGGTGAGGAAGGCAAGCGGATCGGGGTGCGCGGCGTCGGTCACGTCCCAGGCGTTCACCGCGCCGTCCACGCCGACGGTCACCGCCACCCGGCCGTGGGTGACGAGGGCCACGTTGGCGACGATGTCGGCGTGCCTCCCCAGCACGCCCAGCCGCCGGTAACGGGGCAGCCGGCCGAGGTCCCACAACCTGCCCGTACGGTCGTCGCTGCCGCTCAGCAGGGTGCGGCCGTCGGGGCTGTAGGCGAGGGCGTCGACGAAGTGCCGGTGTCCGCGCAGCACGGCGACGGTGGTGACGTGGTGCGGGCGGGTCACGTCCCAGATGCGGATCGTCCGGTCGTCCGAGCCCGAGGCCAGGGTTCTTCCGTCGGGGCTGAAGGCCACGGGCTTGACGTTGGCGGCGTGCCCGGGCAGCACGGCGAGGGCGCGGGGGTGCGCCGGTTCGGTCGTGTCCCACAGGCGCACCGTGTCGTCGTAACTGGCGGTGGCGGCCATCCGCCCGTCCCGGCGGACGGCGACGGAGTACACGGCTTCGGAGTGTCCGGTCGGCCGCTGCGCCACGAGCCTGGGGTGCCGGGGGTCGGCCACGTCCCACAGCCGGAGCCTGCGCTCGGTGTCCGCGCCGATCAGTGTGGTGCCGCGCTGGGTGAACTCGATGAAGTTCAGGCCGACTCCGTCGCCGCCGATGGTGCCGAGCCGCCGGGGACGCCGCGGATCGGCCATGTTCCACAGGTCGATCCTGGAGCCGTCGGCCATGGCCAGGGTGCGGCCGTCGGCGGTCACGGCCGGTGTGTGCCCGACCGGTCGCGGGCCCGCCGGTGCGACGGACAGGGCGCTGAGCAGGGCGTCGCGCGTCCGCTGCTGCGGGGCCAGGTGGTAGGCGGCCAGGGCGATCTGGGCGGCCAGGGACGGATCGCGCGGGCTGAGCCGTACCGACTCGTCGGCGGCGCGCAGGACGACGGCCTCGTTGCGCTGCCGCGTGACGGTGTGCTGGGCCCGTACGGCGAAACCGGCGGCGGCCACGGCGCACACCAGGAGGACGACCAGGGCACCGACCAGCCGGCGCAGTCTGCGCAGCCGGCGGCGGCCGCGCCGCTGCTGTTCCGCCGCCGCCGACTCGCCCGCGTCGAGGAAGGCGCGTTCCCTGGCGGTGAGCGCCTGCCGGGGCAGGTCCTTCACGGCGGCGAGGCGCACCCCGCGGTACAGACTGTCGGGGTCGTGGTCCAGGGACTCCCACGCGGTGGTGGCCTCGGTGAGCGCGCGGTGCAGCCGTTCCTGGTCGCGGTCCTGGTCGAGCCAGTCGCCGAGCCGGGTCCAGCAGCGGATCAGCGCCTCGTGGGCGATCTCGACGTGGTCGCCGTCGACGGTCAACAGCCGGGCGCGGGTGGCCTGTTCGAGGACGTACGCGGTGTCGGGGCCGTCGTCGAGTTCCTGGCGCGGCACCCGGCGCTTGGTGTCCTCGGTGCCCTCGCCCAGGGCGACGAGCCGCAGGAACAGCCGTCGCGCGGCCTGCTGCCGGTCGTCGCTCAGGGCGCGGTGGAAGGCCTCGGCGGTCTGGGTGAGCGCGCCCTCGAAGCCGCCCGCCGCCCGGTATCCGGCGAGGGTGAGGGCGTTGCCGCGCCGCCGGCTCCAGGTCTCCAGCAGGGCGTGGGACAGCAGGGGCAGCGCACCCGGGCGGCCGTGGGCGTCGGCCGTGAGGGTCGTCAGCAGGGCGCTCTCGACGGTCAGCCTGGCGCGGGCGGCGGGCCGGACGATCGCCGCCCGCAGTTCTTCGGAGGTCATCGGGCCCACAGGGTGGTGCGCGTGGGCGAGGACGTCGACCAGGGCGGGCAGCCTCGTGCAGTGGGTGTAGAAGTCGGACCGTACGGCGATGGCGACCCGGGTCCGGCTGTCGGGGGCCTGTGCCGCATGTACGAGCGAGGCGACGAACCGCTCCCGCTCCCGCGCGTCGCGGCACACGGTGAACACCTCCTCGAACTGGTCGACCACGACGAGGAGTTCGTCCGCCTCCGGGTCCGTCGCGGCGTCGGTCGCGGCGTCGGTCGCGGCGTCGGTCGCAGCGTCGGTCGCGGGCCGTCCGGCGAGGATCTGCCGCACCATCCGGTGCAGGGCGCGCGGCTCGGCCGCGAGTTCGCCGCGCACCGGGCCGGGTGCCACGCCGGCCCGGGCCGCCAGCCTGAGGGCGCATTCCTCCAGCGGATGCGGACCGGGGGTGAAAACCAGCGGGGAAACACCGGAAAACGCAGAAAGGACGCCCGCGTTCAGCACCGACGACTTACCGGAACCCGAAGCCCCGAACAGGACAAGGAGCCTTTTCTCCTTCAGGTGTTCGACCAGGGTGCCGGTGAGCTTCTCGCGGCCGAAGAAGAAATCGGCGTCGGATCTCCCGAATGCGGCCAGTCCCGCGTAGGGCGGCCGGGCTCCGTCCCCGTGCCGGTCCTCCGCGGCCGCCGCCGCGGGAGCGCTCGCGGCGGCGCACGCGGCGGCCGTCCGGCGCCAGATCGCCTCCCATTCGCCCTCGTCACCGCCGCAGGACCGGACGTAGGCGAGGGTCACGGCCAGGGTGGGAAGTTGACGTCCGCCCGCGGCCGAGGAGAGCGCCGCGATCGAATAGTGCGCACGCTGTGCGAGCTGGCGGTAGGTGGGACTTCCGGCCCGCTGCCGCAATTCCCGCAATCGCGCGGCCATTTCGGGCAATGGCCCGCCCTCCGCGTCCAGCGGCCGCTCTCCCCGTGGCATCCGTGGGCCCCCTCCCCCAGCGTGCTGCGAATTGTTCACCATGCGTTTGTTCACTGCCAGTCCGTCGAACGTGAACAACGCAGGCGGGGCTAGAAAAAGGGAAGCACCGGCGCCGCACGACGCATACGACGGCCGCCGTCGTGCCCCGGCGACCGGCGGACCGCGCCGTACGCCGTACTCCTTTCGTTCTTTCCGCGACCTCCCTGGAGGTGGACTTCCCGTGCACCATGACGCGTTCGACGCCACGGCGATGCAGACGGAGCCGGTGTGCCCGCCCGGCGGTGTCCCCCCGCAGGCCGGCACCGGCCACCGTCCGGACCCCGGACAGGACTTCGACGAAATCTTCAGCGCCCTGCTGCCCAGGCTGTACCGCCGTTCGGCGCAGCTCACGGGCCGTACGTCCCACTCCGCCGAGGACGCCGTCCACGACGCCTACCTCAAACTGGCCGCACGTCCGCAGCGGTTCCTGAGCCATCCGGACCCGTACGCCTACGCGTTCAGCGCCCTGCTCAGCGTCATTCGCGACCGGCTGCGGCGCGAGCGCCGGCTGGTGCCGACCGGTGACAGCGAGGCCCCCGCCGCGGGCGCCTGGGACGGGGGCGTGGAGCGGCGTACCGCCCGGATGGATCTCGTACACCTGCTGGCCTCGCTGACGCCGCGGCAGGCGAGTTCGGTGATCCTGGTCGACATCGACGACTACACCCTCGACCAGGCCGCGGCCATCATGGGGGTGCATCCCGGCACGGTCGCGCGCACCCGCGCCCGCGCCCTGTCCCTGCTCCGCCGACGTGCGCGGCGCGATGACGCGCAGCCGTGAGCGGCCGGGCTGCGGGGCACCGCCCGTGTGTCACGTGGGGTCGGCCGGGGGGACGCTCAGCAGCGTGCGGTAGGTGGCGGTGTCGTCGGGTTCGCCGACGCGGCGCCCCTCGGCCTCGACCCAGGCGTGGGCGGCGAACGGCGAGGTCCGCACGCCGGTGCACCACGTGGGCCAGGTGCCGCCGAGCCGGCACAACAGGGCGGTGGCCAGGGAGCGTTGGAGGCAGTAGCGCCCGGAGCACAGGACGCTGACCGCGGTGACGTCCTGCCGGGCGCGCAGCGCGGTGGCGTGGTCGGCGGGCGCGGCTCCGCGGCGTACGGCGCACAGGACGGTCCGCAGGCGCCGGGGCGGCAGGTGCGCCAGCAGCCGGGCCGCCCCGACGGCGGCGCCGGCGGCGGCGCGGCGCCGTGCCGGGGGACGGCGGCCGGTGCTGTCCAGGGTCTGGCTCACGGGGTGCCCGCAAGGAGCCGGGCGCGCGTGAGCCGGTCCAGGAACGCCGCTACGTCGGCCGCGGCGCGTGCGGGGTCGACGGGGCGGGTGGCGGCCAGGCGGTCGGCGATCCGGTCGGGGGTCGCGCCGTCGAGAAGTGCCTGGACGACGGCCGCGCCGGTGGCGTTGAGCTGCCAGTAGCGTCCGTCGCGTTCGTCGAGCAGGACCATGCCGTCGTCGGTGGGGCAGCAGGTCACGTCATCGCGCAGCCGTCGTGTCACGGGGGTGCTCCTCTTCGAGGGGGTCGGGGGCGGGACGGGCGGCGAGGTCGCGCAGCCATTCCTCGGCTCCCAGGGTGTTCTCCAGCGCGGGGGCGCCGCCGCCGTTCAGGCCGGGGCTGAGCAGCGCCCGCCGCAGCGCGCCCTCGTCCGCGACACCGGCGGCGACCAGGTGCGAGGACTCGGCCCAGTCGGCGAGCCCGCGCTGATGGGTCTTCAGGCCGCGGTGCCAGTCCGGGCCGCAGTGGTCCTTCGTCGTGCGGTCCAGCAGGTGGGCGGGGACCAGGCCGCGCAGCGCGGCGGCCAGCAGCGGCTTGTAGGACCAGGGGTGTCCCGCGTGGTGCGGGAGCACGGCGGCGCAGGCGGTCAGGACGGCGTCGTCGCAGAACGGGCTGTCGGTCGGAAGCCCGTCGGCCGAGGTCGCGTCGTGCACGAGGGCGGCGATCCGTCCGGCCTCGCGCATCTGGTGGAGCCAGGCATGGCGGCCGGGATCGGCGGACAGCGGTTCGGCCTGTCCGGCGGCGCGGCCGAGCAGCGCGGCGAGCCGTTCGGCGGCCTCGTCGCTCGCCCAGGGCGGCAGGGCGGGCATCGGCCCCCACGGTCCGGGCGCGGCCGTCTTTCCCGGATGCGCCCGGCCGAGCCATGCCGGGTAGGAGCGGCCGTCCAGCAGCATCCGGCCGGTCGCGGCCGGGGACCAGCGGTCGCGAGCGGCGAAGCCGAGGGCGTGCCGCAGCGCGGTGCGGGGCTCGCGGCGCAGCAGGGCGTGGACGTACGAGGGCGGCGGGACGACCGCGTGATCCCCGCCGTGTCCGGACAGCCGCAGCACCGCGCCCTCGGCGAGCAGTGCGCGGGCCAGGTGCCGCTGGCGGGCGCGGTCGCGCAGCATGACCGCCGGTTCGTCCAGGGGTGCGCGGCGCCGGTCGAGCCCGGTGAAGCAGGCGGGCAGTTCCGCGGAGGCGAACACCAGGGACGTGGTCCCGGGCAGGCGCTCGACCGCGTACCGGGCGTAGTGGCGGTCCTGGTTGCCTGGCGTGTCCCAGTCCATGGTCGCGGTGACGAGTCGGGCTCCGGCCTCGGCGGCCAGGAAGCACAGGGCGGTCGAGTCCATGCCGCCGGACAGGTCCGCGGCCAGCACTCGCCCGGACCGGACGCGCAGCGCCACCGCGTCGCGCAGGGCCCGCCGCAGGTGCGTGGCGCCCTCGGCCGGCGGGAGTTCGGCGGCGGGCGGCCGCCACCAGGCGGCGGTGCGGGTCCGGCCGCCGGGATCCGTACGCAGCGCGTGTCCGGGCGGGACGGTGTGCACCCCTGTCCACATGGCGGCACCGGCCAGCGGGTGCGGCAGGTGCGGGACGGCGAGCCGGGCCGCGAGCTGTGCCGGGTCGGGGACGGCGGCGGTGAGGCGGGCCAGGGTGTGTGCCCGGTCGGCGTACACCGTCGTGTCTCCGGCTGTCGTCCAGTACAGCCGCCGGCCCCCGAAGGCGCTCCCCCGTGCGTAGCCGTGTCCGTCCAGAACCGCGACGACGTGGAAGCTGCCGTGGACCGGGCGCAGCACGCGTTCCAGGTCCGTGGCGTCGCGGACACCCCTCATACGGGCCGAGAGATCCGGGGCCGTCGTGGACGAAGTTCCGATCACCGCGCACCGGCGGTCGCCCGCCGTCACGACCGCCATCTCGTCCGGCCGCCAACGGCCCAGCAGCCACGGCCGCCCGGACGGGTGGGGGACCATGTCGGCGCCTCCCGCCGCCCGCAACCGGGCCGCCGGTCCCGCCGCCCCCGCACGGTCCGGCAGCACCACGAACCAGGACGTCGCCGTATTCACGCGGTCCCCCCTCCTCCCCCGGGCCGTGCGGCGTCCGCCCGGCCCCGGGCATGCCGGTCAGCACCCGAGGGGCGCGGACCGGCATGCCGTCACGGACTTTCAGGTGCCGACGCGGTATCCGCCGATGCCCTCGGGCCAGGTGCCGATGGCGCCCTGGGTGAGGTCGGTGAACTCCCCGGCCTCGTCCAGCAGCGGGGTCTCGTACACGTCGGCGGGTTCGATGTTCAGGGTCTCGTTCACTGCGGTCGCCTTCCACTCACGGGCGAGACGGCCTGTCCGCCTCGTCAGATACACGAACGGCCCGCCGCTCACGCATGACTGCGTCACCCGGACGAGTGAAGGAGGGGAGGAAAGCCGCAGATGACCGCCCTGCGCGACCTCACCCGACGTCCGCGTTCGCCCGCCGCCTACCGTTGGCCCAGCACTGCCGACCTGGTGAGGAGACACATGACCTGGGCCGAACGCACCGTGGAGCGCGACGGTGTCCGACTCGTCTGCCGCGACCGGGGCGGGGAAGGACCGCCCGTCGTCCTGCTGCACGGGCTGGCCGGTCACGCGGGTGAGTGGGACGCCGTCGCCGAAGTCCTAGGCGCCCGGTACCGGCTCGTCGCCGTCGACCAGCGCGGCCACGGAGCGAGTGAACGCCGTCCGCACGACACGAGCCGTGCCGCCCACGTCGCCGATGTCGTCGCCGTCGTCGAACGGCTCGGGCTGCGACGGCCGGTCCTGATGGGCCAGTCGCTGGGCGGCCACACCGCCATGCTCACCGCCGCCGCCCGTCCGGACCTGGTACGCGCGCTCGTGCTCGTCGAAGCGGGCCCCGGCGGCTCGAGCCCGCAGGTGCAGCAGGACATAGGCCGCTGGCTCGGCTCCTGGCCGGTGCCCTTCCCCTCGCGCGACGCCGCCGGCACGTTCTTCGGGGGCGGCCCGGTCGGCGCGGGCTGGGCCGCCGGGCTGGAGGAACGCGACGGCGGATGGTGGCCGCGCTTCGACCGCGATGTCATGGTCGCCTCGCTCGCCGAGAACGCCCGCCGGTCCTGGTGGGACGAATGGGCGGCCGTCACCTGCCCCGCCCTGGCCGTCCTGGGCCAGGACGGGATCATCCCGGCCCAGGAGATCGACGGCATGTTCCGGCGGCGCCCCGGCCTCACGGCCGTGAGCGTCCCGCGGGCAGGACACGACCTGCACCTGGAGCACCCCGCCACCCTGGCACGGACGGTCGGCGACTTCCTGGCCGCCGTCGTCGCCTGAGCGGACGGCAGGGCCACGGCGCCTACCTGGGCGTGATCGCGATGCCCTCGGGCTGGTGGCCGGTGGGGAGGTTGACCCGGACCTTCGCCGTCGCCGTGTCGACCACGGAGACGGTGTCGGAGGCTTCGTTGGTGACCCACGCGCGGCCGCCGCCGGGGCTGACCGCCACGCCCTGCGGGGTCTTGCCCACGGGGACGCGGTAGAGCACGCGGCCGTTGGCCGTGTCGATGATCAGCAACGCGTTGGCCGAGGAGTCCGCCGCGTAGAGACGCTTTCCGTCGGGGCTCACGGCAAGACCCAGCGGAGCCTTTCCGACCGGCCAGGTGGCGGTCACTTTATCGGTGGCCGTGTCGATGACGGAGATGCTGCCGGCCCCCGTATTGGCCACATACACATATTCTCCGCCGACGGTACTGGTGATACCGCTCGGAAAGTCCCCCACCGGGATTCTGGTTTCCACCCGATTCTCCTTGGAGAGTACGGTGACATCATTACTACCGCTGTCGGTGATGTATGCGGTCCCGTCCGGAATGGTGGTGATGCTGTGCGGGAGTTCGCCGACGCGAGTGGTCGCGACGACCTTCCGGCCGGCGGTGTCGATGACCGAGACGGTGTCGCTCCCCCAGTTGGCGGCGAGCACTCGTTTCCCGTCCCGGCTGGGGTAGGCCGCGAAGGGCCGCGTCCCGACCGGCACCGTCGCCACCACCTTGTGACCGCTGGTCTCGATGAAGGAGACGGTGTTGGACTGGCCGTTCGCCACGTAGACCTGGGAGCCGTCCGGGGCCGCACCCACGCCCGTGGGACCCTTGCCGACCTGCGTCGTCGTCAAGGGCTTCGCCAGTTGGACGTCGTAGGAGGAGACGCTCGCGGACCCGCTGTTGGCGACGTACGCGATCAGCCGCACCGGATACTCCTGGACCGGAGTGGGCTCCGGCCCAGACACCGCGGACGGTGCGGACTGCACGGAGGACGGCACCGCGGCCGAGGTGCAGACCACGACGGCGGCGGCCAGCCCCAGCCGGACACGGAGACCCGTACGGCGGCGCACGGAATGCTGCCCCTCAGACCGGGCGGACGTGTCACCGGCGGGCCGACGGGCGCCTGGGAAAGAGAACGGCACGTATAACTCCTCTGCGGCTGAAGGGGCGAAAGCTCGTGCGCGGAACGCGACTGGCCAAACGTCCTGAGAGGGTTTTTGTGCACGGCCGGGCGAGGAAGTCGTTTTTTCGGATGCGGGCAATCGGACCAAAGGCGGTCACTTGCCTTCGTCGACAATTCGACATTTACCGCGAGGCGACTTATCCCCGCCCTTATCCGTCCTCGCCTCGAGGGTGTTCCGCTCCGGGGGACAGACAGAACTCGTTGCCTTCCGGGTCGGCCAGTACGACGTTGTCCGCGCGCCGGGCCCGCACCGTCGCGCCGAGCGCGGTCAGGCGCTCGGTCTCCGCCTCCGGGTCCGCGGCGAGCAGGTCGACGTGCACGCGGTTCTTCACGCGCTTGGCCTCCGGCACGAGCTGGAACCACAGCCGGGGTCCGCCGCCGGCCGGCTCCACGAGCACGGTGGGGTCGTCCTCGGCATTGGTGATCCCCAGCGCGCGCAGCCGGGCGAGCTCCGCGTCGTCGTAGGGCGCGACGGCATAGCCGTCCAGCGCCGCGGCCCAGAAGCGGGCGGTGGCCGCGGGACGCGCGCAGTCGAAGACGATGTCGTGGAGTCGCGCCATCCGCCCATGCTCCACAGATCAGAGGTGTGTGTCACAGGGTTTTCGGCGCCTGCCCGGAGGCTCGCGGGCCGGGCTGCCTCACGTGGTCCGGGTACGGGCCAGCTCCCGCAGTTCGGTGCGCGCCGCCGGGACCGCACGGGCGGTGTCCCAGTAGGGGTGCCACCAGAGCCGTACGGACAGGCGCAGCAGGCGGCGGCGCAGGGCGGCGGTGTCCCGGCGCCGGGACGCGGCGAGCGCGTCGTAAGCGGCGTTGAAGGCGAGCTGCGTCCGCACCAGGTCGTCGGGGAAGTCAGTGGCGTTCATGCCCGCATTAGATCGCGTGTTCGATTTTTTTGTCACCTCGCGGCGCCACGACACCCGGACGGCCGGGCGCCGCGACACCTTGAGGACTGCCGGAGCCCCTAGGCCACCGTCAGCACGATCTTGCCCTGGATGTGCCCCCGGGCAGCGCGTTCGTGGGCCGCGCGGGCGTCCGCGAGCGGGAAGGTGCTGTCCACCGCGACGCGCACCGTGCCCGCGTCGAGCAGGCGCCCCAGTTCGGTGAGTTGCGCGCCGCTGGAGCGGACCTGGGTGCCCGAGACCGTGACGCCGAGCCTCGCGGTCTCCTCGTCGTCGTACTCGCCGAAGAACACCGGGAACAGGGCGCCGCCGCGCTTGAGCGTGCGCAGGAAGCGGCGGCTGCCGCGGCCGCCGACACAGTCGAGGACGAGGTCGACGTCGCGCACGGTGTCTTCCGCGCGGGCCTTGGTGTAGTCGATGAACCGGTCGGCGCCGAGTTCGCGCAGGAACGCCTCGTGCGCGCCCGAAGCCACGGCGATGACCTGCGCGCCCTTCCACTTGGCCAGTTGCAGCGCGAAGTGCCCCACGCCGCCCGCGGCGCCGTTGACGAGCACCGTCGTACCGGCGCCGAGCGGCACCGTGCGGTGCCGTGCCGCCTGGAAGGGCGAGGGGTGGTCGTGGCCCAGCTCGATCAGGAACTGCCAGGCCGTCAGTCCGGCCATCGGTGCCCCGGCGGCGTGCACGTGATCGAGGCCGGCCGGCTTGTGGGCGAGGTCCGAAGCGGGCGCGGCCACGTACTCGGCGTAGGCGCCGCCGTCGAAGCCGGGGAAGCGGAGCAGGCCGAAGACCTCGTCGCCGACGGCGAAGCCGGTCACGTCCGCGGCGACGGCCTCGACGACTCCCGACACGTCCGTGCCCGGGACGACGGGCAGGTCGAACTGGGGCCGCACCTCCGGGGGCATGTTGGTCAGCCCGTCGCGCAGGTACCAGTCCGGCGGGTTGACGCCGACCGCGCGCACCCGGACGAGCACCTCGCCCGGCCCCGGTTCGGGGACCGGCACCTCGTCATAGCGCAGAACTTCGGGCCCGCCGTGCTCGTGCAGCCGGATCGCCCTCATGGTGTGTGCCGGCATCGTTCTCCCCTGCCCGCGTCGCGGGATAGCCTTAACGGATCAGTGATCCGAATTATCCGGACCACTGATCCGAATATATGGACCACTGATCCGGACAGTCAAGCGGGACGCCGGACGGGCAAGAGGGACAGATGCGGGCCGACGCCAAGAAGAACCGTGACCACCTACTCGCAGTCGCGGGTGACGTCATCACCGAGCAGGGCGTCGACGCGTCCCTGCGCGACATCGCACGCAGGGCCGGAGTCGGCCTCGCGACGCTGCTCCGCCACTTCCCCACCCGCGAGGCGCTGCTCGAAGCCCTGCTCCGTACGGGCTTCGACGAACTGACCGCGAGGGCGGGCGTATTGGAGACGTCGGGCACACCCGAGGAGGCCCTCGAAGCGTGGCTGCGCGATTGCGTCGCCTACGCCCGCGAGTACCGGGGCGCGACCACGCTGATGGCCGCCGCCATCGCGGACCCCGAGTCCGCGCTCCACGCCTCCTGCGTGACGATGCGCGCGGCCGGTGCCCGGCTTCTCGCCCGCGCACAGAGCGCGGGCACGGCGCGCGCCGACATGGACGGCACCGATCTGTTCGCACTGGTGGCGGCGCTCGCCTGGCTCGGCGACCAGCCCGCCCTCGCACCGCGCGCCGATCACCTCTTCGACGTCGTCGCGAGCGCGGTCCGGACGGGCTAGGGGGCGTCAGCGCTTCACGGACGGGCTAGGACGCGTCAGCGCTTCACGGACGGTGCGCCCCGGAGGCGGGACCCGGCGGCCGGGCTCCGCGCGCCGGCGCGCCGCCGCCCGCCGTCGCCCCGGTGGACGACGACCACGGCGGCGAGCGCGACGCCCAGCCCCAGGGCCGTCTGCACGGAGAAGGGCTCGCCGAACGTCACCGCGCCCCACACCGCCGTGACCGGGGCCATGAGGAACATCAGCGTGTTCACCTTCGTCACGCCGGAGCGCTGGAGGATGAGCCAGTACAGCCCGTACCCGCCGAAGGTGGACAGGGCGACGAGCCAGAGGACGGCGGTCCAGAACGTGGCGTCGCCGGGTGGCCGGACGGCTCCGGAGAACGCGGCGAGGACGGTGAAGATGACCGCGCTGGTGACGCAGTGCACCGTCATGGCCGCCATCGGCGCGACCTCGGTACGGGAACGGCTCTCCAGGAAGGTCGCCGCCACCAGGCAGAGCATGCCGAGGAACGGTACGAGGTAGGCCCACCAGACCACGTCACCGCTGCCGGCGTCGGCAAGGGTCACGAGGGCGACGCCGGACACGCCGACGCCCAGCCCCAGCCACTGCGCGCGGGCGACGTACTGGCCCAGCAGCGGTCCGGCGAGCGCGCCCGCGACGAGCGGCTGGGTGCCGTCGATGAGGGCGGTTGTGCCGCTGGAGACGCCGAGCTGGATCGCGTAGTAGACGGTCAGCAGGTAGCCGCTCTGCGACAGCGCGCCGATCACGGCCTGCCGGGCCACGTCCCGCACCGCGAGACCTCGCCAGGGCGCCCGGCAGACGGCGGCGAAGGCGGCGAGGACGAGTGCCAGGGGCAGGAACCGCCACATCAGGAGCGTGGTGGCGGCGGCGCTGCCCGCGCCGAGTTTCGCACCGATGAATCCCGAGCTCCAGCAGAGCACGAAGGCGGCCGACAGCAGGACGTTCATGTCGCGACTCCTCTCTCGCTATACAGATCGGTATACCCCGTTCGGCCCGAGTCACTATACAGATCGGTATACAGTGGAGGAGTGAGCAGTACGGGAACGCCGCGACGGATCACCATGACCCCGGCCGCCCGCCGCGCCCTGGAGGCCGCGGGCAGGCTGTTCTACGAGCGCGGCATCCATGCCGTCGGGGTGGACCTCATCGCCGCCGAGGCGGGGGTCACCAAGAAGACCCTGTACGACCGCTTCGGCTCCAAGGACCGGATCGTCGTGGAGTACCTGGCGGACCGCGACGAACGCTGGCGGGCCTTCCTCGCCGGCCGCCTCCACGCCGCGCCGGCCACGCCGCGGGACCGGATCCTGGCCGTCTTCGACGCCTCCCGCGCGTGGGCGCGCGAGAACAGCTCCAAGGGGTGCGGCATGGTCAACGCCCATGCGGAGATCAGCGACCCGGCGCACCCCGCGTACCCGCTCATCACCGGTCAGAAGGCGTGGATGCTCGCCCTCTTCACCGACCTCGCCCGCGATATCGAGCCGCCCGCCGCTGCCGAGGACGGCGCCAGGCGCGGTCATACGGAGCTGGGGCGCAGCCTGATGCTCCTGCACGAAGGGGCCCTCGTCGCGCACGGCCTGAGTGTCTTCCCCGACCCGCTCGGCCACGCCCGTGACCAGGCGTCGGCCCTGCTGCGTCCGGCGTGACCGCCCGCCCGGCGCCAGGACCGGAACGGCCTCGGCGACCGCCCGGCGGCCGACGGTGCCACCCCTCCCCGCGATACCGGTTACGGCGCACGGACGGCCTCCGGTGGCGCGTCCGCCTGCTGCGCGATGGGATCAAAGATGTGCGAGTCGGCTGTCCGTGGGCACCTGAACCCCTGAAGCCAGACGAATGAGCAGCCGGTGAAGGGATGAGCATCGTGGCACGACCCAGGATCTTGGTGGTCGGAGCGGGCTTCGCGGGAGTGGAGTGCGTGCGGCGGCTGGAGCGCAGACTCCGCCCCGACGAGGCCGACCTGACACTGGTCACGCCGTTCTCGTACCAGCTCTATCTGCCGCTGCTGCCCCAGGTCGCCTCCGGGGTGCTCACCCCGCAGTCGGTCGCCGTCTCGCTGCGCCGCAGCCGCAGGTACCGCACCCGCATCCTCCCGGGCGGGGCCATCGGAGTGGACCTGAAGGCGAAGGTCTGCGTCGTCCGCAAGATCTCGGGCGAGATCGTCAACGAGCGGTACGACACCATCGTGCTGGCCCCGGGCAGCATCACGCGCACCTTCGACATCCCGGGACTGACCGACCACGCCCGGGGCATGAAGACGCTCGCCGAGGCCGCGTACATCCGCGACCACGTCATCTCGCAGCTCGACATCGCCGACGCCAGCGAGGACGAGGCGGAGCGGGCGGCGCGGCTCCAGTTCGTGGTGGTCGGCGGAGGTTACGCCGGTACGGAGACGGCCGCGTGCCTGCAACGGCTGACGCACGCCGCGGTCAAGCGCTACCCGAGGCTCGATCCGCGGCTGATCAAGTGGCATCTGATCGACATCGCGCCGAAGCTGATGCCCGAGCTGGGCGACAAGCTCGGCCGCAGCGCCCTGGAGATCATGCGCAGGCGGGGCATCGACGTCTCGCTGGGTGTCTCCATCGCGAAGGCGGGACCCAAGGAGGTCACGTTCACCGACGGCCGGGTGATCCCGACCCATACGCTGATCTGGACCGCCGGTGTCGCGGCGAGCCCGCTGATCGGCACCCTGGGCGCCGAGACGGTCAAGGGACGTCTCGCGGTCGCCTCGGAGATGTGCCTGCCCGGACACGACGGCGTCTTCGCGCTCGGCGATGCCGCCGCCGTGCCCGACGAGGCCAAGGACACGGAGGGCGCCGTCTGCCCGCCGACCGCCCAGCACGCGATGCGGCAGGGCAAGCACGTCGCGGACAACGTCATCGCCTCGCTGCGCAACCAGCGCATGACGCCCTACGTCCACAAGGATCTGGGTCTCGTCGTCGACCTCGGCGGCCTGGACGCGGTGTCGAAGCCGCTCGGCGTCGAGCTGCGCGGGCTGCCCGCGCTGGTCGCCGCGCGCGGCTACCACTGGTCGGCGCTGCGCACCAACGTGGCGAAGGTACGGGTGGCGACGAACTGGGCGCTGAACTCGGTGGCCGGTGACGACTTCGTCCGCACCGGTTTCCTGACCCGCACGCCCGGCACGCTGCGGGACTTCGAGTACACGAACGCCTATCTGAGTCCGGAGGAGATCAAGGAGCGCGTCGGGAGCGGCTGACGGCGACGGCCGGTCGCACCGCACGGCATCGTGGCGAAGCGCGGCGGTGCGGTGCGGCCGGTCCGCCGGGAGGGGCCGGTGCCCGCGACGAACGCCCGTGGCGGTCGTCCGCGGACGCCGGCCCTTGCGCGTCCGCACACCGGCCGGCCTCGGCTGTCCCATGGTGCGGGCCTCGCTCCGTCGCCGGCGTGTGATCTTCGGCGTCCGGCGTGTAGGGCGAGGCCTCCGGGGCACTGGCATGCCCGAGCCAGTGATGCGGGCGGAGGCGAGGGCCGGTGGCGTCCGGACCTGCGTCTCCTGCCCGGTCGCGAGGGCTCGGCGCCCGACCGGCGCCAGGCACCGAAGAGCGAGGAGCACCGCCGATGCAGCAGACGAGACCACCGTCGACCGGCCGTGGACCAGCGGGCGACGGCATCGCCACGAACGCCGACGCGCACCTCGGCGGCACCCCGGCGGCACGCGCGGCGGCGAACGTCTTCACCCGGCACGTCGACGCGGTGGCGGCCGGGGAGACTGACGTCCCGCTGCCCGGCGGCGGCCGTACCGCCGAGCGCTTCGAGGCGCTGGCCGCGGCCGCACGCGAGGACCTGTGCGCCGCCCGGCTGCTGGAGGGCCATCTCGACGCCGCGGCGATCCTCGCCGAACTCGGCGGCGAACCGGTCGGACCCGGGCAGTACTGGGCCGTGTGGGCGGCCGAACCGCCGGGCTCCGGGCTGACCGCCACGCGTACGGCGGACGGGTGGGTGCTCGACGGGCTGAAGAAGTACTGCTCCGGCGCCCACACCTGCACGCACGCCCTGGTCACCGCCCGCGCCGAGGACGGCCGACGGCTGTTCGCGGTACGCACGGGCGTGTCCGACGACGTCCTCGACGGCGGCCTGTCCGGCGCCCCGCCCGGGAACTCCGGGGGGCCGGAGTCCGAGGCGCGTCCCGGTTGCCGGCCGGTGCCCGGCACCTGGCGGGCCGTGGGCATGGAAGGCAGCGACAGCCCGGACGTCCGCTTCACCCAGGTGCCCGCCACGGCGGTCGGCGACGTGGAGGCGTACGTGCGCCGTCCCGGCTTCCAGCACGGCGGGGTCGGTGTGGCCGCCTGCTGGTACGGCGGGGCGCAGGCGGTGGCGCGGGTGCTGTTCGAGCGGGCCGCGCGGCGGGGCGATCCCTTCACCGACGCGCACGTCGGTGCCGTGGACCTGCGGCTGCACACGGCGTGGACGGTGCTGCGCCGGGCGGCCGAGGAGATCGACGCCGACCCCCTGGACCGGGCCGGTACGGCGGCGGTGCGGGCGCTGCGCGTACGTGCCCTGCTGGCGCAGACCTGTGCCGAGGTACTGGACGAGGTGGGACGTGCGACCGGCGCGGGGCCGCTGTGCCATGACGAACGGCACGCGCGCACCGCCGCCGACCTCGCCGTCTACATCCGTCAGCACCACGCCGAGCGGGATCTGGCCGCCCTGGGCGAAGCGGTGACGCGCGGCGCGGGAGCCGGCCGATGACGGCGCCGCGCACCGGGACGGGCAGCGGGTACGCCGACCCGATCCAGGCGCCCGGGACCGACGAGGAGCGCTGGCGTTCCTGGGCGGGCTGGAGCCGCATGCCCGAGTTCGTGCTGCCCGGGGCGGGGCGGGTCGTGGTGGTCGCGGCGCACCCGGACGACGAGGTGCTCGGCGTGGGCGGCACCCTCGCCCGCCTCGCCGCCGCGGGACTGGCGGTGACCGTGGTCTCGGTGACGGACGGCGAGGGCTCCCACCCCGGCAGCACCCGTCTCTCCCCCGGCCGCCTCGCCGAGCTGCGTGCCCGTGAACTGCGCGACGCGCTGGACGAGTTGGGCGCGGACGGCGCGGAGATCGTACGGCTGCGGCTGCCCGACACCCGGGTGGCCGACCACGAGGGCCGGCTCGCCGCCGTGCTCGTGGACCTGCTGCCCGGCGCCGCGCTGTGCCTCGCGCCGTGGACGGGTGACGTGCACGGCGACCACGAGGCGGCCGGCCGCGCGGCCACGGCCGCCGCCCGGGCGGCGGCCGTGTCGTGCCGCCTCTACCCGGTGTGGCTGTGGCACTGGGCCGAGCCGGACGACCCGCGCGTGCCCTGGCGGCGAGCGTCCCGGATCGAGCTGCCGCCCGCCGTGCAGGCCCGCAAACGGGCCGCGGTCGAGCGCTTCGCCAGCCAGATACGGCCCCTGGGCCCCGATCCCCGGGACGCCGCCGTGCTGCCTCCGCGGGAGCTGGCCCATCACCTGCGCGACCGCGAGGTGGTCTTCGCGTGACCCGCCCGCGTACTCCGGACACGTACTTCGACGACATGTACCGCTCCGCCGCCGATCCGTGGAGCCTGGCGGAGCGCTGGTACGAGCGGCGCAAGTACGACCTGACCGTCGCCGCGCTGCCGCTGCCCCGCTACCGGCGGGCGTTCGAGCCCGGCTGCTCGGTCGGCGAGCTGACCCGCCGGCTCGCGGACCGCTGCGACGCCCTGCTGGCCTGCGACCGCGTCGAGTCCGCGGTGGAGACGGCCCGCCGCCGCACCCGGGACCTGCCGCATGTCGAGGTGCGCCGCATGCTGCTGCCCGAACAGTGGCCGGAGGGCTCCTTCGACCTCATCGTCCTGTCCGAGCTGCTGTACTACCTCGACGGCGCCGCGCTCGACGGGCTCCTCGAGCGAGCGGTGGCGGCACTGGAGCCGCACGGCACCCTGGTCACCGTGCACTGGGACCATCCGGTGCCCGAGCATCTGACCACCGGCACCGGGATCGCGCGCCGGCTCGCCGGACTGCCCGGCCTCGGCCTGCTCGCCGACCACCGCGAGGAGGACTTCGTCCTCCAGATCCACCAGCGCACCGGCCCCGACGGCGGCCCCGCCATGTCGGTCGCCGCCGGAGAGGGCCTGGTGTGAGCCCGGACGTCGCCGTCGTCGTCCCCGCCCACGACGAACAGGCGCTGCTGCCCGCCGCCCTGGCCGCGGTCGCCCGCGCCGCCCGCCATCCCGCGCTCACCGGCACGCGGGTACGGACCGTGGTGGTCGCCGACGCCTGCCGGGACCGTACGGCCGCGCTGGCCAGGGACGCCGGGGCGCTCGTCGTCAGCACCGACTGCCGCAGTCCGGGCCAGGCCCGGCACACGGGCGTCCGCTACGCGCTGAACCGGTACGCGGACGCACCCGGCAGCCTGTGGATCGCCACCACGGACGCCGACAGCACCGTTCCCCCGAACTGGCTGGCCCACCAGCTCGCCCGGGCCCGCGAAGGGTGGCAGGCCGTCGTGGGGACCGTCGTCCTGCCACCCGCCTCTCCGCTGGCCGCGCCACATCGCGCCCTGTACGAGGCGACCCGGCCGCCGGGCGCGGCGACCTGGCACCACCCGCATGTGCACGGCGCCAACCTGGGCATCAGCGCCGCCGCGTACCTGGACGTCGGCGGCTTCCCGCCCCTGGCCACCGGCGAGGACCGGGCCCTGGTCGAGGCCCTGGAACGCCGGGGCCACCGCGTACTGCGCACGTCCCTCTGCCCGGTGCTCACCTCGCCCCGCCTGCACGCCCGGGCGCGCGGCGGTTTCGGTGACTACCTGAGGAGTTCGGTGTGGACGGACGCGCACGGGCTTCCCTAGGCTGTTGATCAACATCGGTCGACGACAGTGGAGTTGTCGACCACAGCGGAACCAAGGGGGCGGGGTGTACGGCAATCCGCTGTACCACTGGGCAGTACTGGCGGTGTCCACGGCGCTCGTGCTGCCGCTGTCGGCGGCGATCCTGGCCGGATGGACACCGCCCCGGCCGCGGAACCGCCGGGCCGGAATGCGGCTCCGCGCCCACGGCCTGCTGTGCGTGTACGCCCTCATCCTCGTCAACGGCGTCCCGCGCGTCGCGGACGCCTCTGCCGAGACGGTCATGGTCTGCACGGGCACGGGCTTCGTTTTCCTCGCCGCCGCGGCGGTGCTGTTCCTGCTCGCGGGCCGCAGGGACGCGGCGGAGCCGACACGTTGAGGTCCCTCGGGGGAAGCGGCACGGGTGAGGTCGGCGACGCGGTACGGGCCGCCCCGCTCCCCCACCAAGGCTCAACTCATCCCCGCGTCCGCCCTTGACCCAGCCCCTGGCGACCGAAGTTCGCGGTCGTGTCGCGCAGTGCCTCCAGTGCGGCTTCGATCAGGGGGTGGTCCGAGCTGCCGCGGCGGACGGCAGTCAGGAACTGACGCACCGGGGCCGGGTCGCCGATCAGGGGGACCCGGGTGACCGGGTCCGGGGGCAGCGGCACGATCCTGGGCAGCAGACAGACGCCGAGCCCTTCCGCGACGAGCGCGGAGACGGCGTACCGCTTCTTGACCTGGTGGACTATTCGCGGGGTGAAGCCGGCGGCCGCACACGCGGCGGTCACCAGGGGGTACGTGTCGTTGTTGTACGTCTTCACGATCCACGGCTGGTCGGCCGCTTCCGCCAGCCGGATCCCTCCGGGCCGGGTGAGCCGGTGTCCCTCGGGGACCAAGAGGTCCTGGCGGTCGGTCATCAGCGGGGCCTGTTCGAAGCGGGCGTCGGTGACGGGCGGCGCGTCCGGGCCGGGCAGTACCAGGGCGATGTCCGCCTCGTCGGCGAGCAGCAGCCGGTAGCACTCGGCGCTCTCCTCCTCATGGATCAGCGGCTCGACCAGCGGGTGCGCCCGGCGCAGCCGGGCGGCGGCCGGACCCGCGAGCGCGGCGAGGGCCGAGGAGACCCCGCACACACGCAATGTGCCCTGGAGCGCGCCGCTCTGCCGGGCCAGTTCGGCCTGGGCCGCCTCCCACTGCGTCCACAGCGTGTCGGCGTGCCGGAGCACGATGTGTGCGGCCGGCGTGAGCCGCACCCGCCGCCCTTCGGGGCGCAGCAGTTCCACGCCCAAGTCCCGTGACAGCAGACGGAGTTGTTGAGAGACGGCCGAGGGAGTCAGGTGCAGCGCGACGGCGGCAGCGGTCACCGTGCCGTGTTCGGCGAGCGTCCGCAGCACATGCAGTCGACGGTCAATCATGTAGTCCAGCCTAAGCACTTACGTGCACAAACATTCGCTGGACGTGAACATTCGCTGGACGTGAACATTCGCGATCAGCGCGGTGCCGGTGCCCCACGGACGCAGGGGGCCGCGGATGCGTACGGTCCCGGTGCCGGCACGAGCGGCTGCGGCTCTCCCGTACGGGCCGTCGCCCGCCGCGACTGACTCCTCGTACCTCCGGGGTGCGGGCGCGGGCCCTCACCGGCTCGGCGCGAGCCGTTCCGTACCCTTGCGGCATGCGCATGCGTCCCACTCTGAGCTGGACCCCCACCGAGGATCTGCCGCCGGGCACCACCGATGTGGCGCCGGTCGCGGACGCGCTGGGCGCCGGCGGTGTGCTGGTGCTCAGCGGGGCCGGCATCTCCACGGAGTCGGGCATCCCCGACTACCGGAGCGAGGGCGGGAGCCTGAGCCGGCACACCCCGATGACGTACCAGGACTTCACCGCCGACGCCGGGGCCCGCCGCAGGTACTGGGCACGCAGCCACCTGGGCTGGCGCACCTTCGGCCGCGCGCGGCCCAACGCCGGGCACCGGGCCGTGGCCGCGTTCGGGCGGCACGGTCTGCTCTCGGGCGTGATCACCCAGAACGTGGACGGCCTGCACCAGGCCGCGGGCAGTACGGGCGTCGTGGAACTGCACGGCAGCCTCGATCGCGTCGTCTGCCTGTCGTGCGGGACCCTCAGCCCGCGCCACGAACTCGCCCGGCGCCTCGAGGAGGCCAATCCCGGCTTCGAGCCGGTGGCGGCCGGGATCAACCCGGACGGTGACGCCGATCTCACGGACGAGCAGGTCGGCGACTTCCGTGTGCTGCCCTGCACGGTCTGCGGCGGCGTCCTCAAGCCGGACGTGGTGTTCTTCGGCGAGACGGTGCCGCCGCGGCGGGTCGAGCACTGCCGCGCGCTGGTCGACGGGGCGGCTGCGCTGCTGGTCCTCGGCTCCTCGCTGACGGTGATGTCCGGGCTCCGGTTCGTCCGGCAGGCGGCCCGCGCCGGCACACCGGTGCTCATCGTCAACCGGGACGCCACCCGGGGCGACCCGCACGCCGTGACCCGGGTCGCGCTGCCGCTGGGCACGGCCCTCACCGCCGTCGCCGACCGCCTCGGCATCCTGGTCGACGGCGAGGCGGTGGCCTGAGCGAGTCGGGGCCCCGAGGAGCAGCATGCGCAGGGCGGCCGGGCCGGTGTCGGCC